>JAYWCL010000061.1:0-31249 GCA_043780595.1 Limnoglobus sp.
CGCCAAGCAACGCGGCGTCGACTGGCAATTCAAACTCGCAGACGCACGCATAAAGTTAAAGCGACTTTACCCCAAAACCAAGACTTGACGACGCACTAGGGCTATTCGTTGAATTCGGCGGTGGTGAATTGCCTTACGCGGCTGATATCCACTGACATTTTTCTAATCAACGCGCCCTTGGAAGTCGCCTTGAGAAATTTGGCGTAGCGTGGGTCGTTCATCGTTTGGCCGGGCAAAATCCCTGGCGTATCGTTTGCCGCCCAATAAATGCAAATCTCCCCTTCGCATTCTTTGATGTCGATTTCATATGCTCCGGTCAATTCAAACCGAACCACCACTAAGCGGATCGGACAATTTCCGATATTTTTCCATGAAACCAAGCCCGATTGCACTTCTACGCCACAAGGATTGACACCCGTGATTAGCTTCGTGTCGACCACAATCGCTTCGGGGTTGCCGACTTGTTCGCGCGGGGTTGCGGTAGGGGCTGTAGGCGATGCCTTCTGCGCATTTACAACGCGAAAGTAATCGCCGATTGTGAAATAGCCGAGAGGCAACACAAACGCAAGCACGGCTGCGATAGCGATTATTAGGCAGATGCGTGACATGCGGCACTTATTCTTTCTGCAGTGTACAGATTAATCGTTGAATTCGGCGGGGGTGTACTGTGAGGCTTTCCCTAGTGTAACCTCGATACGTTTTATCAATGGGCCAAACCCAACGACTTGGAGCGGTTTTGCCTTGCTCGCAAGAGTCATTTCCTCGCCTTTGGGAACGCCTCGCGTGTTGTTATTTGCGGTCCAAAATATGCAACAATAACCGGATACGCTTTCGATCTTTTTGTTTCGTTCGTCGAATGCTTGGATGTCGGCCACAAGCATACGCACAGGGCAGTCACCGATATTTTCCCACTTGATGTATGCCGATTGGACGACATCCCCTTTGGGATTGATCGACGTGAGCAGTTCGGCGTCCGAGGTCATGCGAACTCGCGGCTCGCCTTTTTTTTCGTGCGTCGCAACGTGGTAGGCCACTGAACCGACAACGTAGACGATGGGCACGACGAAGAGGGTAATGGCGGCGATGGCGATAAGTCGATTGATGCGTGACATGCGATTGGCCTTTGAAACAAGGTGAATCTAAGGAACCTACTTAGGCTCGTTATCCAACAACCCGAGCCTCGCCATTTCCTGCCTGAGTTGTCGATTGACAACTTCCGTAACAAGTATTCTCTTCGGCTTCAGCCATTTTGACGATTATCGGCCACATTTTAGAGCGAATGACAACCCGCCTTTGGGCCTGGGGCAGTTCGCTTTCAGTGTCAGGTTTCATTTCGGCGCTCAACATTCCCATGACGGCCTACCTTTGGTAACAATCATCGACAATTTCAAAATAAAATCAATATCCGCAAACCATTTTGTGGCAACGAGCGCCGTCGCGTCGAGCGTCTGCCCGGGCTGTTCGCAGCGCAGTTTCGCATCCGCCAGCTTCCGTAACTCATCGTAAATCAGCGGTAACAACTGCTCGGCCGCAGCCGCTTCACCCCGGTCGATCCGTTCGAGTAACTGCGTAATTTCTAGCATAACTCTCAACTCAACGAGAGTGGCATCGGTTCCCAGGAGTAATCGAATGGGGCGTCGACGGTTTCTTCGCTTTCGCCGCGATCGCGGAAGATGTGCAAGACGCGGAAGCGGCTCACGTCGTCGAACTTTGGCTCGGGGTACGTTTCGGACTCGAACTGGTTGCCGGGCGAGTAATCGTGAATCATCACGCGGACTTTCGGCACGCCGTGGAAGTGGTGTTCCTCCGCCCGTTTGCGTCCGCCATGCACATCGTAAAGTTCGAGAACCGAGCGCAAGACTTGTTCGAGGCGTTTGTGCCCGACGCCTTGTTCGAGGTAGATGAGGTCGATGTGCAAAGTGCGCAACACTTGGTGCATATGCTGGCGAACGCGGGCACCGAACAGCCGGTGATACGGCGGGCCGATCGGGCGAAGTGCCTCCGCGCCGTCGGAGTTCTTGCCGGTGGTCGGGTCTTCCCAGAGTAGCGTTTCGATGAACCACCAGTGCGGGGCGATCCAGAACCCACCACCATCGGGGCCGCCACTCGGCCGCTTGTCGTTCCGTTGATGTTCCTTCACCGCAAGCGTCGCTTGTTTAATGAGTTTTGCGACGCCGCGAATGAACCGACGTCGCAAGCGAATATCGCCGCGGCGTGCGAGTCGTTCCCGGAGCGTCATATCGAGCGTGCCGGTAACGCTCGATGTGGGACCATCGAGATCTTGCAGGCTCACTTTCAACGGCCAACGCGGGTCGAAGTCGCGTGCCTGCGATTGCTCCGTTGGCACGAGTTTAATCGACACGCACTCCGTGTCGGCAGGCGTTTTTCGCGTTGGGAACCCCCAGCGTTTCAGTCGCGATTTCGCCAACTTCAAATCGGCCGGTAACGCGGAACCTTCGACGTTCACCGTGAGGGGCAACCGGCGTGTGGGGTCGGTACGGCGAAACAGAATCACCTGATATACGCCGAGAACGAGGATGCCGGGTATGAGCCACGCGGCCAGCGCACCGAGGAATCCCGTTACGGGCATCGCCGCATCGAGCGCCGGGGCAGTCAGCAATCGTCCGCCACACGCTGTGAGAATGAGATCGCAAATGGCGAGGCTGACGAAGGTGACACCGAGCGTGATGATTCGCCAGATCGGTACGCCGAAGATCGGTTTGCCCACACCCGATCGCCACAGCACGACGGCATCGTCGCCCCGGCTCAAACGACCCGCGACCAATGCGAGACAGGCCACCACCAAGCAGAGTGAAAGGCCGTAGATGGGCGGGGTAATCCAGGTGACGAGCGTTGCGAGTATCAGGTAGCCGAGTAGCACGACACCGTCAGCGCCACGCGGATCGCGTTCGCCGGCTGCGAGGCGCATTTTCTGATCGAAGATCGACACGGGCAAGTAAATACCCGCCGCAATACACGCTGCGAGTGCCGACCACAGACTCATGAGCACGATGAGGTACAGCACGTACGACGTCCGCATTCCCAGTTCGCGCCAGCCGTTCGGGAACGCCCACCACGCGAGCGCTGCTAGTGCGCCCCACACGACGAGTACGGCGAACGCGAGGAATGCCAGTCGGGGTATCCGTTGCGGCATCGGCGGCGTGCCGCGGAAGTCGATGCCGACGTCGTACTTCAGCTGATCGAAGCGATTTGCCCGAACCGCGAGGAACGTGCCAACCCACTGCACCCAGGCAATTGGCTGCGTGCGGTGCCACGCCAACACACACAAGATGCCGAGGACGAGTGCGGCTCCCGCGAGCGCATCTTGCCACTCGGTACTCGCCATGCGACCGACGACTTCGAGACCGATCAAGAACCCCACGACGACGAGCGCCATGCCGCGTTCGGACGAAGGAATCAAACGCTGCACCCGCGGCAGTACGGCAGACAGGAGTTTCATAATTCTATTTCATCACGATTGACCAATTTCGCCAACCGCTATCTGAAGAAAGTCGCAAAAGATCGACAATTCCTCGCATTCCGCAAATGATATCCGAGTAACAATCAATGGCATATCGAATCAAAACCCACGGACGACCGTCCGTGGGCACTTCCTCCAATATCGAAAGCCCGGTCATTCCGCGTCGAGATGGTTGAAAAGGGAGTTGTATTTGCCGCGATCGATGGCAAGGACGGCGGCAGGATTCATTGCAAACCTGCGGGCAAAGGGGCTTGGCGATATAACCGCGGAGGCAGCGGCGAAACTCGCGGTAGACAGGTTGCGGAAGTGACCCGAAAAGCTCAAACGCCTTTCGGGGCATGGTTCAATCGCGGCGATTTTGGGTAGCAGTGAATGATTCCACCACTTACCCACCCACCCTTCCGTGGAATCACGCCGAATTTCGGAATCAACCTAACACACCAACGACTTACGTCCGAAATGGGTCGTCTGGAACCACGCCGGAATCAAAGTTTCGGTGGTACTTTACGGCAAAACGGCAACCTCGCTTTGAACCATGCCCTTTTCGGCGATCATTTGGTATTTCGACAGTATCGCGGCTTACAGAAATTCTGGCATGGTTCCAATCGTGGCGGCATTGGGTAGCAGGAAAGTGGTTTCGGCACTTACCACCCACCCCTCCGCGAACTCACTCCCGAATTGCGGAATGTAGCTAACCCACCAACGACTTACGTCCGAATTTGGCCAATTCCAATCCCGCCGGAATCACTTTTCGGCGGTACTTTTTTGGCAAAACTGCGACCGGGATTCGAACCATACCCTGTTCGCTCTTTTAGTGTAGGAAAACGCGCGGCCATTTGTCGCATTACCAGAATGCGCAAATAGTGCAGTATCCGAACCCTTGGCAGTTGTGGTAATCTGGGCAGAATGAAGTTGTGTCTGTAACATCGTAACGGATTGCTACCCGTTCATTCGGGCGGAGAGTCATGGACGGGATCATTGAGTTGCTCGAAACGATTCGCGATAACGGTTTCGCGGTCGGCCGGTTACCGGGTACGTTCCACATCGCGCTCGCTCGCCAGGTCGAGTCGACGGGTGGTATCCTCGTTTCGACCGGCATCACGTGGCGACAACTCGCCAGCCACCTGAAAACCTTGAAGTTCGACAAAGACCTTGTTCGCGGAATCCAGATCGACCCCGACGTGCTGCATCCGCGCGATCGCGAACGGATGTGGTACGCATCGATCGGTATCGCCGGCGTCGATACTCCCAATGCCTTCCTGCAAGCCGACGAACTCGCAGTGTTGCTCGAGCCGCACGGCTACGTCATCGTACCCACCACGATGATGCCATCGTCGATCCGCGCTCCGATTCCGGTCCGCGAAGAAACGACGAAGCCGAAGCGGAAGAAGAAGTAGTGCGACAAGCCCGATGCGAAGACTTCGGGCGGTGGCTCACTTTTGAGTTATTGAAGAATCTGCGCAAACTACGCGGCCATCCAATCCGTCGTAACGATGGAATCGTTATAATTGGCGAAGAAATTCGCCTGCTGTAACGATTGAGTTCGTTGCGTGCGTCTGCGGCGCGCGCATATTTCCTCCAGACTACCGAAGTTGCCTTGTAACCGCGTTTATGCTGCGGATAATCATCGAAACTCATCCGTGTCGGCGCGCCCCGTTCTCCATTCGCGAGGTGTTTTATGTCGTTCCGCCGTTTGTTCTCGAGTCGTGTGGGTCGCGTTACCCCCAAACCGCTCGTTCGCCCTGCTTTTCCTCGTATCGGCTTCGAATCGCTCGAAGACCGTACGACTCCGGCCGTCTTCACGGCGACGATCGACCCCGCGGCAGATAGTGCGGGAGCGCTCGCGCAGCTCATCGGCATTTTTAATAAAGCCGCCGCGAACAATCAGTCGGACACGATCAACCTGTTTCCCGGTGGGACTTACTCCTTCGCGGGGCCGAACAATACGTCGGGGAATGGCAGCAATGCACTCCCGTTGATTACGGTCGATGGCACGGGTAAGAACTCGATCACGGTGAACGGCAACGCCGCAACCCTGACGCGAGCATCCGGTTCGACGGACTTCCGATTCTTCCAACTCAGCGGCAGCCCGAATAGTATCTCGCTGACGATCAACGATTTGAACCTGTTCGGTGGTTCGGCAAAAGGGTCGGGGGCGGCTCAAGATGGCGGGGCGATTTACGTCACCGATGGCGGTGCATTGACGGTCAATAATAGCGTATTCAATGCGAATGCATCCGACGGTAACGGTGGCGCAGTCCGTTTCAATGGCACTTCGGGCGCGATCTCACAAGGGATTTTCTCGAACACCAAGTTCACGAGTAATATCGCCCAGAAGGACGGCGGCGCGGTCTCCAACAGCTTTGCGGGCTTCTTCCAGTTCAACTCCAGCACGATCAGCAATAACAAGGCGGTCGACGGCAACGGCGGCATCGGAACCTTCACGGGCACCTTCGAGTTCAACGATACCGTGCTCGATTCCAACACGGGAATGGGACTCGGCTCGGCAGGGGCCTTCGGCGGGTCCGAGGCGACATTTACGCGAAGCACGATTACCAACAACACGGCCACGAGCGGCGGCACCGGTGGCGCGAGTTCAGGTAGCAGCAACATTCGCGTCGTCGATAGTTTCGTTGCGAACAACGACGGACAATTTACGACGAGTTCGGGCGGTGGGATTCAAGGATCCAAGGTCGAAGTCATCAGTTCGACCGTCACGAACAACAAGTCCGGTGCCGGTGGTGGCATTGCCGGTTCGGATGTGATTGTGCAGCATTCGACCGTCACACTCAATCAATCGACGTTCGGTATCGCCAGCGCCGGTGGTATCCAAGCGAAAACACTCAGCATCACGCACTCGATCGTCGCGCAGAACACGAACACCGATGCGATCAGCGACATCTCGGACTTCAGCGTCTCGGGTGGGGCAACGCTCTCGAAGGGGTTTAACTTCTTCGGCGTAGTTCCGCTGACGAACTTCACGGCGGTGGCATCGGACACGGGTGGCACGAAGACCGCGCCGATCAACCCGTTGCTCGGTACCGCACAACTCAACGGCGGCGCAACGCCGACGCTGGCCCCGATTGTGGGTAGCCCCGTAATTAATATGGGTAGCACGACACCTTCGACGGGGCTGACGACCGATCAACGTGGCCTCGCCCGCGTCGTCGGCGTCAAAGCCGACATCGGTGCCTTTGAAGTGCAGGTCGGAAACGCTTTGTCCATCGTGCAAGGGGACGGTCAGGCGGCGGGTGTGTCGCTGCCATTCGGCACCGCGTTGCGAGTGCTCGTCAGCGATCCGAACGGTACCGCCGTTAGCGGTGCTGCGGTCACGTTCCAGGCACCCAACACGCCGAATCCCACGGCCAGTGCGGGCCTCAACGGCGGGGGAACCTCCGCCGTCGTCGTCACGAAAGCGGCTGGTACATCGACCGTTTCGGCGGTCGCGAACGATCAAGCCGGCACTTACAAAGTCATCGTTTCCGTGCCGAGCGGTGCCGGTTCGGTGTTCTTTACGCTGCAAAACACGAACTTCGGCGGGGCCGGTGCCCTCGTCGGCACGCCGTCGGTCAGCGCCGGTAACAATCAGACAGCCGTCGTGGGCAAAGCCTACACGAATCCGCTCGTGCTGTCGCTCACGAATTTGGGCAACCCGGTCTCAGGTGTGCCGTTCTTGTTCACCGCGCCGTCGGCGGGGGCTTCGGCCACCTTTGCCGGGGGTGTCACCTCGCAAACGTTCGTCACCGATGCCGCAGGAAGTATCTCGTTGCCAGTGACGGCCAACAGTAAGACCGGGCCGTTCCAGATCGTCGCCTCGAACCCGACGCTCGGCACCGTCGCGTTCTCGCTCAGTAACACCCCCGGTGTCGCATCGATCGTCAGCGTCGTAAGCGGAAACGGTCAGTTCGCCATCGTCAACAAGGCGTACACCGCTCCGCTCCGCGTGCAAGTGTCCGACTCTTTCGGCAACCCCATCGGTGCCGGTACCGACGTCACCTTCACTGCACCGGCTGCTGGTGCCTCAGTCAATTTCGCGGGTGCCAACCCGGTGACAGTCCAGACGCTCGCCGATGGTACCGCGAAGACGGTCATTCCCACGGCGAACAACCTCGGCGGTAATGTGGCGATCAGTGCATCGCTCCTCAGTGGCACGCCGGGAATCTTCAATCTCACGAACGTGGCCGTCCCACCGGCCCCGCCACCGCCGCCCGCGCCGAATACTGCCCCACAGATTTCGGACGTACTCGATACGACCGCGATCAGCGGTTCGCCGTCGGCCGCGCTGCCGTTCTTCATCACCGATTTTGAAACCGGATCGAGCTCGTTGACCGTCACGGCCACTTCCTCGAACACCACACTGATACCCGTGATCTCGTTCGGCGGATCCGGATCGAATCGCACGGTCACAGTGAATACCGCTGCCGGGCTGGTCGGTACTGCGACGATCACGGTCGTCGTGAGCGATGGTTCCCTCACCGCAACGGACACGTTCGACGTGACGGTGAACCCCGTACCGCCACCGCCGCCCCCGCCTCCGGGAGCGAACATCCCGCCGAGCATCTCGGACGTGAACAGCCTGACGATCCAGGCGGGTCAGTCGACATCGGCGATACCGTTCCTCGTGCTCGACACGGAAACGCCAGCCGCCAACCTCGTGGTCACAGCGACATCCTCGAACCCGAGCCTGACGCCGACGATCACACTCGGCGGAACCGGTTCAAACCGAAACGTTGCAGTCACGACTGCGACCGGAACGTTCGGCACCGCGACGATCACGTTATTAGTGACCGATGCCGCCGGTGGTACCGCGACCGATACGTTCGTGGTGACCGTGCCCGATAGCTCGACCATTCCCCCGCCACCACCGCCCCCGCCCCCGCCGCCACCTCCACCACCTGCGGCACCGGTTCGTCTCATCGGGACGCAGCAGTTCGCCGTCACTAGCGATGCGGGCGGGCCACAGGTCGTCCGCTTGTACAACGCCGATCAGTCCGAACGCCTTCTCGCATCGGCCTTCCCCGGCACAACCGGCGGGGTCCGTAACGCGACCGGCGACTTCAACGGCGACGGCGTTGCCGACATCGTCATTGGCACTGGTCCCGGCGCGCCGACGCAGGTGCGAATCCTCGACGGGAATAACAACACCGAACTGTTCGCGTTCCAACCGTTTGAAGCCTCATTCACCGGTGGCGTTTACGTGGCGGCGGGCGATGTCAACGGCGACGGCACCGCAGACTTGATCGTCACACCCGATCAAGGTGGCGGCCCGCGGGTGAAACTGCTTTCGGGCAAAGGCTTCGGCCAACTCGCCGACTTCTTCGGCATCGACGATGTCAACTTCCGCGGCGGTGCCCGTGCCGCTATCGGCGATGTGACCGGCGATGGTGTTTCGGATGTCGTCGTGGCGGCCGGGTTCGGCGGTGGCCCCCGCGTGGCGGGCTTCGATGGCCTTTCGCTCGGTAAGGGCAACCCCGTCAAGATCTTCGCGGACTTCTTCGTCTTCGAGCAAACCTTGCGGAACGGCGTGTTCTTGACGTTGGGCGACATCAACGGCGACGGCTTCTCCGAAGTCATCGTCGGCGGCGGGCCGGGTGGCGGACCGCGAATCCTCGCCATCGACGGCAGCAACTTGCTCAACAACGCGATCTCGACCGATGCCGACTTCTTCGCGGATAACGTCGACAACCGCAGTGGCGTTCGCATTGCGGTGAAGGATCTGGACGGCGACAAGCGTGCCGACCTCGTCGTCGGTTCCGGCGAAGGGGCGGGTAGCCGCGTGACGGGTTACCTCGGTCGGAACATTCCGGTCGCAGGCACACCCGCCGGGGCATTCGCCTACGATGCCTTCCCCGGCTTCACCGGTGGAGTGTTCGTCGGGTAAACGGACGATCGACTGAAAAGAAACGGGGCGGACGAGTGCATCTCGTCCGCCCCGTTTTGTTTTGCGGAAATATCCCCAACTACCTCTTGCGGAACGGCGCGAAACCTGTTCCGCTTGTGGTGACAATCTCCGTTACTCGTTTGGAGTCTTTCCGCCAATGATCCGCCTCTCCCTGCTCCTGTTGTCGTCGTGCTTATTGACGACTGTGGCCAAGGCCGACGATGCCAAGCCGAACCCTTACGATCAATCGAAGGTGAAACTCGAAGTCGAACCGCCAGCCGATTTCGTCGGCAAACGAATTCTGCTCATCGCGGGCAAGCCGAGCCACGGCCCCGGCGATCACGAGTTCTTCGCGGGGACGGCCATCCTCATGAAACTGCTTCAGCAGTCGCCGGGCGTGTTCCCGATCATGGCAAAAGACGGCTGGCCAAAAAACGAGAAGCTCCTCGACACCGCCGACACGATTCTCTTTTACATGGATGGCCGCAACGGTCACCCCGTCGTGCAAGGCGACCGCATGGACAAGATCCAGAAGCTCATGGACAAGGGCACCGGCTGGGTGAACCTGCACTATGCGGTGGACTATCTGCCGCAACACGGCAAACGCGTTCTCGGTTGGATGGGCGGCTATTACGAACCGGATTACAGCATCAACCCGCACTGGGACGCCGAAGTCCGCAGCCTGCCGAAGCACCCGACAACGCAAGGCGTGAAGCCGTTCACGATTCGCGACGAGTGGTATTACAACATGCGATTCGTCGACGACATGAAGAACGTCACGCCGATTCTGCAAGCGTTGCCGCCGGATGGCACACGCGGCACGAAAGCCGCGAAGGCGCGTGCGGGGATGATCGAAACGATGGCGTGGGCGTACGATCGCGAGAAGGACGGCGGCCGCGGCTTCGGCTTCACCGGCGGACACTTCCACCGCAACTGGGCCGATGAAAACTTCCGCCGCATCGTCGTCAACGCGATCCTCTGGACGGCGAAAGTGGAAGTTCCCGCAACCGGTGCGAAGGTCGAGTTCGACAACGCGGACTTGAACATTAACCTCGACAAAAAGGGCAAAGACGAGTTCAAGCCAATCCTGCCACCGATGGCGAAGAAGTAGGGGCAGGGACGAGTTTGTAGATGGAAAACGGCTTCGGATGCAGGAGCTTCCACGGGTTGCGATTGGCTGCACCCGTGGTGAAATCCTTACGCCCCATCCGGGGCAATCCGATCACAATCCGACTGGTTTCCGGCATGATAATTCACCAAACTGAAGGGTTGCGATCGCATCATGGCTGCATCAACGTTTCACACGAACCCTCTCGATCTGCACAAACTTCTTGAAGATTGTCATCTTGGCGTAATCCAGTTGCCAGATTTTCAGCGCAGTTGGGTTTGGGATGAGGATCGCATCAAGAGCCTGATTGCTTCGGTATCGCGGGCTTTTCCCGTTGGTGCGTTAATGTCTCTCGAAAGCGGCGGACCTGTCAATTTCAAACCCCGACCGGTTGAAGGCGCACCTGCCGAATCGAAACGAGTCGTCCCTCTGTCGCTACTTCTCGATGGCCAACAACGAATGACGTCGCTCTATCAGGTGACTTTGAGGGGGAAAGTCGTCGAAACCGTCACGCCGAAAAACAAGAAGGTAAAGCGATGGTTTTACGTCGATATCCGAAAGGCACTGGATCCTTCTGTTGATCGCGAAGAAGCGATTGTTGGCGTTCCAGAGGATCGCATTATTCGTACCGACTTTGGCAGGGGAAAGGTTTTGGATCTTTCTTCTCCCGATCGGGAGTACGCGTCCTTGATGTACCCTGTGTCGCAGGTATTCGAGTGGGACAAGTGGCAAGACGGCTTCGACAAACACTGGCGTGGCGACCAAAATGAGGCCGTTCGCGAAGAGTTCCGGGCGTTCAAACGACAGGTTCTCGAAAACTTCAAGTATTACCGGGTTCCGGTCATTACTCTCGATCGCTCGACATCCAAGGAAGCCGTGTGCGTCGTTTTCGAGAAGGTGAACACCGGTGGCAAAGCTCTGGATGCGTTCGAACTGATCACAGCGATGTACGCCGCTTCCGGTCATGAATTGCGAAAAGACTGGTACGGGGATGACGGGACAAAGGGACGACATCAGCGACTGGCAGAAAAACTTCGAACTGATGGTGCAGAGAAGGGTATCATCGCCGGTGTTTCCAATACGGATTTCCTTCAGGCCATCTCCCTTTTCCACACTCGTGACCGGCGAAGGACGGTAGAGGCCGCCGGGAAGCAGGGCAAAGAGTTGCCAGCCGTTTCAGGCAACCGGCAAGCATTGCTAAACCTGCCCCTTGAGGAATACAAGCGGTTTGAAGCACAAGTAGAGCGAGGGTTTGAGCGGGCAGCGAAGTTCTTGCACATGCTGCATATCTACCGCATCTTCGACCTGCCGTATCAGTCTCAGATTGTCCCCCTGGCGGCGATTCTTGCAGATATCGGAGATGCCTGGGAACACGAAGCGAATCGAGCAAAACTTGTTCGTTGGTACTGGAATGGCGTCTTCGGGGAACTGTACGGATCTGCGGTTGAGACGCGGATCGCTCGCGACTTCATGGAAGTACCAGAATGGTTAAACGGAGGCCCCGAACCGTCAACGGTCAGTGAGACGTTGTTCCGGTCCGACCGATTGAAGACCATGCGCATGCGTCTATCTGCTGCTTACAAGGGCATCAACGCATTGTTAATGCAAGAAGGCGCAGAGGATTTTCGTTCTGGTCAGAAGTACGATCACACGATCTTTTTCGGCGAGAACGTGGACATCCACCATATCTTCCCTCAAGACTGGTGCAAAAAGCAGGGCATTAAGGCAAGCATCTACGATTCCATCATTAACAAAACTCCGCTTTCCTATCGGACAAACCGGATCATCGGTGGCGTTTCGCCATCGGAATATCTGTCTAAATTGCAAACGGGCAATTCGACAACACCACCGATCAATGGCGTCAAGCTCGATGGCTTTCTGAAGTCGCATCTGATTGACCCATTACTGCTACGCGCAGATAATTTTGACGAGTTCATGGCAGATCGGCAAAAGAAGTTGCTTTCACTGATCGAGCGAGCAACCGGAAACGCGGCATATACTGGCGACGTTCGAGAAGAGGGTGAGGACGTTGAAGACGACGCGGACACAATCGAAGCCGAACGCACAATCGCGACGCTCGGATGACTCCAGTGCCCATTACAATTCGAGGTTCCCATGCGAACGATGTTCTGTCGGTGGATGCTCGGTTTTGCGGTGTTGGCGTGGCTGGTTTCGCCCTGCGCGAATGCCGTCGAGCCGGTCGAGAAGCCGACGAACATTTACGCCGTCGTTGCGGGTGTTTTGCAGTGGCCGGGGAATGCGCTTGCGGGGTTCCCGACGAAGCATCGCAAGGACGAAGAACTCCACGAGACGCTGCTCGCACGCGGTGTGCCTGCGAAGAACATGCGGCTGTTACTCGACGAACAAGCCACGTATTCGGGCATCCAGCGGGCCGTTCGCGATGTTGCCGGTGCGGCCCCCGCGGATGCCACGTTGTTCTTCTATTATTGCGGGCACGGCTTCGAGGCGAAGGCAGGCGATGTCTGCTTCGCGAACTACGACCTGAACCCGAAGGCCGCCGAGCGAACGGGGCTGCTCGCCTCCGATATCGCGAAGATCATTGGCAAGTCGTTTAAGGGGAAGCGTGTCATCTTGTTGGCCGATTGCTGTTGCTCCGGTGGGCTGAGCGAGACGGGGAAAACGCTCGCCAAAGCGGGCTTTGAAGTCGCCACTCTCACATCGTCCGATGCGAGCACGCTCTCCACGGGAAACTGGACATTCACGCAGTCGATCATCGATTCGCTCAAGGGCGACGCGCTCGCCGATGCGAACCACGATGGCACCGTTACGCTCGGCGAGATGGCGGGCGAAGTCAAGGAAGCGATGCGCGTACTCGAGCGCCAGAAAAGCCACTTCAGCACACACGGCCTCAGCAGCGATTTCCCCGTGGCGACTTCAAAGGCGAGCCGACCGGTCGCGGACAAAGCGGCGATTCAGCCGGGGCAGTACGTGCTGGCACCCGACGGGAAACGAACGCGGCCAGCGCGCGTCGTGAAAATTGCGGACGCGAAGTGTACCGTCGTGTTTTTCGATTACACCGATAAACGCGCGGTCGAAGTGAGTATCAAAGACCTGTCCGCGATCCCCGACGATTGGGGAACGCGAGCGAAAGTCGCGACGAAAGCCGAGATCGAAGTCGAGTGGAAAGACATGTGGTACCCGGCCGTGATACTGAAAAAGGACGGCGTCAAGTCGTTCGTACATTACGTGAACTTCGACGACACATGGGACGAATGGGTAACCGCCGAGCGCATGCGCCCGCTCAGAAAGTGACGCGGTTTCTCGCTCTGCCGAGTGCCGCGACGGTGAAAATGAGCGGGTACAGTTTCTCGAAGTACCACAGTTTCGCGAAGTAAAATCCAATCGGCGACGGTTCGCGGAACCGACCCGATTCGACGGATTCGATGAGCCAGGTCACTCCGCGTTCCATCCGAATATCATCGTCTACCAGGTCCAGAAGCACCTCGACCGCAACCGCCGTTTCTTCGACGCTACTCGGGCAAGCGCTCGCGCCGCCCCAACCGCCGTCGGCATTTTGCACGCTCAATAGATAACTGACACCGCGTTGACACTCGGTCGTGTGTGCCAGTTGCAAATCGCGATACGCAGCGAGTACGCGGGCGGTGCCATAGACGGGGTTGATGTCGTCGGGGGCGTGCTGGTTGCCGAACCAGAGCGGCAACCACGAGCCATCGGGGCGCTGCTGGCGGGCCAGGTACGCAAGCCCCGCTTGGCGATTCGCGGGATCGGCCCGCAACGCGTGCGCTGTCAGGTCCGAGCCGCTGCGATCGAACGGCAACGTGCCCCAACCGCGGCAGAACGTCGGTTGGCCACCGTCGCGGTTCCGTAAATCGTTCATCCAGCGCCGACCATTTTGTAACGCTTCGTCCGTTGGTTCCATGCCGAGATTCTGCAACGCCAGGATCGCGCCCGGGGTGTCGTCGCAATCGGGCACGCTGCCGGGGCAGTGGCTCCAACCCCAACCGCCCGGGTCCGCACCCGTGAACGGGTGACGCACTTTGAGTTGCTGTTCGAGCAACCACGTTTGCAGCGGTTCGCGATCCCCGATTGCCGCGAGATCGTTTGCCGCAGACAGGGCATTGACACTCAGCGTCGTCACCCAAATGCTCAGGTTCGTGTCGATCGGCCAACTGCCATCGGGGCGAACCGAATCGACGATGAAGCGAATCGCTTCGCGTGTCACCGGGCTGTCACTCTGGCCGATGTTCGCGAGTGCCATGGCCACGAATGCGGTGAGCGGCGTCGCTTCGAGGTAGCCTCCGCTCGAGGGTTGAATGCGATGTAGCACGCGCAAACTCGGTGTTTTTGCCAGCCAACGCAGCAGTTTCGCGAGCGGGTTCCACGTGCCACGATGATAATGGACGCACTGGCCGATGGCGATGAGCGCGGGGAGTGCGTAGCTGACGACGGGCAGTTGCGCGAAGCGGTACCACGATTGCGGCAGGCACGCCAACTCGAACGGCAAGCGCGGCACTTCCCGCCACGGCACCAGCCCCGCAATCGCACACGTCATCAGGATCGGCACGCTGAACGTGCGGTCTTTCCCGTAACGATTGCGAATCGCCTCCGCGCGCTCGGCAGGAGTTTGGCCGCACGTTCGCGCGAGATATGCTTCGATGCGAACGACAGTATCCGAGTATTTGCTTTCGATTTTCGCCACCGCCAACGCGGCCCGGCACAGCATCGATGTCGAGATGTTGGAGAGGCTTTTCGTCGTGTCGCCCCAGCCACCATCCGCATTCTGATGATCGGCCAGCCACTTCACGCCGTCGCGAATTTGCGACGAATATTTCGAGTCATCGACGAGTTGCAACGCGATCACTGCGACCGCCGTCGACAGCGCCGACGTAGAAAGTTCGCCGACCCAGAAACCATCGGCGTTTTGCTCCGCAAGTAGTGCATCGCGAGCAATGGCGTACGCGGCATCGAGACGTTGTGATTCTGTCACGAGCGCGTCTCCAAATAAGGAACGATTCAATGCCCGCTCAACGCTTTCGCGATGGCGTCGGCGTCGTAGACGCAGCCGCCCCAGACGCCGCCACTGGCGTGTTGCAACACGGCCCAAAGTCGTGTGTCGTTGGGTAGCGCGGGGTCCGGCTGCAAGTCGGTGCGCGGTGCGCGCGTCGTCAGTTGTGCGTTGCCCCACGCGGTGCCGTGGACGCCGGTCGCGTCGCCGACGAGGTTCACGCTGCCTTCCAATGTCGTGCGGTCGATCACGATCTGAATCTGGTCGCCGTCTTGCAGTTTGCCAATCGGGCCACCTGCCAGCGCTTCGGGCGAGACGTGGCCGATGCACGCGCCGGTACTCACGCCACTGAAGCGGGCATCGGTAAGCACAGCGACTTGCTTGCCCCACTTCAAGTGCTTTAACGCCGATGTCACTTGGTACGTCTCTTCCATGCCGCTGCCGAGCGGGCCGCGGCAACAGAGCACCAGCACATCGCCCGCCACCACCCGCTTTTCGCCTTGCCCTTTCAGTGCGGCAATTGCGGCTTTCTCGGTGGTAAACACCTTCGCAGGGCCGAGTTTGCGATACACGCCATCGGCATCGACGACGCTCGGATCGATCGCCGTGGACTTGATCACGCTACCGTCTGGGCAGAGGTTGCCAACTGGGAAGGTGATCGTACTCGTAAGACCACGCGACTTCGCCACCGTTGGCGACATAATCACCGTGTCGGGGTCGATGCGGTCGCGGGTTTGCAGCAGTTCCCGCAAGCGGGCACGGCGTTCGGAAGTCTCCCACCAATCGAGCACCGTGCCGAGCGTTTCGCCAGTCACGGTGAGCGCGTCGAGGTGCAACAAACCGAGTTTTCGCAGGTGAAGCATGACTTCCGGCACACCACCCGCAAGGAAAACGCGGATCGTGGGGTGTCCGATGGGGCCGTTCGGCAAGGCATCGACGAGCCGTGGAACTTGCCGGTTGATTGCGGTCCAATCGTCGATGGTGGGCCGACCCACGCCACCGTGGAAGGCGATCGCGGGGATGTGCAACAACAGGTTCGTACTGCCGCCGAACGCGGCGAATACCGCCATCGCGTTCTGCACCGCTTTGTCGGTCAAAATCTGCTTGTTCGTCAGTTTTTTTGCCGAAAGATTGACGAGCGCCTGGGCTGAACGCCTCGCCATATCGAGCCAAATGGGTTGCCCCGATGGCGCGAGTGCCGAGTGCGGCAACGACAAGCCGAGCGCCTCGCCGACGACTTGCGACGTCGCCGCCGTGCCGAGGAATTGACACCCACCGCCAGGGCTGGCGCACGCATGGCAACCGGCTTCGGCGGCTTGCTCTAAAGTGATTTCGCCATTCGCGTAGCGTGCGCCGATCGTTTGCACTTTTCCCGTGTCTTCCTCGCCCGCTTCCCCCGCCAACATCACGCCGCCCGGCACCAACACCACGGGGTAATCGCGCTGGCTCGCGAGTGCCATCATCATCGCGGGCAGACCTTTATCGCACGTCGCCACGCCGAGAACGCCCGTTCGCGTCGGTAACGATCGCATGAGCCTTCGCAGCACCATGCTCGCATCGTTGCGGTACGGCAAACTGTCGAACATGCCGGTGGTGCCTTGCGTTCTCCCGTCGCACGGGTCGGTCACCGCCCCCGCAAACGGGATCGTTCGCAGCCGTTGAAATTCCTCGGCGGCGGCTTTCACCAACAGCCCGACTTCCCAGTGCCCGCTGTGGAACCCGAGCGCAATCGGGGAACCATCTTCCGCCCGCATCCCGCCGTGCGTGCTGAGAATCAAGAACTCTTTACGCCCGAGCAGGTGGGGTTGCAGCCCCATCCCTACGTTTTGCGTCCAGCCAAACAGATCCCCCGACGGCGCATGACGCAACAGATCGTCGGTCAACGGCAACTGGCCGACCGGCCCCTTCACGGTGGAAACGAGGTCGTAAACGGCATCGTCGCGAGTCTCGACGAGGTCGGCAAATGGCGTCGGCATGGCAGTATCTCAGTGTGGAAAGGTCGTCGAAGGTGTCGCCTTCATAAGTACAGTCGTAATTTAACTTATTGTTTCATCGCTTCCGCCCACTTCCGTCGCACGCGATCTCGAATCGCAGCCCATTCGATGGGCGTGCGTTTTTCGTCCACCTCGATTGGTATGTCGAGGAGGGCCGCCAACTGCGTGGCAACATAGTTCCGCAATTCGATTTTCCTGTAATGGAATCCCGCGCATGGCCCATCATACTTCTCATTCGATTTGCGATCGCGAACTGTATCGTCATCGAGAAACTGTGCGAGTAACTTCATTCGGGAAGATAGGTGTCGTTTGTCTTCGCGATTGCAAAGACAATCCATCATCTCCATTTTGAGACCGAGTGATGATCTGTGGACGACTTTCTCCAATACCGGCCAAATGCGGGGATCATCGGTTTCGAGAGCGAGACGTGCGATATGCGCACCATCATCCAGCCAATATTTGCCGGATACATCCTTGGGAAGTGTTTCGAGTGTTTCGATCAAGATATTGGTGAACTGTTTCGGATCCAATTTGGCTAAAAAACGCAACCCTGGCAGGCGATGTCTAAAGTCCGCGTGGTGGGAAGCAATTAAGAATAACTCAATTTTGTTCTTGTCGGATTGTTTCGATTGGGCGAGTGCTTCAGCGAGGTCCCAACTATAGACATCCGATCGCTTTTCGAGAACCGTACGATACAGGGACGGAATATGTTGCGGGTACTTGAAGTTGAGGACAGCCAAGCGAAGTGAGGGAATGTAATCGCGTTTATCTTCGGGCTTAGAAGGTAACATATTTTCTAACAGATACGATTCTTCGCCTCGTTTCTTCGCCGTTTCCCACCACTTCAGGGCATCCGACTTTTGGACGATGTCTTCCGTCCCTTTTGTAAGTTCTCGATTCGCTAACTTTTGTATCAGATCGCCCGCGATGTCTTGCACGCGCAGATTCCGAGTTGGAATATTGTTAACGCCTTGCAGCGTTGACCGCGTGAGTCGCTCATCGTCGAGAGATTCGATCAAAATCGGGACGGCGTCGAATCCGAGTTTTGCGATTTTCCAGAACTGTTCCGATTGAGTACATCCTCCGAAACCGCGCGTTGTCGAATCGTCGACGAGTGCGTCGACCAGCGATTCGATGCTCCCGCGTTTGGCTTTGCTCGGAACGAGCGACAATTCCAACGATTTTATCAGCGAACGGTGAAATTCCGTGTCGAGTGTTTTGTCGATGGCCATAAGCGCATTGAGACGTTTCGCAACCGGCGCGCGATCGATCTTTGGCTCGGTTACTTGCCCGATCCAATACGACCATGCGATCGTATTCAGTTGGGGCTTCTCCTCAACGTCCTGTTGACTGCGTGCGTACAAAAAGCGTGCAAGATCATCCCAACCGCGACTATGGCATTGAATCGCATGGATGAGGTCGGTGTCTTCGTCATACCTTAATCCTTTTAATGAATCGACGACCGGCTTAATTTCTTGACACTCGTAGCCACCTATAAGAATGGTGCCGAGTAGTAAAATCTGCTTTTTGCCTTCGGTTGCAGATTGGAGTTCAAAGCCGATTGCAAAATGGTTTCCCAGTCGATTGTTGTCTTTGTCGACACTCGACCACCCCGTGTTGTATTTAACGAGTTTCGCGGTTTTCGTTGGCAGCGGCAGCCCGTGTGCTTGGTATTCTTTTAACAAATCGTCCAGGTTGATCGGATCGGCCCCACAACACACATTTGCTGCGAGGGCGATCGCCGCCAGCAATCCAGTTCCAAATCGAAGCGATCGCAAGATACGCGAATGAAACATGGCTGTATTCCCAGTAAAACTCGTATTTCAAGGCACACGGACGCGACGCATGTTGTTCTTTCCTCGCTTGCGCGTCGGGCTAACAAATCGCATCTCGTTAGCCGACGCGCAAGCGAGGAAAGAGCCGAGTCGTGTGTTATCGATTTTAACAAACTGCCCGTGCTGTTGTCTCGCATAAAACCCACCTGCTGCTCTCGTTTTATGGGAAAACGGCGTGCAAAAAAATTTCAGATAGCGGTATCGCCAATCCGACGGCGAAACCGTGCGATCAAACCCTTTCGCGGTTCCGTACGTCTGAATTCATGATCGGCGGATCGTCTGGCCGATTAGAATAGGTGACGTTCGTAACGATCGTTCGCGATTTGACGCCAAAGGGGCTACTGTGAAACAAAACCTCTCCACCGTGCGGTTAGCATTGGTTTCGCTCGAAGACCGACAGACTCCCGCGACATTTGTGGTGAGCACGATCCTCGATAGCGGCGTCGATGCCGCACCGACGGCGGGTTCGCTGCGTGCGGCGATCCTGAACTCGAACACGACGCCGGGTGCGGACACGATCCAATTCAATATCATCGGCGGCGGCGTGCAACCGCTGGCGATCCTCGTTCCGCTGCCTTCGCTATCGGATACGGTCACGATCGACGGGACGACGCAACCCGGATTCGCGGGTACGCCGGTGATCCGTCTCGTCGGTGGCGGGGCCGGCGCGACCGCGAACGGTCTGACGTTGAAGGAACACTCGGGCAGCACGATTCGCGGGCTGACGATCGGCGGTTTCGCGGGGGCAGGGATTCGCATCAGCGGTGGCGGTTCGCATACGATCGTCGGGAATTTCCTCGGCGTCAGTCAGAACGGCACCGCGGCGGAGCCGAACTCGGTCGGCGTGCTGATTACCAGCAAATCGAGTTTGAATCTCATCGGCGGCGGAAATCCGAACGACCTCAATGTGATTAGCGGTAATTCGTTCGACGGCGTCCGCGTCGAGGCACTGGCCAGTGGCAACGTCATCGTCGGCAACTTCATCGGCACCGCTCAGAACGGCGTGAATCCGCTCGGAAACGTGCGGTTCGGCGTATCGGTCGAATCGGGAGCGATCAACACGCGGGTCGGCGGGCTGGGCGCAGGAACGGGCAACGTGATTGCCGCGAACGGTGCGAGTGGTGTGCGAATCACCGATGCGGCCACTTCGGGCACGAACGTGCTCGGGAACCGTATCGGCCAGGATTTCGGCGGGTTCAATTTACCTAACGGCGGCGATGGCGTCCGCGTTGAGAACGCCGCCGGTACGGCTCCCGCCGGTGGCCTGTTACCACCCGATACCAACACCCTCATCCGCACGAATGTGATCTTCGCCAACAAGGGGAACGGCATCAGTGTGCTCGACACGTCGCGATTCGTGCGGATCGACGACAATAGCATCGGCCTGAACGATGGCCTTGGAATCCGGGTCGATCCGAGCGCTAGCGATGGCCTGACACCGCCGGTTCTCACCAGTTCCGTGACGCAATCGGGTGGCGGCCAGAAAGTCTCGGGTAGCCTCGCGGGCAGACCGAATACGCTCTACGACGTTCGTTTTTTCGCAAATGGTGTCGCCGATCCGAGTGGCTTCGGCGAAGGCGCAAACGTTGCGGGAAGTACCACCGCGACGACCGACGCAAGTGGGGCCGCGACGTTTTCGTTCGTCATTCCCTCGACGACGAGCGGTTCGGTTTACTCGGCCACGGCGACGGCGAATCTCTCCGGCGATACCTCCGCATTCTCGAATATCGTGTCCCGACAGCAAGGGGCACTGACGGCCCGCGTCGTCGTCGTCGGCGTAGGTAGCGGCACACCCTTCGCGAACCTTTACGATTCCGATGGCACGCCCGCTGCGACGCTCAACTCGACGTTCGCAGCGAATGCCACCGGTGGCGTCCGCGTCGCCAGTGGCGATTTCAACAGCGATGGCATCCCCGATATCGTGATCGGCACCGGGCCGGGTGTCGCCACGCGGGTTCGCATTATCGACCCGACGACGCAAAAGGAACTGTTCAGCGTGCAGCCATTCGAGGCCGCGTTCACCGGTGGCGTGTATGTCGCAGTCGGCGATGTCACTGGCGATGGCAAACCCGATTTGATCATCACGCCCGATGAAGGCGGCGGGCCGCGGGTGCGGGTGTTTAACGGGGAGCGGTTCGGCGTCGTCGATGACTTCTTTGGGATCGACGACACGAACTTCCGGGGCGGGGCACGCGCTGCCGTCGGCGATGTCAACGGCGATGGCGTCGGCGATGTGATCGTGGCGGCCGGATTCGGCGGCGGGCCACGCATCGCGGTGTATAGCGGTAAGTCGATCGGCACATCGAATCGCGTCAAGTTGTTCAACGACTTCTTCGCGTTCGAGCAAACCTTGCGGAATGGCACGTACGTTGCGGCCGCCGATGTCAACGGTGACGGCAAAGCCGACCTCGTCGTAGGGGGTGGCCCCGGTGGTGGCCCGCGCGTGTTGGTGTTGTCCGGTACCGATCTGGTGAACTCGAATTCGCAAGTCGCAATCGCGAACTTCTTCGCGGGTAACGACACGAACCGAGGCGGCGTGCGAGTCGCGGCCCGCAACCTCGATGGCGACGGTAAAGCCGAGGTCATTACGGGTGACGGACCTGGCGGCGAAGGCAAAGTGCGAATTTATTCGGGTTCGTCGCTGAGTGCTGGCACGCCAATTGCTGGTACGACTATCACGGACGCATCGGTGATCGGCGGCGTGTTCGTCGGATAATCCACGCTGGCCCACGGGACGACATCGCGATGATGACACATTTGAAGAGCTTCGGCTCGGTACTTCGCGAAGCCGTTCGTGGGTTCATCCGACATAAAGACAGTCGCATGGGCGCGGCGCTCGCGTTCTACACGTTGCTATCGCTGTCGCCGCTGCTGCTGATCGTCCTCTCCATCATCGGCCCTATCTTTGGAACCGATGCCGCGCGGGGTGCGATCGGTCGGCAAATCGAACAACTCGTCGGCCATGAAGGTGCTCGCGCAGTCGAGGCGATCGTCTCGAATGCGAATCACCCCACGCGCGGCATCATATCCACCGTAGTCGGCATACTCGTTTTGCTCTTCGGCGCGTCGGGCGTGATCGTCGAACTCAAAGAGGCACTCAACGACATCTGGGAAACGCCGCCGGCACCACCGGAGCCGGTCTTCGGGCTGCGCTCGCTCGCCATCGATCGCCTGCTGGCATTCTCGCTGATCTGCGCGATCGCGTTCCTGCTGCTCGTTTCGCTGTTCATCAGCGCGTTCCTGACGACCATCGGCGATCTCGTCGTGGGCGAGCGTTACGATCAAGCCGCGTGGGCGAACCTGCTCAACATCGGCCTTTCGTTCTTACTCACGACTAGCTTATTCGCGTTGATCTTTCGCCGAATGCCCGCCCAGCGAACGCCGTGGCGGTTCGCAATTCTCGGCGCGTTCATCACGTCGCTGTTATTCCTGTTGGGCAAATCGCTGATCGGCCTGTACATGGGCCGCGCCGCCGTCGGTTCCGCGTTCGGTGCCGCCGGCTCGCTCGTGGTATTGCTCGTCTGGGTCTATTATTCGACGCAGATTCTGCTCTTCGGTGCCGAAGTGACGCGCGTTTTCGACTTGCGTAGCCGAACGAAGTAAGGTCGCGAAGTGCGTCACCACGCGCTCCGCTCCGCAAAGCCTCTGCGTCGCGGCTAATTCTGGAACGCGATTGGGTTCCACAAAAGGCGTGTCTTTCGTCTGGGTGAACCAATTACTTTTTGTCGCGCAGACCCTTCTTGATGCCCTTGATCGTCCCGCCGGCCACACCCTCGGCTGCTTTCGCGGCCTCTTCGGTGAACGAACTCTCACCGTGACGCTTACTGCGGGTGACCACGATATCGTCTGTGTTCTTGGGCCGACCGTCCGGGCCGACCGAGCGGACCTCGAGGACGTAGCTGAGTGTGGTCTTGTCGATGGTGCTCGACAGTTGTCGCCCGTAGGCGTCAGCGGCGGTAGTGGTGAACTCCTTGCCGCCGTCCCACCGATCGGCCTCGGTGTTTAGGACGGACAGAGTCTGCTCCCGTAGCTCACTGGTGCTAGGGCCGCAACCGGTGATGGCGAAGGTAACCAGCACAACGAATGACCGCCACATTGGTGAAGCCCTCAGCCGCTTAGAGACTTGCGATGAACCAGCCATTATTCTGGCGATTGGCTGCGGTAAATACAACTTCCGCTTCTTGCTATTCCGACTTATCTGCGACGGGTGGCTATCGCCGTCAGTTGTTTCTCGGCGGATGCTGGGATAGATACTCCGCGTAATCGCGGTACTGTTCCCGATTCATGAGATAATCCCGGTATGCCCGGAAATGAAAGCGACAACACTGAATTAGTTCTGCATAGCGCGCATCCAACTCTTCCTGCGCGACGAGTCGATAAAACTCGTCCAACTCCTCATCGAGTTCCTGACACTCTTCTATCGTGGCACCATCCATGCCGTACAGGACTCCGGAGGGCAATTCGTGCAGCGAATAGCACAAGCGATCCGCGATCTTGTCGATCAGGCGGAGCCGCGACCGGCGGTCGTTGGGATCGTGCCGAATTGCGGCCGACAGAAGCCCGACTTCCGTCATTTCATCCGGTTGAAGCGACTCGCGGCATTTTGGATATCGCCACAAGTTTTCGGAGAGGCCGGCCAACCATCGCGCGCTTCCAGGCAGGCACAATCGATAGCCAGCCAGCAAGGCAGGAAATACGGCCCGCTCGAACAAGGGCCGCCGAATGACCAAATTACCACCGTGATCGACGACTTGCTCGGCAATCGATCTCGCCCACGGAAACCAATCCGAAGGAGGGGAAGTTGCAAGAGCATCGAGAAATGCATCGAGGGCCCGCAATTTCTCGGCACGCGGGGCGCGACTCTCCGCTGCTATGTAGGCGTCCCACAACTGGCGTTGAGCGTCGGTGAACATTTCATTATGCCCGCACCAGTCGATCGCGATTTTCGCTGACGTTCTTCGTGGCGTTGCGCGTGTCGACGACGAGCTTTGCTTCGGCGAGAATCCAGCCGTAATCGTATGCGCTGTGGTCGGTGGCGATCAGCACGCAGTCTTGCGATTGCAGATACTCGGCGGTCAGCGGCTGGCTTTCCATTTTGAGATGCGCGTAGTGCCGCGTCGGGGGTAGGTTCGGGATGTGCGGATCGTTGTAAGTGACGGTTGCGCCCTTCTTCAGAAGCAATTCCATCAACTCGAAGCCAGGCGATTCGCGGGGGTCGTCGATGTCCTTCTTGTATGCCATGCCGAGGATCGCGACGCGACTGCCTTTCAGTGGTTTGCCGGTTTCGTTGAGTGCATCCGCCACTTTCGCCACGACATACGTTGGCATACCGGTGTTGATTTCACCGGCGAGTTCGATGAACCGCGTACTCATGCCGTACTGGCGTGCCACCCACGTTAAGTAGAAGGGGTCGATGGGAATACAGTGACCGCCGAGGCCCGGACCGGGGTAAAACGCCTGGAAACCGAACGGTTTCGTCTTCGCGGCATCGATCACTTCCCAGACGTCGATGCCCATGCGGTCGTAGAGCACTTTGAGTTCGTTGACGAGTGCGATATTGATGGCGCGGTAGGTGTTTTCAAGAATTTTGCTCGCCTCCGCGACTTCGGGCGTCGACACCCGCACCACGTTCGGCACGATGGCGGCATACAACGCGCAGGCGACTTCGCTACTGTTATCGTCTAGCCCACCGACGACTTTGGGGATCGTGTTCACCGAGTGCGTGGCATTGCCGGGGTCTTCGCGTTCGGGGCTAAACGCGAGGAAAAAGTCTTCGCCGGGCAGCATTTCCGAGCGTTGCAGGATCGGCAGAACGACGTTACGCGTCGTGGTCGGATACGTCGTGCTTTCGAGAACGACGAGCTGCCCCGGTCGCAACTGCCCGGCCACCGCGTGTGCCGAGTTGATGACGTAACGCAGGTCGGGCTCGCGCGATTCGGTGAGCGGCGTCGGCACGCAGATGAGGATCGCATCGACTTCGCCGAGGCGGTCGAAGCGATCCGTGGCGGTGAAGCCGACGGCACGCATCTCGGCGATGGTCGTGTCGGATATTTGTTTGATGTACGAATGGCCCGCGTTGAGCTTCGCGACTTTTTGCACGTCGATGTCGAAGCCCGTGACCTCGTAGCCGCGGCTGGCAAATGCGCGAGCGAGCGGGAGGCCGACGTACCCGAGGCCGATGATACCGATACGTGCCGTTTTCGCGAGAATTCGGGCGTGCAGTTCTGCAAAGGTGTCTGACATTCCGGCTCCATCCGTGGCTCGTTTGGCCCATCCTGGCCGCGATAGAAGGTTATGCACGAAATTCGGGACGTCTGTCAACGCAGATTACCACCGGCCTATTGCGGATCGCTTTCGCAACCGTCACGCTTTCGCTAACCGGGTCGGTTTCTCTAGCCGGTTCGTTGGTCGTACGATCTTCCAAAACTTTCAAAGTTTGATTCAAGTCGCGTTCCTTCCGGAGTTCTCAAGACGCACCATGTAATTATTACCGAACACCTACCGAGGTCCGCCATGCGTGCGAGCCACTCTTTTCGCTCCGGAATCGTCTGCCTGTGTATCGGATGGATTCCCGCCGCCGCCACGGCGATCGACCCCACGCCGCTACACCTTCCCAAAGAGGTGGTTACGACCGACTTCGATCTGATGTGCCGGGTGAAGTCGGCAATTGCGGCCGACCCTCTGTTGAAGAACATCAACTTGATGGTCAGCGTCATCGATGGCGGTGCGGTCGTGGGTGGGGCTGTCGCATCGGATGCGATGTCGGCTCGCGTATCGCAGTTACTGCGAACGGTGCCAGGGATTACAGATGTGAAAGTATCGTGCTGGGTTCCTGCCGTGGAAGACCCGTTGCGAAAGATGGTGGCTGCACGTCTGAAGGCGGTAACCGTAGTAAGTGAGATACCCGATCCGAGAATCGGCGCAACGACGGTCACGCTGCGGCATATGCCGACGATGACGTATCTCCTCGAACCATCAGCGATGCAACCCGCCGCAAGTGCGTATTCGCCCGTTCCACCGCCCGCGCCGCCCGCACCATCGGGGCCGCCGGAGTTTCCGACCATCCCCTCGCCATCCGTGCCGGTGATACCAAAGCAGGACGTGGCGGCAGCGGTGGAAGCCGTGCAGTCGTCCGTATTGCGTTACTCGACGCTAAAGGTGGTCGTGATAGCTGGATCGGTCACGATTTCCGGAACCGCCTCCGACGCAGCCGACGCCTGGGAATTGGCATTAGAATTGCGTAAGGTTCCTGGCGTCGATCGTGTAATCGTCGGTCCGCTCAGTCGTTAGCAAAATTCCGGTCGAATTTGCTAGTCTGTTGACCCGCTCCGTTCTACGATCAATTGAACGGACCACGGGAAGCTTCATGCGCATCCTCATTATTTCCGACATCCACTCGAATTGGCCCGCACTTGCTGCCGTCCAAGAGTCTTACGACGTATGCCTGTGCGTCGGCGATCTCGTCGAATACGGGCCGCAACCGGTCGAGGTGATCCAGTGGGTTCGCGAACGTGCGCTGCACTGCGTTCGGGGTAATCACGACCATGGCACAGCACAGAATATCGACGTGTTTGGCGTCGGCGGATTCCGTTATCTGACGATGGCCACCCGCTCGCCGACGATCGAATTGCTGAACTCGGAAGATCGACGTTACCTCGCCGACCTTCCCACGGTGAAGCTGTTTACGCTTGCGGGCAAGCGATTTCTCATGGTTCACGCCAGCCCCCGCGATCCGCTCGACGAATACGTTCCCGCCGATCCGGCACAATGGGCGACGCGGATCGCCGGTTTCGCCGTCGATTATGTGCTGGTCGGGCACACGCACCAGCAATTTTCTATGGACGTGGGCCAAGCGAAAGTCATCAACCCCGGCAGCCTCGGATTGCAGCGCGATGGTAACCCGATGGCTCGGTACGCCATCATCGAAAACGGCCAGATCGAACTCAAGCAGATCGAGTACGATTACGAGGCGACCGTCGCGGCACTCGGGAATACGTCGATCGACTTAAAAGCAAAACAAATGCTCGCGGATGTGTATCGAACGGGCCGCTACGTCCACCCGACGAGCGGCGTGAACGGAGTTGCCGAGCTAAATGGCAGTTACGCAAAAGTGAAGGCCATCGCCTAATACTCAGATCTCGCCCAACTCCGCAGCCTTCCTTTTGCCGAACTTCAAGTACAGCGACGGTAGGAAAAACAGGTTCAACACCGTCGATGTGATGAGCCCGCCCATAATGACGATGGCGAGCGGATACTCGACTTCGTGGCCGGGCTTTTGGCCGCTGACGACGAGCGGCAAAAGTGCGAGACCCGTAGCGAGTGCGGTCATCAGGATCGGGGCGAGGCGTTCTTCGGAACCGCGTTCGACCAAGCCAGGGCCGAACGCTTCGCCTTCGTGATCTTCGAGATGGCGATAATGGCTGACGAGCATGATGCCGTTGCGGGCGGCGATGCCGAGGACGGTAACGAAGCCGACGAGCGAGCCGAGCGAGAGCACGCCACCCGTCAGCGAGACGCCAACCCCGCCGCCAACGAGCGCGAACGGCAACGTGAATGCCACGATGAGCGTGAGACGCCACGATGCGAAATCGGAATAAATCACCAGTAGTACGCCCAACATCGCGAGTGCCCCGAGCAGGTACAAGCGCTGGCTCGACTCCTTGCGGGCGGCCTCTTCGCCGAGGAACTTCGGGTAGTAACCGGGTTCGTATTTCAACGCACGCACCTTCTCTTCGATCTCGGCAGCGACCGCGCCGAGATCGCGACCTTGCACATTACACGAGATGTCCAGTCGGCGCGATGCGGACTCGCGTTTGATCTCGTTTTGCATCGGTACGACGACGACATCGGCGACGTCGCGTAGCCGGACTTGCACGCCTGCGGGGGTGTCGATCGGCAGCAATTGCAGCGCCGTCAAATCTTCGCGGCACGCGGGCACGCCCCACACCACGACATCGAAACGCTTCTGCCCTTCGTACACTTCGCCGACTTTCGACCCGCGTAACAGTGTCGTCGTCGCACGGCGAACGTGGCCGGGCGTTAGGCCGTATTGCTCGGCGGCTTCGGGACGTAATCGTACCTCGATCTGCGGGAGTAGCACTTGCGATTCGACTTTCAGATTCGTCACACCCTCGACGCCGCCCATCACCTTCTCGGCTTCTTTTGCCTTGGACCGCAGCGTATCGAGGTCGGGGCCGAACAACCGCACGACGATGCTGAAGCTCGAACCGGACAGCACTTCCTTGCTGCGTTCTTTCAGGTAGGTTTGCACGTCGCAGAACATGCCGGGGTAGCCTTCCATCGCCAACTGGATTTTTTCCAACGTCGATTGGTAGTCGACATCGGGGTCGATGCTGATCCAAAGTTCGGTGAAGTTCGGGCCGTAGACTTCGTCGGCGACTTCCGCACGCCCGATGTGCGAACCGAAGTTCCGTACTCCATCGATTGCCAGAAGTTCGCGGCTCGCGAGGATCGTCATGCGGTTCATTTCTTCAACTGAAGCGCCGGGCTTCGCGATGAAGTGCATCAGGAAATCAGTTTCCTGAAACTCGGGCAGGAACTCCGAGCCGAACCGCGACGCGGCCGCACTACTCAGCACGAACGTGGCCAAGATGATACCGAGTGCGGCATACGGCCGACCGATCAGCGAGGGCAAAACTGCCGCATACCCTTTGCGTAACCAGCGTGCCAATGGGGCTTCGGTCCGGCGACCGCGACCGCCCGTGAGGAGCATATACGACAACGCCGGTGTGACGGTCAGCGCGACGAGCAACGATGCCAAAATCGCGAGGATGTACGACATCGCCAGTGGCCGGAAGAACGAGCCAGCGATGCCATCGAGAAAGAAGATCGGCAAGAACACAATGATCACGATCATCGTCGCATACACGACCGCACTGCGGACTTCGAGCGAAGCGTCAACCACAACTTCAAATGCGGATTTCGGAATTCGGAGTTCGGAATTTTCCGCATTCCGAATTCCGAACTCCGAATTTCGGGCGAGGCGGCGGTGGATGTTCTCGACGTCGATGATCGCGTCGTCGACGACTTCGCCGAGCGCGATTACCAAACCTGCGATCACCATCGTGTTGAGGGTAACGCCGAACGCGGTGAGTACCACCACGGCGGAGACGAGCGATATTGGGATAGCCAACAAGCTGATGAGTGCCGTGCGCCAATCGAACAGGAACAAGATCAGGATGACGGCGACGAGGCCACAGCCGATGAGCAGCGCGTGGCTGAGGTTCGTAATCGCGCGTTCGATGAACGTGGCGGGGCGAAAAATTGTCGGGTCGATCTTCAAGCCCGTGAGGCCGGGTTTGAGTTCTCGCAGCGCCACTTCGATCTTCTTCGTCACTTCGAGCGTGTTGCCTTCGGGTTGTTTTTCGACGATCAATAACAAACCGGGGGCATCGTTGATAATCGCATCGCCGATGGCGGGAGGCGAGCCGAATTGCACGGTGGCGACATCGCCGAGGCGCGTCGGGGCGTTACCCTGGAAGGCCACAATCGTGCGGGCCAAGTCGTCGGGTTCGACGATCATCGCGCGATGGCGGACGGCCAAACGCTGATTCGGCTTATCGACGAAGCCACCCGATTCGAGGACGGTGGCATCGCCTGCGGCACGTATCACCTGATCGAGCGTGACGCCGGTGGCACGCAATCGGTCGGGATCGACGAGCACTTGATATTGCTTATCGCGTTGGCCCCAGATCGCGACGTTGGCCACGCCGGGGATCGACATCAGCTTCGGGCGGATCGTCCAAAGCGCGAGCACGCTCATGTCGCGCTGCGACATGGTCTCCGACGACACGCCGATTTTCATGACGCGGCTGAGCGACGACAACGGCTGCAAAATCACTGGCGGGCGAGCGACAATCGGCAACCGGACGGCTTCGGCGGCCACGCGCTCTTGCACGTACTGACGCGCTTTGTGAATGTCGATATCTTCGCCGAACAGCAACACGACCGACGACAAACCCAATACCGATTTCGAGCGAAGCGTCTTCAACCCCGGCGTGCCGTTGAGCGCATTCTCGAGTGGCACGCTGATGAGGCTCTCGACTTCTTCGGTCGAAAGGCCCGGCGCTTCGGTCTGGATTTCAACCTTCGGTGGGGCAAATTCGGGAAAGACATCGAGCGGGGCATTGGCTACCGTGCGGACGCCATAAACGATGAGCAACCCACACAACGCCAGCACGACCACGCGGCCCCGGACCGACGACGAGATAAGCCAACTCAGCATGGTGAACTCGAAGGTAAGCGGAATCCGTCTGGAACCGAGGCCCCATTTGGCGGTATGATAGTCGCAAATAATCTCGAACGCTTCGTACTGGAGGATGCACCATGCCGTTGCACGATTGGACGCGAGTCGACGATGGCATCTTTCATTCGTTCCACAATTCCTGGATCGCAAGCATCGTCGAGACGCTGAATAATGGGCTTCTGCCAGAGGGTTATTACTCTCTGGGCGACCAAGTCGCGGGTTTGGATGATCCTTACGTTTTGACATCTCACGAACCGACTGCTATCCGTACCGAGAACGTCGATATTTGCTCGACACTGATGACGGCCCAACCGCAGACTCGGTATATTGCACATGCAGTCAACGATAGATACACGCGACTTCAACGCAGGATCGAGATTCGTCATGTTTCCGGTCACCGGATTGTCGCTTTGATCGAGATCATTTCGGCAGGGAACAAATCGAGTCACTTCAAATGGGACGCATTCCTTCAAAAAGCATTGTCGGCGATCCAGGGAGGCATCCATTTGTTGCTGCTTGATGTTCACCCGCCGACCGCGCTCGATCCGGGTGGAGTTCATGGCTCGGTGTGGGGCGAATACACTGGCGAAGTATTCGAATTGCCGCCCGATGCGGACCGCACCTTAGTCTCCTACGACTGCGGCAGGAGTAAGACGGCTTACGTCGAGCCAATCGCGGTCGGCCAAACCTTGCGGAA
>JAYWCL010000062.1:0-19819 GCA_043780595.1 Limnoglobus sp.
GCAAAGTCGTGACGGATTGTTGTAACTCCAATCAATACCAAGTCTTAGGCCGCCGCGCTACTCCACTTTCGCAAAAGCTGATGAAATATCCGGGTTAGACCGCTCTCCCGGCTGCTGTTCATGCCCGGCCCGGCCCACTCCATCGAATACGCCGTCCGGTCCGTGAACCGGAATCCGAGCGCAGTCAGGGCGGACTCGGCCAGCCCGAACGCCTTGGCCGTGTCCCCGCAGAACGGCAGCGACGCAGCGTATTGCATTGAACCGCACCTCTGCCACCTAAAGAATTTCGGCATGGTTCATATCCAGGTCGCAGTTTTGCCAAAAAAGGAACGCCGAAAAGTGGTTTCGGCGGGATTGGAATTGGCCAAATTCGGACGTAAGTCGTTGGTGGGTTAGCTACATTCCGCAATTCGGGAGTGAGTTCGCGGAGGGGTGGGTGGAAAGTGCCGAAACCACTTTCCTGCTACCCAACGCCGCCACGATTGGAACCATGCCTTAATCCGAGCCGCCGAGGGCGTCCATTGCTTCCCGGCGCGTCGAATAGAGTGCCCAGAGCGTGTCGAGTGCGGTGGTTTTCAGGAGTTCGCGGATGCGAGGGTTCACGCCGGCCAGCACGAGTTCGCCGCCTTGTTGTTTCACGGGCAGGTGGCAACGCAGCAAGAACGTGATGAACGCGGAGCCGAAGTAGCGCACGCCGGTCAGGTCGATGATGAGGTGCGTCGGTGGGTCCGATTTTAACGGGGCTAACACCATCTGCGCGGCGGTATTGACCACGGTGTCGGGAAGGTGTTCGACTTCCGGCGACGGAATAATCACGGCCATATCGCCGTGCCGTTTGATCTGGAAGTATTCGTTCGCCAGCGATGCCGTCGTCGTTTCGGTGCTCATTTCTATCCCTCGTGGCGATGGGGGAAAGCCCATCGCACTACCAAGAATAGCCGCATTCTTTGGGCGAATCAAGCGCGCAAATGGAACAAAGGTAACACGATTTGCTCGATGCGGTTCGCGAACCGTTCGACGACGTGGCCCTGCCCCGCGACTTCTTGCACGTCCGCATGATCCAAAACGCCTGCCGACAGCCCTGCCGCCTTGTTTGTGATGCACGACATGGCTGCGACGCGCATCCCGAGTGCGGCAGCCGCTTCCGCCTCCATCGCAGTGGACATCCCGACGGCGTCGGCCCCCATGGCTTTCAGGGCGCGAATCTCGGCAGGCGTTTCGTAACACGGCCCCGTCAGTGCCGCGTAGGTGCCAATTAACAACGGCGATTCGGCATCGCCTGCGAGTGCCGCGACCAATTCCGGCGTGTACGGCGACGGCTTTGGGGCTTCCAGACTTTCTTGCCAGCTCGTCGGCGAGAGTAACTTCAGATGCTTCGCGATCACCATCCAGTCGCCGGGGTTCAGTGAATCGTGGATGCCACCGGCGGCATTCGTCAGAATCAGCGTCGTGATCCCGAGATCGTGCGCAAGACGGACATTCCCCGTGACGCGGTTTGCGTCGTGGCCTTCGTAAAAGTGCATTCGCCCCTGAAACATCAACACCGGCACGTTGCACCATAACCCGAGCACCACGCGCCCCGAATGGCCGTGTACGGTGGGTGGCGCGAAACCGGGAACGTCGGCGAAACGAACCGCGGCCTGAATCTCCATCCGTTCGACGAGCGAACCCAGACCCGATCCGAGTACGATGGCGACGCGGGGTGCGTGCGAACGGGCGATGGTGCAGAAATCGGCGAAGGTGTGCGACATTATGCCGGTTCCACGTCGTCGGTGGCGTCGTCGTTCTCTCCGATATGGCGAGAACGTACCGCTTGGGCGATCAGCCCCGCACAAACTTCCACGCTGAACCGGCTGGAGTTAATCACGAGGTCGTATTCGGCCACATCGTTTGGGTCGCGCGAAGTGAGGCGGCGCAGAAACGCGGCACGGCGGTCGTCGAGCGCGGCGACTTGGCTGACGGATTCATCGGGTGTCAGTCGCAGCCAGTCCGCCATGTACGCGACCCGATCGCGGTCGGGTGCCACGATCCGCACGTGTAACGAACTTTCGCTCGGCAGCACGAACCCAGCCCCGCGGCCGACGAGGACGACTTCCCCACGCGCGGCCAATGTCAACATCAGCCGAAGCATCGCTAGCGTGTGGGTGTCGAGTGCGAACGTCTTGCGTTCCAGTTGCAAACGGGCGAGGTGCGCGTTCGCCCAGTCTTGCGCAAGCGGCGGAATCTCCGCAAGCAGATCCGCACGGGCTGCATCGTCGCCGACGATGAGATCGAGGTTATCGCGGCTGAAGACCTGCCAGCCGAGAAGTTCGCCGACCCGCTTGGCGATCGCTTCCCCGCACGCACCCGCCTGGCGACTGACGGCCACCGTCAGCCCACGTGGCCGCGTCAGCGGAGATGGCGTGAGCGTGTCGCCGCGAAATCCGTGTAGCGGCGGGGCGTCGTGGTCGAGCGTTTCCGTTTCCATCGTTCGTCTCGGTTAGGCGTCATCTTGCGTTTCTTGTCGGGCGAACAAGAATGCACCGATGATAGTCAATGCAAATGCGGCAGCGATTAAAACGATCCACGCCGTGTTCGTGCCAACGGGATCGTAGACATCGAGGCTCGCGGGAGTCGCGGCCCCCGCAGATGCGGCCTCGTTATACATCAGGGACCGCACGTAGTAATTCAAGCTCAGACGCTTCAAACTACCCGGAAGGTTCGCGACGAGCGTCTCAAAAAAGAACACGTACACCAATCCGACGACTGCGGGACGCCGAAAGATGGCCCCGATCAGGTGGAACAGTGCCGCGAAACCGATCGACCCGCCGATGACGGACGGCCAGTACGCGAACATCGCCCGTCGGCCGATTTCGCCGCCCGCCATGCAGAGAACGACGAAGCCGAGTGCCGTCACCAACACGCACCACGGCAACACGCCGAGGAACTTCGCGAGGTAAATCGCCTCGCGCGGCATCGGCCGCGTACTCAGCCAGATCAGCGTACGCCCTTCGCGTTCCGCACCGATGGCCCCGGACGCATACGCCAGCGTGAACAGCGGCATCACGAACCCGAGGTACATGCCGAACACCACCCAACGCGAGAAGCTCAGAAACGCGAAGTCGTCCATCGTCGGCTTGTCTGCGAGCGGCCCACGGAGCGCGGCGAACACGGCGGTCTTGATCCCGAAGTCCGAGTACGGGCCAGGGATCATCTGATAGTACGCGAGGCGATCTTGCGCGTATTCGCTGTAAGTCATGCGGATCGCGCCTTCGGTCATGGTGTCGGCAACCATCACCGGGCGGTTTTCAAGTCGCCAACCGACGGGACCGTGCGTGAACACCGCAATCGCTACGGACATTAGCAACACGAGGCCGAACGTCACCCAGCCGAGCGAACGGACCCGCCAGTGACGGCGGAAGGTCAGCGCGACGAGGGCAACGAAGCTGTTCATGCGGGATTCTTTCGGCATCAGGTTTTGCCACTGCCGCCGAGCAGGTAGCCGAGGATCGCGTGTGCGGAGTCGTCGAGCGGTTCCATGCGGCGGAGATTCAAGCCTTCGCGAACGACGAACTGGCCGAATTCGCGGTAGAAGCGCGGCGGGTTTTTCGCACGCACCACCAGCGAATGCTCGTCGGTCACATCGACGCCGGTCACGTCGATGAGGCAGAGTAAACGCGTCGCTACGCTTTTCGCATCATCGACTTCGATGCGTACCGCGAGCGGGAAATCGTCGAGCCGATCGCGAATGTGCGAAAGTGTGCCGACCGCCGCCACCCGCCCGCGTGCCATGATCGCAACGTGGTTCGTCAGCTTCTCGAGTTCTTCGAGTTCGTGGCTCGAAATCAGCAGGCACTTTCCCTGCGCGGCCAGTGCGCGAAACAGTTCGAGCAACTCCTGCCGTCCAATCGGGTCGATGCCCGAAAGCGGCTCGTCGAGAACCAGCAATTCCGGGTCGTTGAGCAACGCCTGCGCGAGTTTGATCCGTTGCCGCATCCCCTTGGAATAGCCGCGAAGTTTACGGCCCGCCCGGTCGGTCATGCCGACGAGTTGCAAGACATCCGCTGTGCGTGCGATGGCGATGCGGTGCGGGAAACCGCAGAGTTTCGCCATCGCGAGCACGAACTCGCGGCCCGTCATGTCTTCGTAAAACGAGTCGATATCGGGGCAGTAGCCGACGAGCCTTCGGGCGCGCCAGTCCCACGCATCGACGCCGCGAATCGTCACCTGGCCGAGCGTCGGGCGGATTTGGCCCGTCGCCAGCTTCATCAGCGTCGATTTGCCCGCGCCGTTCGCGCCGACGAGGCCCGTGATGCCGCCGCGCAGTTCGAGCGTCACTTGGTTCAAACTGAGGACGGTGCCATACCATTTCGAGACTTGTTCGAAGAGCAGAAGCGGCGGGCGGTCGTCGTGGACTTGCGGAAATGCATCATCGTCCAATCGCGGCAAAGGTTCGAGTACCGCGCTGACAGACATAACGCACTCCACGCCGATTCGACGAACATCACTTCCGCAATTGTAGCCACGCCGTGGTCACACCCGCAACTTCGGCGATCTGCTCGCCGGAGCATTGTTCGGGCAAGTCGGATAATTTGTGCCAATGTTTGCGATAACCCTCAAAGTCGATGACGTCAATTGCCGGGATGCCCGCACGGTTGAGGGCGAGGTGGTCGTCTTGCACTTCGCCGCCGCGCTCGAAGACGAACGACTTCGCGCCGACTTTCTCGGCGACTTTCCAGAACTGCGTCGCCAGTTCGGGGGCGGCTTGCCACGAATTCATCTCCACGGGGAACTTCGCGCCGGGGTGCGCGAACAGGTCGAACAGCACGGCGGCTTCGTACCGGTATTTGCGCGTCGTGCGGGTCTTGGTGTACGTTTCGGCAAAATGCTCGGAGCCGAAGAAGAACTTGTCGCCACCGCCGAATGTGCCCGTCGTCTCGAAGACGTACTCTTCGCCGTCGAACAGCACGAAGTCGATGCCGATCTCGGTGGGGAACTCTTTCATCTGGTGTGCGAGTTCCATGAACATCGCGACGCCGGAGGTGCCATCGTTCGCGCTGAGGAATGGCTTCCCCCAGTTCTGGCGGTTCGGTTCCTCGTGCGCCATCGGCCGCGTGTCGTAATGGCTACAAAGCATCACCCGCTTTTCCCGTTCGGGGAACCACGACGCGATCAGGTTGACCATATTCACGCGGTCTTTGCGGCTATATTGTTTCGCGGAGAATTCCTGTTTGACGACCTTCGCGCCGTGTTCCTCGAAATGCTTAATGACGATCACTTGCTGTTTCGCCATGCCTTCGCTGCCACTGACGCGCGGGCCAATGTCGCAGAGTTGCTTGAGATACTGCATCGATCGTTTGGCATCGAAGGGGATCGGTTTCACAGCCACCTCGTTCGGCTTGTCGTTACGCCCCGCCGCAAAACCATCGCGTTTGGCGGGCTTGTCGGGGTCGAACGCACTGGCATCGGTCCACGGTCGCCACACGAACGCCCCCGTAACGAGCGCACCGACGATCATCGCCATCCCTGCCGTACGAATTGTTCGCGACATCGTGATTCCTCCTGGATGTTCATCTTACGAAAGCCCAGGGACGGCGAAGCCGGGGAGGTGATAGTGACATCAGGCAACCGGGGATCGCTTGAGTAGTGACCGGGCTTTAGCCTGAAGTATCGCGATGAAATCGAGCGTTTGGACGTAGGTTTCGTATTTACAACGTTCGCCGTCGGTCAACTGGCCTTCGTTGCACTTGCGGGCCAACTTGTCGATACGAGTTTGCGACTTGGCATCGAACCGATAATCCACGAGTCTGCGGGCCACCTCTGGAGAAAGGAGCTGGCCGAGCGGATCGAGCAATCGATTCAAAACGGGTATGTCGAGAGTCTTCATGGAAACACTTTACCTCAAAATGCGGCTTTGGCAGATCCGAACTCGTTAAGCCGCACAGATTGGGTGAGCAAGTGTAAATTTTGCCGCACTGTATCGCGTGGAATGCGTCGGAAAGTGCGAATTTTCAGGTGGTTTCCTATCGACAGCTTCGCAGCCTCTCGTTATCTCCCCGCCACAGGACCGCAATCGAGTTGGGCCGACATCTGAGGCCGGGAACCCCGGATGTTTGCCGTGCGACTCGTAGAGCGATGGGGCAATGCTGCGGTACGACGTGGGGGCATGTCATACCGGGGTACTTCCAACGGCTTTGCGGGTGGGTTCGGTTCTGCGATGCGAACGGGGGCACGATTTTTATGGTTTGCTTCATGAAGATGAAAACCGCCGTCCGATAAAGCCGACACGTGTTTTGGTCTCTTCCCGACCATGCAGTAGGGGGATTGGCGAGTCCGCAGGTTTGCGACCGACGAGGAATGAACTGGGCACGCGCGGTGTTGGGGAACCCACGCACCATGCCCGGTGGAACGCCCTCCTCGCGGTCTTCCTTCCGGGGGTCCGGCCGAATGGTGCTCACGGCGATGTGAGACCCTGCAAAGGGAACCGTTCGACCGGTGCGAAGGATTCGCAAATCTGATACTCGCCCGACATCAGGGAGGATACGTTCGATGGTGAGTAATCGAATCGAGACGGATATTCTGCAAGCGTGGCAAGAGTATCGGGCCAACCCGACTCTCGAAATGCGGAACCGGCTCGTCGAGCACTACATGCCGCTCGTTAAATATAACGGTGAGCGCATTTGGGCACGGCTGCCGGACGGCGTCGAACTCGACGACCTCGTCAGCGCGGGCATCTTTGGCTTGCTCGATGCCATCGAGGCATTCGACTTGTCGCGATGCGTGAAATTCGAGACCTACTGCGTACCGCGGATTCGCGGTGCGATGCTCGACGAGCTCCGCACCATGGACTGGGTGCCGCGGCTCGTGCGATCCAAACAAAGCAAGATGGACGCGGCGCAAAAGTCGCTCGAAACCGCGCTCGGTCGCAAGCCGACCGCCGAAGAACTCTCGACGCGGCTCGGCATTCCAATCGAGCAAGTGGCCGCGTTCGTCGGCGAAGCGACTGCCGTCGGCCTCGTCAGCCTCAACAAGAAGTGGTACGAAACCGACAGCTACAAGGACGTTCGCGAAATCGACATCCTCGAAGATAAAAAAGCCGAAGACCCGACGAATCGGTTGCAAAATGGCGACCTGATGAAGCTCGTCACCCGCGGCCTCAACCGCAACGAACGGCTCATCGTCATCCTCTATTATTACGAGGAAATGACGATGAAAGAAATCGGTGCCACGCTCAACCTCTCCGAGTCTCGCGTCAGCCAGATGCACTCGAGCATCGTTCAGCGCCTGCAGGCCCAACTCGCAAAACGCCGACCCGAATTCAGCGTCTGATCGCACGAACGCAATCGTACATTCGTCGCCCGCTCCGGTGTCGCCACACCGGGGCGGTTGGCGTTTCAAATAGCCGTTACCGAGACTTTTTATGACAACGCAATCGACCGATACGATCCGGACCATCGTCGAACCGGGCGTGTACTTGGTAGGCAAGCAGATGGTGGCGACGGCCGAACTCGAACGTCTGCTCAGCGATCACGGCGTGAGCTGGAACAGCGATAGCGAGGTGCCCGCCGAGGTGCTTACCGAGACGGCGGGGCGGCTTTGCTATATGTCGTTCGCCAAACCGCGACCGGGCGGCAACTCGGCGTACTTGCACCATATCAAGGAAGTCGGCCACGGCTCGGTACTCGAACACGGCGTCTGGAACTTCGTGTTCACGGGCATCAGCCGCAGCCTCTCGCACGAACTCGTCCGACATCGCGCGGGCATGGGGTATTCCCAGCTTTCGCAAAGATATGTTGATGAGTCCGTTGCCGAATACGTCGAGCCGGACATTATTGCCAACGATCCGGAACTTCATGCGATCTGGTTGGATGCGGTGAAACATGCACACGAATCGTATGTGAAACTTGCAGAGAAACTCAACGAAAAGCTCGGCGATCCGGCTGCGGCGACGGCGGCGATGTTACCGCCGAACCCCGACCGCACGACGCGCCGCAAAGCGGCGAGGCAGGCGGCACGGAGCGTGTTGCCGAACGCGACCGAGACGAAGATTTTCGTGACCGCCAACGCCCGCGCGCTGCGTCACTTCATGGAACAGCGCGGCGCGGCCGCAGCCGAACCCGAAATCCGCAAACTCGCGGGCCACGTGCTCGACGTGCTCCGCGCCGATTCCCCCAACCTCTTCGGCGACTACCGCAAAGTTCCGCTCCCCGATGGCACCTTCGAACTCGTCACCGATTTCAAGAAGGTGTAGTTCCCACGCGCCACGTGGTGCCGCCGGCGCGGTCTTCCAGCGAGACGTTCAGGTCGCCGAGTCGCTTGCGAATCAGGTCGGTCTGGTCGAAGAGAATCTTCTTGGTCGGGTCGGCTTTATCGGCGATGCCCTTGGCGGTGGCTCGCAGGTTATTCCGCAACTCGATGAGCAGTTCCATCAGACCCGCAACGAGGTTGTCGTCGCCGCCGAGTTTCACTTCCTCCGGTTTTTGCAGGAAGATCCCGAGGATTTGCCCCATCTCTTTCATCAGCATCGCGCCTTCCACGAACACCGGCAGTACGGCTTCGTCGCGCTTCGGTGCGCTGTCTTCGAGGTGGCCCGCATCCGCCATGCGGTTCATCGAAGTCGCGAGTTCGAACAGCACGCCGACGGCCCCGCCCGTGTTGAAGTCGTCGTCCATATGCTCGCCGAAGCGCTGCATATACTCGCCGAGATCGGCAGCGAACCGGCGGCGATGGTTCCCCTTCGTCGGTGCGTCGATTGCGTAAAAACTCTTGCCCATAATGCGACGGTAACGGTCCGCGAACCGCACGAATGTGTCGAACGCTTTCTGGGCATTCAGCAGGCCGCTCGGGATCGAGCCGGGCGTCGGTTCCCAATCGCCGAGGTCGATCGGCGAGCGGTAGTGCGTGTTCAACATGAAGAAGCGCAGCACCTCGCCGTTGACCACTTTCACCGCATCGGCGACGTTGAGCACGTTGCCGAGCGAGCCGGCCATCTTCCCCGTTCGCAGTTTCAGCAGGCCGTTGTGCATCCAGATTCGCGAGAATGGTTTCTCGGTATAGCTCTCGCTTTGTGCGAGTTCGTTTTCGTGATGCGGGAACCGCAAGTCGAGGCCGCCGCCGTGGATGTCGATCGTGTCGCCGAGAAGTTGCTGGCTCATCGCGCTGCACTCGATGTGCCAACCGGGGCGGCCCGGCCCCCACGGGCTGTCCCACGTCACTTCCTTCGGCTCACCCGGTTTTGCCCCTTTCCATAAAGCAAAATCGCCGGGGTTGCGCTTCTTGCTGCTCGCTTCCATCCGCGTGCCGCCTTCGAGCTGCTCGGGGTCGAACCCGCACAGCTTGCCGTAATCGGCGTCCTTCGCCACGTCGAAATACACGTCGCCATTCGCGGGGTAGGCGTGCTCAGTCTCGACCAGTTTCGCAATGATCGCGATCATCCCGCCGATATGTTCGGTCGCCTTCGGAAAGCGATCGATACCCGTGACGTTGAGCAACGCCAGGCACGAATGATAGTCCTTCGTCATCCGTTCCGCGAGTTCGGGAACGGTGGTGTTCAGTTCCTTCGCACGCACGATGAGTTTGTCGTCGACATCGGTAATGTTCACCACCCACGTGACGTCGAAACCGAGGTACGTGAGGTACCGTTTGACGGTGTCGAAAATCACGGGGCCGACCATATGGCCAATGTGGCTCGGCTTGTAGACCGTCGGCCCGCACACGTACATACTGACGTGCTCGCCGGGCTTCTTGTGGAATGCATCTTTCTTGCGCGACAGCGTCGAATAAACTTGGAGCGTCATCCGGATCTCTCGGGGGGCGTTTGATTATGTCAATCACTCGTCATCCATCGGCACGTTCCACGTGCTCACGATCGCTGGCTCGAAATCGGTCGTCGCGCGTTTGTTGGCCCAGCGGAGGATGGTGTGGGATCGTGCGGCATCGGTACACAAATACTTCGGGTCCGGTTCGATGCCGACGCGACCGAGGTCGAGCCGGTCTGAGTCCCAACAGGTACGCACGGTGATGTCCGGATCGGTCTTGCCTTCGGTGTGCCATTCGCAGGCCCGGTATAACAGATCGAACCGTGAATCATCCAGTTCAAATTGCGAACCGCGCAGTCGCTTCGCGAGGTTCGCACCGCGTAGCCCGTGGCCCCAGTCGCTGCCATCGTTGAACCTGCGCGAATCGTGGAACAGTGCAAACAGCGTCACTATATCCCGATCTGCGCCGGTGATTTCCGCCAGTTTCCAGCCGTTCTCCATCACGCGCGCCCAGTGAACGACACCGTGTAAGCCACGCGGATGCATGGCATATCCGCTTAGAATTTCCGCAACGATGGCGACGGTGTCCATGTCGTTACTTCTCGATCAACACGACGGCATGGCAACCGATCGCTTCGCTGCGGCCGATGTGACCGACCTTTTCGCCCGTCTTCGCTTTCACGTTAACGGCATCGATCGGCAACCCGACGAGGGCTGCAATTCGCTCGCGAATCTGCGTTTTCAGCGGGCCGAGCTTCGGTTCTTGCGCGAAGATCGTGATGTCGAAGTTCACCGGCGACCAGCCGCAACTTCGCAGTCGTTCGAGTGCGCCATTCAGGAAAATCGCCGAGTCCGCACCTTTGTAAAACTCGTCAGTGTCGGGGAACATGTCGCCGATGTCGCCCATTCCGGCCGCGCCGAGAAGCGCATCCGTAATGGCGTGCAGCACCACGTCGGCATCGGAATGGCCGTACAGGCCCTTCGCGTAATCGATCATCACGCCGCCGAGGATGAGCGGCCGCCCCTCTTGCAGGCGATGCGTGTCGTGGCCCGAACCGATACGAAACACAGGGGAACTCCTTGCACAAACGTTGTGAGTTCGCGTAATTGTATGTCGGGTTCGTCGGGTTGTCCGACAGTCGCGCATCGTGGTGTCGCGTTCTCCCGCGCGTGTTCCGGATATCTGCCCTACGTTTCGATGTGCGGTTTCGTGCCCGTCGTGCTACCAGGGGAAATTTCATGCGGCCTTCGATTTCCGTCGTCGAACTGGAAGCGCGCGATCTGCCGGCGTTCTTCGGCAACCAGCTGTTCCCCGACGATAGTGCGTGGAACCAGAAGATCACCGATGCCCCAATTGCCGCCAATTCGAGTGCCATCATTGGCCGAATCGTGGCACGCACCGGTTCGCGTGGCATTAAGCCCGACTTCGGAAATCCCGTGACCGATGGCCAACTGTACGGCATTCCCGTTACCGTTGTCGATGCCAGCACGCCGAAGGTGGCGGTGTTCATCCCGCCCGAAGGCTACGCGAACGAAAGTGACAACGTTCTCGTGCCGATCCCGATCGGCGCGGTGATCGAAGGCGACGGTGCAACCGGCCCGAACCCGCCATCGGCACGCGGCGACTCGCACCTACTGATTTACGATCGGTCCGCGAACGCCCTGTACGAACTCTATAACGCCACCCGGCCGAGCGAGACGACATTTTCGTACGGCGGTACGAAACCCGTCGGCGTCTGGGGGGCGTATCAGGTGAGCTTTTGGGACTTGAACCAGGATAGTTTTCGCACGTTGAACTGGACGAGTGCCGACGCCGCCGGGCTGCCGATTCTGCCGGGGCTGATCCGGCCCGATGAAGCGTTGCCGATGGCTGTCGGCGGGCAAGGCATCATCGATCACGCTATCCGCGTGACGATGGTGCAAACCAAAAACGAGTTCGTTTACCCCGCCTCGCACTTCGCCAGCAGTCGCACCGATGCCGATTTGCCGCGAATGGGCGAGCGGTTCCGCCTGCGTTCGGACTTCGCGATTCCCGCAAGCTGGACGCCCGAAACGAAGGCGATGGCGCAAGCGATGAAAGATTACGGCCTGATCGTCGCGGACAACGGCAGCGACTTTTTCTTTCAAGGCACGCCATCGAACCAGTGGGACATGGACCGCATCCTCGACTTGCGAACGATCCAACCCGCAGACTTCCAGGTCGTCGATCTCAAGCCCGTCATCACGAGTCTGAGCGTAACCAGTGGATCGACTTCGGCTGACACGGCTGTGTCAGTTTTCGGGCAAAACTTCAGCGGCGCGGCAGGCAATCTCAGCGTGAGTTTCGGCAACGCGACACCCGCGTTCACGATTGTTTCCGATTCGCGAATCGATGTCGTCGTGCCACCGCAACCCGCCGGCGTGGTGAGTGTGCAAGTGCGCTCGGGTACCACGAAGCTCGACAGCGATGGCAATTCGGTCTTCTTCGGCTATGGCCTCTCCGCCGCCGATTCCTTCACATTTTCAAACGCCACTTCACCGCCACCTGTATCACCACCGCCAGTTTCACCGCCGCCGGTTTCACCTCCACCGGTTTCACCTCCACCGCCTGTATCACTGAATGCGCAACCGATTGCCGTGGGTGTGGGCAGCGAGGTTCGCTTCCTGAACGCCGATGGCACCGTACGATTTTCGCAGATGCCGTTCCCGAATATTCCCGTGGATGTTCGCACCGCCACGGCGGATTTCAACCGCGATGGCACGCTCGATGTCATCGTCGGGACTGGCCCCGGTGCGGCGAGTCGGGTTCGTATTCTGGATGGCAAAACGCAACGGGAACTCTTCGCCGTCAGCCCGTTTGAAGCGAGTTTCACGGGCGGCGTGTACATTGCAGCCGGCGATGTCAACGGCGATGGAGTCGCCGATCTGGCAATCACCCCCGACGAAGGCGGCGGGCCGCGCGTCGATGTCTACTCGGGTAAAGACTTCACTCGTCTGGCGAGTTTCTTCGGCATCGACGATGCCAATTTCCGTGGCGGGGCACGGGCCGCCATCGGCGATCTAAACGCCGACGGCGCGAGCGATCTCATCGTCGTCGCGGGGTTCGGTGGCGGCCCCCGCGTCGCGGCATTCGATGGCAAAAGCGTTGCCATCAATGCCCCGCAGAAGCTGTTCGGCGACTTCTTCGCGTTCGAGAAAACGCTACGCAACGGCATCTTCGTCACAGCCGGCGACATCAACGGCGACGGCTTCGCCGACCTCATCGCCGGTGGCGGCCCCGGTGGCGGACCGAGGGTATTGATACTCGACGGCAAGAAATTGCAAACGAACGAATATGTCCCGCTCGGCAACTTTTTCGCAGGCGACACTAACAACCGCAACGGCGTGCGCGTCAGCGTAAAAAACCTCGACGGCGACAACCGTGCCGACATCATCACCGGCTCCGGCAGCAAAGTCACCGGCTACCTCGGCAACACAATCGCAAACGGCAGCAACCCCGCGAGTTCACTCGAAATCGACATCGAACCCGGCTTCACCGGCGGTATCTTCGTCGGGTAAAACATCCTCCTGGCGAGCGGGGTGGGCGTCAGCCCCCTGATCCTTCCTGAGTGAAGGCCGTAGTCACTTGGGCACAGCCGCGTCACCTTTTGCACCCGGTTCCCCTTGCTCACCTTTCGGGCCGCGAGGGAGTTCGATTAACTTTGGGTCGGCTCGAATTTGTTGAATCACTTTCACGGCGTCGGTCGTCGGGGAGCGAGTAAAGTTATTGATCGAAAAGATCACAAATACGAGCATGAAGCCTGTCAGAAACAGGAACCGGGCGGTCTTGTACAAGTCGGCTAGATAATCGGTCACGTTATCCGTGGCGTACTGGCATTTGAGGTGCGAGTTGATGAGTGACTTCTTTAGATCGTTTTCGTCCAATCCAACGTCTTCTTGCCCCAGCACCATCATCGTCTCGGTCTTGATGTCGAAGTAAACCCACATGACGAGGAGGGCTATTAGCAAAAGCAACACGCCACCAAAAAATAACAGGCTCGCCCACAAGGAATCGAAGTTCGTGACTTTGGGCAGGAATGCAGCAAGAAGTGCGAGTAGGGCAGAGTTGAGAGTTATAAGCGTCTTCGCTTTGTCCGAAACAAACCCCCGTCGGTCAATCGCTTCCTTATAGCGGTCTTTTGCAGCAGCCAGCAAGCCATCAAGGTCTTTGGCGTCGTCCAGATTCAAAACGGGCTGTGGCCAGTTTCGGTATGTTCTCGCCTTCACGTCGGCAAATGTGCATTCGATACTATACAGTCGGATCGCCGTGTAAGTGAGGCAGTCCAAGATAAACTTCCGGGCATAAAAGAACCTGTCCACGGCCATTTGCATGGTTTCTCCTGTTCACCGAGTCGAAAATGCGGAAACGAATGAGGCTGCAATGTTCGTGGCCCCGCATAGGTCGAGCCACGCCCACTGACCGTTCGGGTTGACCTCGAAGTACACCCACTCGCCAGCAGGCGTCACCGCCATGTCGATGGCGGCGAATCGGAGCCGATAGGACGCCACAAGAGCCGCCACCTTGGCCCGCACCTCGTCCGGGAGGGTGATGGCACGGTACGACACGTCGTCCATGTTGTTCCGCCGGATGTCACACCGCTGACTCCCGTCAGGCTCTCGGGCGGTAAGTTCGACGGAGTACATGTCGCCGTCTACGACCGTGATTCGCACGTCGCACGCCTTCTCGATGAGCCGCTGGAACAGGGTCGGACAGCCACGGAGGTCATCCAAGTCGTTCAGGTGTTCTGGTCCAACTCGATTGGTGTACACGAGCGAGTCCCGTTCTTCTTCGTGTCGCTCGACGTACCCGCTCGCCATCGGCTTGACGATGACCGCCCCGCGGTGCCGGGTGTAGAACTCCCGGAACCGGTCCGGGTCTTGCGTTACCAGGGTTTCGGGAGTCCTCAACCCGAAGGAGTTGGCCCTGCTGAGTTGTTCGAGTTTGTGAGAGGCCAGGACGTTTCTGGAAGGGTGGTTCATCCACCTGGCTTCTTCAATGTGGGCGAGGAAGCCCTCCAACGCCTCGGCCCACTCCTCGACCACGAATTTCGATTCGGGCGTCTGTGCCGCTCCGACCTGCCGCAGCCGTTCCGGGCGACGATACCAGATGTTCGTGAAGCGTTCCGGGGGGTGCCATTCTCCACCCAGCCGAACGAGTGGCCCGCCGGCCTCGTACTCGACACCGACGTGCTGGAGGGCGGTGTCGGTGTCGAGACGGAGGAACGGGACGTTACGGCGAGCAAGTACGGACCCGAGGTAATCCGCCGTCACGTCCAAACTGTTTGTGAGGATCAGCAGCATTTCGGGATCGCGTTCAATGAGGTACGTCGCGGGTCATTGTCGTCCGCCTCGGCCCGGACAGCGGTGGCGGTTTTCGTTTGGGCGACGGGGGGAGGGGTCGGCCCACTGAAAGTACGCATTTGCATTGCGGTGCGATCCGCGTCTTGTCCGCCCGACTCCCTGTCGATGCTCGTCTTCGTCATCGTCCCGCCCGCCGCTGGCGACTTTGGGAACGCGGCGTGACCATCGGTCGCGGAGTCTGCGTCGGGTTGCTCGGCCCGAACCCGCGTTCTTGTGGCGGTGCCGGCCTGCACGTCCGGCTCTGCCTGCTCGACGCAGAACTCTTGGAACCTGAGAAGGAAAGCGTGTTGCATCGTTGTTTGCCTTCTTTATATCTGCAAAGATACTATGTGGTACGATTCCTTCTGGCTTTTGGCAAGGAGGGAATTCTAACGGCATCGGTGTTTGGTGTAACGACGCAAACACATAGGATATTTTGAATGTAAATGATGCGATTGCGGATGTCAATCACGAAACAACGATATTTTCGATGGTTTTGCTTTTACCTTAAAGAGTCAAATGTTGCGACCGGCTACATCGGCAACGCAATCGCAACCGGCAGCAACCCCGCAAAATCATTCGAACTCGACATCGAACCCGGCTTCACCGGCGGCGTGTTTGTGGGGTAAATTCGTGCAGGCATCGGCCATTTTCGGCCCGTACTATTTCGCGCCGTTTGAAAAAGTATCGGTTTCGGTCGCAAGAACTATAAAAGCCGTAGAAGGATCCGACCCGTACTCCGATGCCCGAGCGAACCATGCCGATGTTATCGTTTCTTCGCGTGGCCGCGGCTGTGCCCGAACTCCGCGTGGCGGATTGCCGGTTCAATGCGGAGCGCACGCTCGACTTGCTTCGCGATGCCGAGGAGCGCGGCGTGCGCGTCGTCGTCTTCCCCGAATGCGGGCTGACGGGCTACACGTGCCACGATCTGTTCCACCAACCGACGCTGCTGCGATCTGCCGAAAACGCCCTCGAAACGCTGCTTTCCGCCGCCGATATGTGCTTCAGCGGCGTCGGCATCGTCGGGCTGCCGCTGTCGCTCGATGGCATGGTCTTCAACTGCGCGGCCGTGTTTCGCGGCGGCAAGTTACTCGGCATCGTCCCGAAAACCTACCTGCCGAACTACAAGGAATTTTACGACGCCCGCTACTTCGCCCCCGCGCGAAATGCGCTTTCCCACACGATGACACTCGCTGGGCAGACGGTGCCGTTCGGTACCGATTTGCTATTTGAATGCGACACGTCGCCGGGGTTCGTGCTCGGCGTGGAAATCTGCGAAGACGTCTGGATGCCGGTCGCGCCGAGTGCGATTCAGGCGGTGAACGGCGCGACGGTGCTGGCGAATTTATCCGCGAGTAACGAAGCGATCGGCAAGGCCGCGTACCGTCGGCAGCTCGTCGCAGGGCAATCGGGGCGGTGCGTCGCGGGGTACATTTACGCTTCCTCCGGCGTCGGCGAATCGACGACCGACATCGTGTTCGGCGGCCACGCGATAATCGCCGAGAACGGTTCGATCCTCGCCGAATCGCCGCGTTTTCAGCGCACGGGGCAGTTGCTCGTGACCGATCTCGACCTTCAGCACATCGAACGCGATCGCCATGCGGGTACCAGTTTTAACGAATCGCATTCGGAACCCGGACTGAAACGCAGCTTCCGCCGCGTCCACTTCAGCATCCCGAACGCCGAACGCCCCGAGACGCTCGCACGGCACATCGACGCGCACCCGTTCGTGCCATCGGACCCGGCGACACTGCGCGAACGCTGCGAAGAAATCTTTCACACGCAAGTCGCGGGGCTGGCTAAACGGCTCGAACATATCGGCAAACCGAACGTCAGTATCGGCGTGTCGGGCGGCCTCGATTCGACGCTGGCGTTGCTCGTTTTGTGCAAAACGCTCGACGCGATTGGCGCACCTCGCACGAAGATTCTCGCGCTGACGATGCCCGGCTTCGGCACGACCCGCCGCACTAAGGGCAACGCCCAAACGCTGATGGGGTTACTCGGCACGACCGCACGCGAAACCGACATTCGCGAGATGTGCATGCAACAAATGCGGGCGCTCAACCATTCGCCGTTCGGAATTTCCCTTGTGGGCGAAACGGGCGAATCGCTCGGCGAGAAACTTCGCGTGTTGCCCGCCGAACGGCGTCACGATTTGGTCTTCGAAAACGTCCAGGCGCGAATGCGGACGAGCCTGCTGATGAACAGCGGGTTCACGATCGGCACCGGCGATTTATCCGAACTCGCACTCGGTTGGTGTACCTACAACGCCGACCACATGAGCATGTACAACCCGAACGTGAGCATCCCGAAAACGCTCGTCAAATTCCTCGTGCGGTGGGCGGCAGAAAACGAATTCGACGGCGATGTGCGGGCGACATTGCTCGATGTGGTCGACACGGAAATTTCACCCGAACTGCTGCCGACCGCCGCCGATGGCAGCATCGCGCAATCGACCGAAGCGACGATCGGGCCGTACGAATTGCACGACTTTTTCCTGTATCACTTCCTACGCTGGGGCAGCCCGCCGGACAAAATCTTTTACCTGGCGAAGCAAGCGAAGTTCGACCGTGCGTGGACGTCGGCGGAGATCCAAAAGTGGCTGCGGATGTTCATTACCCGCTTCTTTTCGAGCCAATTCAAGCGGTCGTGCTTACCGGATGGGCCGAAGGTCGGCTCGGTGAGCCTGTCGCCTCGCGGCGACTGGCGAATGCCGAGTGACGCCGCCGCGCTGGCATGGCTGGACTCCGTGGACCATATTCAGGAGATTTTTTGAAGTGACGCGCCAAGTCGTTTTTCTGAAGTCCCAGCCTGCATACTCGACGTTAATTCCGATCGGTGATGATACAGGACCGACAGAAGCTGTTCGTCATCGATATTCCACAACGACCGTTCTACCTGATCCTCACCGAGAAATCCGAGATGTGCCAGCAGTTGACCCATCCGGACTTCGGGCGATAGCTCGCACAATTCCGCCAGGACGGCCAAGACCTCGCGTTTCGTTTCGGGAATCATGTGAGAAAGTCTCCGATTTTCGGGACTCGCAACTCGCGGGGATCAATCTCGATGAAACCAGAAGGCATGCTGGTTAACCTGTTCGACCTGTGCCGCCGGCTGTCAGTCGATTTTTGCGGCTGAGATTTCGAGCACCTTGAAGCGGATCGTGCCCTTCGGTGCGTGAATTTCGGCGACGTCGCCCTTCTTCTTGCCGATCAGCCCTTCGCCGATCGGGCTATCGGTGAGGATGCGTCCTTTCTCGGGGTTTTCCTGGCCGGGGCCGACCAACTCGAAGGTTTCTTCTTCGTCGAATTCGAGGTCGCGCACTTTCACTTTGCTACCGAAGACGACGGTGTCTTTGGGCAACAGATTCGGGTCGAGGATCTGCGCGCGATTGAGCCGGTCGGCAATCTCGTTGACCTTGGCTTGAAGATGGCCCTGATCTTCGCGTGCCGCATGATACTCCGCGTTTTCGGAGAGATCGCCGAGGTCGCGGGCGGTGGCCACGCGCTTCGTGATCTCGATCATTTCGTGGCCGCGCAGCCGATCCAGTTCGGCTTTAAGTTTGTCGTATCCGGCTCGCGTCATGGGTATGCGTTGTTCGGCCATGGACGCCACTCCTCGATCCGAAGACCGTCTCGATTTCAGCGGAAATACCGCTGAAACTATTGCGAATAAGGGAAAAAATCCCGGCGGCCGACGCGAAAGTTGCGCCGACCGCCGGGGTTCGATTACCGGCATTATATCTCATCGGGCACCGCACGCAAAATGATCCTGCGAAAAGGAATGCCAACCGTCGGCCAACCCCATGCCGTCCAGTCGTCTTTGCGCACCCGTGCGGGTTCGTTCGTTTCTTCGACTCGCTCCGAACAGATACGCTCGGCGGGGGTCAAGGTTCGCGTCGCTTGGAAGCGATTTCCACGCCGCGACACCACGGAACTATCGTCGACAATCGCAATCACGCACGGCTCATCGTCGACGTCCAACATACGGTGCGCGATCAGCTCGAACCCGGCGCTCGAATATCGATCCTTCATTTCGAGTAAATCGTAGCCGGACTTTCGCGCATCGGGGCCAAACCAGCGCGTCGGCAGCAACAATCGCGGCACGACCAACGCCACCAGCGCGTTCCGCGACGACGGATTTTCCGTACCGTCCGCGATGCCGATCTTCGGGAAGATCACCGGCAACATTCGTTTGCCGATCGCCTTCGCCGCCAAGCCGTGTTGGGCTTCGCTCGATTGTTCCTCCCGTAACACGATGCTGTTCGGCCCCGGACGTCGCTTTGGCGGATCGCCATATTGCGGCGGCAGGCCATCGTCCGGTTCGGAGTACACGATGCTCATGCCAAACACCCGCTGCGCAATCCACAGCGCATCGACCGGCGGCTCGACGACCCCGGCCCGTGCGAGCAAGTCGCGCACTGCCGCATCGACGACGTCGAACAATTCTTCGGTGGAAACATCCATGCGGTCAGTATCCGCAATCGACGGCGAAAGGGAATGTCGTTCGCAGGGCAACATCGACTCAAAGGTCGTCAATTCCACGGAAAAGAAGCGGATGCGTTATCGGCACCTCAATTGCGCAGATAAAATCGACGATAATTGTCGCGTTAGCCTCGGCATGACGTAGTGCGTCGTCAAGTCTTGGTTTTGGGGTAAAGTCGCTTTAACTTTATGCGTGCGTCTGCGAGTTTGAATTGCCAGTCGACGCCGCGTTGCTTGGCG
>JAYWCL010000063.1:0-13134 GCA_043780595.1 Limnoglobus sp.
CGCCAAGCAACGCGGCGTCGACTGGCAATTCAAACTCGCAGACGCACGCATAAAGTTAAAGCGACTTTACCCCAAAACCAAGACTTGACGACGCACTACCCACTTTTGAACCGTGCCGACAATTGGAACTGCGGCACTTGCGATTCCACCTTTCACACCGATCGTTCGATGAAAAAAACTATCCTATCGTTCCTATTCGTCGTCGGTTGCGGCCCGCTCGGTGCTGCGGAATTTTCACAACCAGATGCGAAGGCGATGCCGGATTTATTCGTCTGGACGGACACGTGTAACGTGTGGGTGCTGCGCGATGGCGACGCCGCACTGCTGGTGAACCTCGGCGATGGCAGCGTGCTCGAAAACCTCGCAAAAATCGGCGTGAAACGGGTCGATTGGGTGTTGTTCACCGACCATCATCGCGAGCAATGCCAAGGCACGCCGAAGCTCGTGCGTGGGGAGGGCGGTACCAAAGTCGCTGCACCGGAAATCGAAAAGGCGTTCTTTGAAACGCCAACGGAGTTCCGCAAAATGAACGTGAGCCTTCGCGATGCGTTCGCGATTCACGGTACCAGCTACCTGCGCCCGCCGATCCAGCCGATCCCGCTCGATCGCACGTTTGCGATCGACGATACGTTCGTTTGGCACGGTCGCAAAATTGCGTGCCTCGACACGCGCGGGACCAGCCCCGGCGGCATGACGTACCGGCTGCAAGAAAATGGCCACGCGATCGCGTTCAGCGGCGATGTGATGCTCGACGGCGCGAAAATGCACACGTGGTTCGACACGGAATGGGACTACGGCTTCGCTGCGGGCATCCGTGCGTTGCGAAAATCGGTGAACCGACTCAGCGACTCCGCGCCGGCCTGGTTGCTGCCTTCGCACGGGCCGGCGATGCCGAACCCTGCGGCACAACTCCGCGAATATCAGGCGAAATTGCAGCGATTCGAGGCACTTTACGTTCGCGGGTATCGCGTCGAAGATGCCTCCGCCTATCACGATCCCCTTTCCAAGCCGACGCTCATACCCGACCTCGCACAGATTTCACCGCACCTGTTCAAGTTCAAACGCAAGAAATTTTGGCCGAACTTCGGGCTGATTCTCGCCGACAGCGGGCGGGCACTGGTCGTCGATTGCGGCCTGCTAGACGTCAAGTTTCTCGATGAATCGTTGGAAGGGCTGCGGAAGCATTACGGCTTAAAAGCGATCGATGCCGTCGTGATTAGCCACATGCACGGCGACCATTTCCTCGAAGCCAGCCACCTGCGCGAGAAGTGGGGGGCGAAGATTTGGGCACTCGACCGAATGGTGGAGAAAATGGAGCACCCCGAACGGTTCGACTACGCCGCCCCGATTCAGGCGTACGGGAAAAAAGCCACCGATGGCACGCCGCTTCGCGGCGTGCGCGTGGATCGCGGGTTCAAATCGGGCGAAACGATCGACTGGGAAGGCTACAAATTCACCATCGACTGGATGCCGGGCCAGACGGAATTCGCGCTCTGTTTCCACGGCCAAATCGACGGCCGGAAAGTCGCATTTACCGGCGATAACATTTTCGGCGATCCCGAAGATCCCCGGCAGACCGGCCACGAAGCCGTCGTCGCGCACAACAGCGCAATCTTCGAGGAAGGGTACATTTACGGCGCGGAATATCTGAAAAAACTCAAGCCCGATCTGCTGATGGGCGGCCACTCGTACGTGATGGATCGCCCGGCCGCGTTCATCGAACGCTACCGGAAATGGTCGTACGAAATGCGCGATGCGTTACAGACACTCAGTTCCGAAAAGGACTACCAATACTGGTTCGATCCTTTCTGGGTCCGTGCTGAGCCGTATCGCTCTGCGGTGAAAGCGGGAGAAACGATCGAACTGAAGATCGAAGTGCGGAATTTTCAGACTCGCGGGCAAACGCATCGCATCGAGATACATACGCCGCCGGGACTGATCGCGGAACCGCGCGTCCTGGAAGGCCAACTTGCGGTCGAGGCACGGGCCAAGTTTACGATTCGCTTGAAGGCGGCACCCGGCGCAAAACCGGGAGTGCATCTCGTCGCGTTCGACATCACTCGCGACGGCAAACGCAAGGGCGAACTCTTCGACGCCATCGTCGAAATACTGCCCGTCAAGCCAACCGCATCGACGCCGTAGCAGATCATACGCGGCCCAGAAACGCATCCGCTGTGGCTACACACGCAGCATCATCGTGATCGCGAAGTGCGGCGAACTGCGCGGCGATTCGGCGGAACGCGATTTTGAGGAAATACCGCCCGGAGGCGATGGCGGCGAAAAGGTCGTCGCTCGGGTGTGCGATCAGATGATCGAGCCGCGACAAGACACAACTCGAAACGTACATGTCGATGACGATATCCGCGATCCGTTCGTGGATGAGTTGGCTTTGCACGAAGGTTTCTTCGTCTTTTAATCGCAAGAAGATGTGCGGCAATTCCAATCCGAAATCCTTCGCGAAATTCGCCAGCCGTTTCGCGTCGGCTTCGAGTTCCTTTGCCTGCACGGGTACCGTTGGCGTACTCGCCCACGGCACGACGAGCTTGGCCCCAACTCCGATCGCTGCCCCAATCTTGCCGAGGCTCCAGCGGCCGTGCGTCAGGTCGTCGCGCAGGTTCTTCAGGTACTCGCCCGGTGCGCGACAACCGACGACCGCGATGAATGCCTTCAACACGTCGTTTGCGCCTTCGCCAATGGTGTTGATGCGGGCATCGCGCATCCAGCGTTCGACGGGTTGATCGCAAAAGTAACCTTTGCCACCGTAGACTTGCAATGTGTCGTTGACGATCGTCCAGAGATGTTCGGTCGCGAACACTTTCAGGATTGCGGTTTCCAGCATGTAATCGTCCGCACCACGATCGATGAGAGCGGCACACTGCGTGGTCGTCGCTTCCATCGCGAAGGCGTGCGCGGCGGCGAACGCGATCTTCTTCTTCACCAATTCAAATTCGCTGAGAGTTTGTTGAAATTGTTTGCGCGACTTCGCGTGTTTCGACATCGCGCTCAGGCAGACTTTCGCGTGCCCCGTACACGTTGCGCCGAACGTGGTGCGACCGAAGTTCAGCACCGTTAGTGCCTCTTGCAACCCGCGACCGAGCGGCCCGAGGACGTTCTCTTTTGGTACGCGCATGTTCGTGAAACGGATTTTTCCCGTCGCGGTTCCGCGAATGCCGCACTTCGCGGCACGGGCTTCGAGCACTTCAAAACCAGGCAAATCGGGCGTCACTAGGAACGCCGTCACTTTGCTGCCGCCCTTGCCGTCGGGGGTGCGGGCCATGACCGTGAGGATGTGCGCGATGCCGCCGTTGGTGATGTAATGCTTGGTGCCATCGAGAACGTACGCGGTGCCGTCGTCTGTCGGCGTGGCGGTCGTCTGCACGTTCCCCGCATCGGAACCGGCTTCGGGTTCGGTGAGCGCGAATGCGCAGAGTTTCGTGCCATCGAGCAAACCCGGCAGCCACTTCGCCTGTTGTTCCTTCGTGCCGAAAAGCACGAGCGCCCGGCAACCGATACTATGGTGTGCATTAACGAATACCGCCGTGCTAGCGCAGTGCCCGCCGAGGATTTCCATCACCTTCAAGTATTGCTGTTGATTGAAGCCGAGGCCACCGTACTCGATCGGTAGCGTCATGCGATAGACATCGAGTTGAGCGAGACCGTCGATGACAGAATCGGGAATTCGCGCTTCGCGATCGATGGCAGCCGCGTCGATATGGGCATCGGCGAAGGCCCGCACTTTCGCGGCGGCCACATCGGCGATGGCGCGTTTATTGGGCGATAACGTCGGGTACGGGAACATCAGGTCGGCGCGGATTTTGCCGAAAAACAGCGACTTCGCGAAGCCGAGTTTGTCGACCGCACCGAGCAGTTCTTCGACCTGCTTCTTTTGGTCGGCAATTTGCGTGGCCGTAAGAGCCATGATAAATCCTCCATCGCTCTCGCCCGTATTTCTCGACTGTCTCAATACTCAGTTCGAGTCGATCCGCGATCTCCTTTTTACTATACCCGGCGGCGGTCTGCCGTGCTAACTTCGACTTGCGGCGTTCGGGGATGTTGGTATACCGCACGCATACACGAATCCTTCCGTTGGGAGTGCGTATGCGCCGCACGATGATTGCTTCGGTTGGCCTGATCCTCGTTTTGCTGGTCGGGTGCCACCACGATAAGCACAATCTGAAAGTGTCGTACCCGGAAGAATACACGCTTCCGCCCGATGAGGCACGCTTCAACAACCCGCCCGAATCGGGTTATCGCAAACCACCGCCGAAGAAAGAATTCAAAGCCGGGCCGGGTGGCGGTGGTAGTGGAGGCGGCGTCGGTAGCGGCTTCGGCAACAACGGCGCAGGCGGCGCGAATCGATAGAGCATACGATTCCTTCAAAACGCGGCCAAGTCTGGCCGCGTTTCTTCGTATACTTCGACTAACTTCACCTTGCCGCTCAGGGAGATTCCGATGCGTACGTTCGTGGCTTTTTTGTGTACTCTCGCGTTTGCCTCGTTAGTCGAAGCGGAATCGAAACCGTTGTTCGATGGCAAAACCTTCGATGGCTGGGAAGGCGACACCGAGAAAACGTGGAAGATCGAAGATGGTAGCATCGTCGCCGGTTCGCTCGATGTGCTCGTTCCGCGAAATGAGTTTCTTTGCACGAAGAAGACGTACGGCGACTTCGAGCTGAAAGTGACGTTCAAACTCCTCGGCGATAAGACGAAGGTCAACGCGGGGGTGCAGTTTCGCACGAAGCGGATCCCGAACCACCACGAAGTATCGGGCTTTCAGGCCGATGCGGGCCAAGACTATTGGGGCGCGCTTTACGATGAATCGCGTCGCAAGAAAGTGCTGATGAAACCCGAAAAGACGCTCATCGACGGTCTCGTAAAATTCGACGATTGGAACGAGTACGTCATCCGCTGCGAAGGGCCGCGCATTCGACTCCATCTCAATGGCAAGTTGACGGTCGATTACATCGAAGCCGACGACAAAATCGAACGCGATGGCATCATCGGCTTGCAGATTCATGGCGGCGCGAAAGCCAAGGTCCAGTACAAGAACATCCAGATTGAAGAACTGCCAGTCGCGAAGAAATAAACTCATGCTGCCACTGATTATCGTTGCGGTTAGTTTCGCCTCTTTGCCGCCCGTTTCGGGGAACGCGACGATTCGCGCCAAGGCGGGGCCATCGGACATCGTCATCACCACGACAGATCGGCTGGCGGGGGCGATTCATTCGCTTGCGTGGAATGGCAAAGAGTTCATCGACAGTACCGATCACGGTCGGCAACTTCAGTCGGCGTGTTCGCTCGATTGCGGGCAGAAACCGTTCTGGGCAGAGGCGTATAACCCTACCGAAGCGGGCAGCCGAAAGGATGCGGTCGGCGCGAAATCTTCGAGCAAACTCCTGCAAATCAAGGCCGCAGGCAATCGGCTGGAGACGCAATCGCAGATGGCGTTTTGGCTGAATCCCGGCGAGAAGTCGGATCGCTACCTGGCGAAGAACGACCGTGCGCTGTCGAACTACCTGCACGCGAAAACGGTGACGATCGGCACTCCCGGAATCGCACATGCCATCGATTACAGCGTGACGTTCGCGGTGCCGAAAGGCGAACGCCACACCCTCGCACAGTTTGAAGCCGTCACCGGATACATGCCACCCGAGTTCCGCACGTTCGAGACGTACGACCCCAAAACGGGCCGACTTTCGCCGCTATCCGATGGCCCCGGCGAACAACCGCTGCCCGTGGTATTCAGCACGAAGTCCGGCTCGCACGCCATGGCGGCGATCGCAGGTTTACCGACAGTGAAAGGGCAGTCGGGGCCAGGCTATGGCCGTTGGAACTTCGCGAATGAGAAGGTCGTGAAGTGGAACGTCGTGTATCGGGTCGCGAACGCCGACGGGGTGCCTGCGGGCGAATATGCGTACCGCGTTTACGTCATCGTCGGCAGCCGCGACAACGTCCGCGTCTCGCTCGATCAGTTAGTGAAAGCGACCGCGAAGTGACACTGCGCCGTCACCGGTCCAGGACGGTGCGGACGGTGCGGGCGAGCGAGCCGGGGGTGTAGGGTTTGTCGAGGAAGGTGATGCCTTCGGTTTGCAGGCTGTCGCGGTCGACGGAGTAGCCGCTGGCGAGGATCACGGGCACTTTTGCGTTCAACTTGCGGATTCGCGAATAGGCATCTTTCCCCGATAAATTGGGCATCGAGAGATCGAGGATTACCAGATCGAAACGCCCGCCGTCCTTCTCGAACTCAGCGACCGCCATTGCACCGTCATCGGCGAGGACGACTTCGTATTTGAGTTGCGTCAGGATCGTGTTCGCGAGTTTGCGGATCATCGGTTCGTCGTCGGCGACGAGGATGCGTTCGCCATTACCGAACGGCGACTGCATCACGGCGGGTGTGCCGTGGAGTACGGCCTTCCCGTAATGTCGGGGGATGTACGCATCGAAGCGGGTGCCAAAGCCTAGCTCGCTCTCGCACTGAACCCAGCCACCGTGTGCCTCAATAATTCCGAAGACGACGGCGAGGCCCAACCCCGTGCCTTGGCCGATCTCTTTCGTCGTGTAGAACGGTTCAAAAATCCGCGACTGCACTTCGTCGCTCATGCCCGAGCCATAATCGCACACGGTCAGCCGCACGTAGTCGCCGGGGCGGGCGGATGGGTTCGCGTTCACCGTTGCGGGGGTGAATGTCACGTGCCCCGTTGACAACATCAATCGACCCCCTTGCGGCATCGCATCGCGGGCATTCAAACAGAGGTTCATCACGATCTGGTTAATCTGCCCGGCGTCCGCGAGCACCGCCCAGAGTTCCGGCCGCGTATGAACTTCCATGCAGATGCGCGGGTCGATCGTTCGGCGTAACAGTTGAACCGTCTCGCGCAGCACGCTGCCGAGGTCGGTCGGTTGAAGTTGCAACGGCGTGCGGCGTGCGAAGCCCAACAGTTGCGAGGTCAACTCGGCAGCGCGTCGGGCGGCACGTTCGGTGCTCTTCAGCAGTTCATCTTGTGGCTGGCCGCGCAGTTCCTCGCGGGCTAACTCGATGTTCCCGAGCACGACCGTCAGCAAGTTGTTGAAGTCGTGCGCGACGCCGCCCGCGAGTTGGCCGACGGCTTCCATCTTCTGGGCTTGTCGGAGTTGATCTTCGAGCCGTTTGCGCGATGAGCCATCGCGACCGATCGCGACGATACCGATGATTTCGCCGGAGTCTTCGCGGATCGGGGAAAACTGCCAATCGACGAGGACATCGCGGCCCGATGGGTGGCGGACCCATTCTTCCAAACGAGCAGGCTTACCCGTGCGAAGGGCACCCGCTTCGGCGACTCGGCAGCGGGCGGCCCACTCTTGCGGGAAAATCGCTTCGCAACCTTTCCCAATAATCGCACTCATCGGCATCGACGCAAACTCTTCGAATGCCGCATTCCCACCGATGATGTCCAATTCGCGATTCTTGTACAAAATCACGTCGGGGATCGAATCGAACAGGGCGCGAAGTAGCGCGTGCTGTTCGCGGAATTCGCGTTCGGTGCGCGTGCGATCGGTCACGTCGCGGTAGTTGAACACGACGCCATTGACGTCGGGATTATCGAGTCGATTGACGGCGGTCATTTCGATGTTGCGCCAACTGCCACTGGCGTGCGCCATCCGCACGCGCCATACGACGTCTTGTCCTGGTCGGGAGATCGACTGCAAGAGGTTCTTACGCGCCTCCGCACGATCGTCGGCGTGAATCGAATCGAACAGGCTACGGCCTTCGAGTACGGTGGGCAGGTGGCCGAGAATCCGCGTCAGCGTCGGGCTGGCATACTGCACCTTGCCCCGCGCGTCGGCAACCAGAATGCCATCGCCGGATTTCTCCACCATCGCCCGAAACCGCGCTTCGCTTTTCCGCACGCCCGCTTCGGCCAGTTGCGCACGGCCCAAGGCATCGCGGCGGTCGGTGTCGTCGCGCACGGTGTAGAGCGCATACGTGGTCGGCTTCGCGTGTAACCGGGTAACGGTAATCGTGACCGGCAACCAGCCCGGCGACTGCCGAACCCGCAGCAGGAAACCGCCCTGCCCGTGGAACAGCGTCGTTTTCTCGGCGGCTTCGCGGAGCGGATCGGAGTTGGATTTGGCTTCGTCGAACCGAAACAGGTCCGACGCTTGGCAGCCGCTGAGTTCGTGGTGGGGAAACCCGGTCAGACGCAGCCCCGTTTTGTTGACGTGGAGAATGCAATCCGACTGGGGTTCGATCAGGAACAGCGCATCGCCGTTTTCCTCGAACAACCGCGAGGCGAAATCGGGCTGGCCGAACACATCCGCCAAGATGGCGTCGGTACTGGCAACGTCTTTACGCAGTGGGTCGAGAGAAGAGACCGCCATAGAATATACTTAGCACCGATAGTGTTGACGACAGAAACTTCTCTCAGGCTATCGGACGCGACATCGATCCGCAATGAAATTCACGAGGGCAATCCATGGCGACGATCATCGACCGGCGTACCGTTCTGGCTGGGGCGGGTGGAATCCTGGCCGCAACGGGTTGGACGGTCGCTCGCGCCGACGAAGCCAAACCCGTCGAGCCGTTCCGATTTTGCTTAAATACCAGCACCGTACGCGATAACGGCAAATCGCGGCCGATCGTTTCGCTCATCAATATCGCATCCAAGGCCGGCTATCAGGCGATCGAACCGTGGATTTCCGAACTCGATACCTACGTGAAAGAGGGCGGCTCGCGAAAGATCTCGGCACGCGAATCGCCGATGCGGGGCTCGTCGTCCCAAGTTCGATCGGGTTTGCCGAATGGATTGTCGACGATGAAGGCCGACGCAAGAAGGGACTCGAAACGGCGAAGCGCGACATGGACTGGGTGCGTCAGATCGGCGGGACGAAGATCGCCGCGCCGCCGATCGGCGCGACCGGCGGCACCAGCAGCCGCGACGACCCGAAGGCGAGTCAGCCGATATTCGATTACGTCCTCGCGGCGGATCGGTATCGCACGCTTCTGGAACTCGGCCAGTCGATGGGCGTGACGCCACAAGTCGAAATCTGGGGGTTCTCGAAAACGCTCAAACGCCTCGGCGAGGCGTTCTTGATCGCCTCCGAATGCGGCAAACTCGGCGGGTGCATTTTGCCCGATGTGTACCACCTGTACAAAGGCGGCTCGGACTTCGCTGGCCTGAAGCTCATCGGCGGCGCGGCGATCGGCATCTTCCACGTCAACGATTACCCGAAGAAAGATCGCGGCACTATCAGCGATGCCGACCGCGTCTACCCCGGCGATGGCGTCGCTCCGCTCGGCGACATCTTCCAAACGCTTCGCGCCATCGGCTATCGCGGCTACCTCTCGCTCGAACTCTTCAACCGCGAATACTGGAAGCAAGACGGTCTAACCGTGGCGAAAACGGGGTTGGAAAAGATGAAAGCCGCGTTGGCCAAAAAGTGATCGCGTCAGAATCGACGTAAGTCGGAAACAGACGAACCCGGCTCTCTTTCGGAGGCCGGGTTGCGTGGGTCGCCCCTTCGACGACGAGGGGGCAATTGCTTAGTACTTCGTCATTTCGTTCAGGATCTTCTTCTGCATGTCGGGGTTGGCCCCAACGTACAAGTGAAGGTGATCCTTGTCGATGTAGATGACCTGCGTGCGTCGCTTCTTCACGTAGGTCGGGAACGGGTAGCTCGATTGCACCGTTTCGGTGTAATAGATCACGTTTTCCCAGTGACAATGGTGCAGTTGCGCCATGCCGACCAGCGGGTAGAATCGCGGTGGATCGATCGTGTCCACGAGGCGGTTCTTGACGATTTGCACGTCGCCGCGGAATTCTTCGTACACGTACGGCACGCCGCGTGCGATCCGCGGCAAGGCCCGCAAGACTTCCTTATCGCTCGGTGCATCTTCGCACAACGGCATCGGGTAGCCATCGCGAATCGGCCCGAGAATCGGCGTTCGCGTATCATTCGTGTGCTGATACTTTTCCTCCATTCGCTCGGCGACCCATGGTGGTGTTGGCACCAGCAAGAACGCCATCGGGTGGAAGAAAGCACAACCGGTGACGGCGGGCATCCCCACTGCGACCAGGATTAACAGTTTGCGTCGGACCCAAGACATCGCTTCCCCTCCGAAGAATGACGGCGACCCCATCGAACGCACCCCCATGCGTTCGACCACGCCGGTTACCCCGAAGGGTGGGGTCCGGCCGGGTTCGCCCAATCGTCCTTGGCTAAGGGTTGTATCGACAATAGGGCCAGCCGAGTTGAAACAAAGTGCCGAGCAAACCGTGTAAAATGTACTAAACGCGACGAAACCGGTCACGCTGGGGCTTTGAGGGAAGATAGGGTATGTTGCCACCGCGATTCATCGAAGAGATCGACGCTTTGTGCCAAGCGGGCGCGATACAGAAAACCAAGGACGAACGCACGCCCCACGAGCAAAAGTTGTTCGTAACCGTCGGCGAACAGTTGGCCCTTTTGCAGCGCACGAACAAGAAACAGTTGAATAGCTACCCCGTCTGTTGGGTGATTTTGCAGATCTATCACAGCGAACAGGCGCTCGAATCGGGCGTCGCCGCCAAAGAGAGCGGTGCGTTCTTCGCGCTCAAGGAAATCGAGACGAAACCGCGACGTACGATGCCAATTGTCGCCGAACCGGTCGACAATGCCGCCGCATCTCGCGACCCGAAAGCGAAATCGACACTCGAAGCGGTCGTGTCGGCGCTCGATATGAACGACGTGGAGATTGTCCGCCTGCTGAAGCGTCGGCGATCCGAGGAACGCACGGTCGCGTTCGTGAAGAAGTGTAAGCCAATCGTATTGGTCGGCCTGGCATTACTCGCGATGATACTCGCCAGTTATGCGGCACTCACATTCAAACGCGGTGCCGAGAAAGCCGGCGGGGACGTGCAACAGATCCAGAACCGTACGGGAAATTTTTCCGAGGACTCGGGCAAAGACCCTCAAACGCCGCTACCCGGAAAGCGCAAGTAGGTTTCGAGGGTTCATTCACGCGTGGACTGCTACTTTCGCAGGCGTCTTTCGCTCGAATCGTTAGCAGCTAAATTTATCCGGTATTGCGTGGTAGTTTGTAGCGTTTGCGCGACCCACATTTCGTGTTCTCCACACAATCCGACCGCATCCGGTTAGTTGCGTTCCTCATTGCAGTCCGATTAAACGTGTTAGCCGGACCGCAGGATGCGCCGGTCTGAGCGGCAAAGCGTCGCCCAGGCATTCTTCACCGTCACGGATCGACGAGGTTCCCATATGATTACGACCTTGCTTCTTGGGTCGGCGCTCGCAACGGGGCAACCACCGGCACTGCCGGTGATCCCGATTTTGCCCGCCAAGGTGTCGGCTCAGACCGCACCAATCCCGATGCCCATGCCAAAAGTCATGCCTTCGGTCACGCCCGCACCGATGACCTTGCCCGCCACGCTGCCACCCGTTGAGGTCAGCCCCGCTCCGACGTACGTTCTTGCCCCCGCAGGTACGGCCGAATCACCCGATCCCGCTGCGAAAGAGCAGCCACCCGCAACCAAATACCTCGCTGAGAAGTTGCTCGAAGGTACGCGCTTCGGTCAGTTGCTCTCAGATGGCGGTGTTAAAGTGTACGGTTGGACGCAGATGAACTACACTTTGTCTTCGGCTAGCAAGACGAATGCGCCGACGACGTTTAACGATCGCGCTAACGAATTTCAAATGAACCAGACGTGGTTGCGAATCGATAAAGCCGTCGATACGACCAAGAAAGAATTGCAGTACGGCTTCCACGTCGATGCGTTCGTCGGCACCGACGCCCGATACACGGTTCCTCGAGGTCTCTTCGATAATCAGTTGCGAAACGGGAAAGACGGCGCGCCGCGGAACTACCCTGCCGACATTTACTCGATGTATGGCGAAGCGTTCCTGCCGGGCGTAGGCACGGAAGGAACTACGCTTCGGGTCGGTCGGTTCGCTACGCACTGTTCGTACGAAGTCGGTCCTGGGCTTGAAAATACATTCGTCAGCCGATCTTACGGATTCCAGTACAACCCGTTCACACACACCGGATTCTGGGCGATTACCCCGCTCAACGATACTTGGACGATGAGCAACGGGCTGGCTCTCGGTTCGGACAACTTCATCGACCCTGCAAGTCGTCTGACTTATATCGGGCAGCTCAAATGGGCACCAAAAGAAGGGAAAACCCAGGTGCTTTTCAACACGGTGGTGACGAATCCGAAGTACATCACTTCTGAGGCGTTCAACATCTACAACACCTACAACCTGCAAGTCACTCACAAAATTAACGACAATCTGACCTATGTTCTCGACGGTACGTTTTCACACGAAGATAACTTTCCAGGCGTAGGGTCTGCGAACTGGTACGGGGTGGTGAACTATCTATTCTTGAAACACAACGACAAACTCACGAGCAACTTTCGAGCCGAAGTGTTCGAGGATTCCAAGGGCATTCGAACCGGCACACGCGGTACCTACTTCGAAACGACCTACGGTCTGAACTGGACGCCGCGAGACTCGGTGATCGTTCGTCCATTCGTGCGATACGATTACAACAAGAACGGTCCGTTTGAAGGAGGGGATAAAAACCTCTACACCGGCGGCATGGAGTTGATTCTTCGATTTTAAGAAATCGCGAACGTGCGACCGGGGCGAATTCGCCCCGGTCGTTTCGTTTCCACCGTTCGTTTCGCCGCGCCGCGAAGGGGCGTACACATCGGAAAATCGACCTGCGGCCCGTGCCAAAATCTTCTCTGTACATCTAGCGGTTCAAAATGACACGTTACCAGTCTCACAATGCATTCTTGTTAGCCCGACGCGCTAGAGAGGGATTACTATCGTTTCTACGATCGCGTGCCTTCTCGCGGGTTCCCCTCGCTGACGCGTTTTGAAGTTGCGCTGTTTACGATCCGAGTAGCACGTATCAGACATTCTTCGAGCCTGAAAGGCTCGTTCTACCAGCCCAAGGCGAAGCAGGCGTAGCCGCGAAGCCTTGGGTATCCGCCGCACCCACGATTCGGCCCTGAAAGGGGCCGTTCAGGCACCATCCATGAATCGCGCGGGTACTGCACCGTGAACGGCCCCTTTCAGGGCCGATGGACATTCCAACAACGATACCCAGGCCTCCGCTCGCTTTGCTCGCTCCGACCTGGGCTAACAGAACCGG
>JAYWCL010000064.1:0-7528 GCA_043780595.1 Limnoglobus sp.
TTCCAACAACGATACCCAGGCCTCCGCTCGCTTTGCTCACTCCGACCTGGGCTGACAGAACCGGCCCTACAGGCCGTAAGACTGGCATTAGAAACGCAACTGTTCCAAAAACCCGTGTCGAAACTGCAATTTGGCGCAACTTCAAAACTGGCGCGTCGGGTAACAAAACTGATAATCTCGTTATCACGATGCGATTCACTTGTGCGGGTGCCACGGCGATGCGACATTGGTGGCGGCCATGTTCGTTTGCCAGTCGAGGTAGCCGAGGTACAACAGCGCCCCGAGTATCGTGTAGCAGATCGTCGTGCCGCGTACGGAATCGGAAAACATTTTGACCGCACTTCCCGACGACGACTTCAATTTGAGGCGAACGCCGTTGAAGTCGACGCTGTAAATTTCGTCGAGAACGAGGTGCGACAAAAACCCGAGCATCACCCCCAGAGCGAGAATGGCGCGAACGATGTAGTCGTCCGAACCGTAACCGAGGTAGACGACGAGGCCGAAAATGAGCATCGCCGGGATGCTGTGCCACATGCCGCGGTGAACCGAGACCTTTTTGAGAAACCAGGCGAATCCATAGCGAATGACCACGTAACTGAGTACGAGTGCCGTCAGCACGCCTTCGTGCGATAGCCCCGCCTGCACGAATCGCGGCGACGCTAACATCGGCAACGCCGCCGCCGCCAGCCCGAAGACTTCGCGGACCGGACGACCGGAGTCGCTATCGAGGTCGGGCAGCATCCCGCCGACCGTCGTCAATGTGGCCGCCAGGATACTCGTTTCGAGGTGGCACGAGCAGCCTTTCGTTACGGCGAAGCCGTAACCGATGCCGATCGTCGCCGCGACACCGACGTGCGTGCGGAAACCCGCCATGGCAGAATCCTTTCTTGCGACTACGGACCTTGCAACATTTCCGCGAAACTGGCGAAATAATAGCGTCTCTAATCGGAGGATTCGCCATGACCAACGCCGAGATCGTTCGCCAACTGCGAAATTATGCCAATGAACTGATGCAATCGCACACCAATCTGTACCGGGTGCGGGCATTCCGTCAAGCGGTAACGGCGGTGATGGCACTCGACTGCGAGATCGTCGAACTGGTAAACCGTGCCGGGCCGAAGAGCTTGAAAGCGATCCCAGGTCTCGGCGACAGCCTCGCCGAGACGATCGCCGCCTTCGCATTAACGGGCGTGTGGCAGCCACGCACTCTCATTCGTGGCGCTCTTTAATTCGCCGAAATCGTCGCGATTGAACTACTCTTTCCATTTCAATTTACGTAACGCTTGCTCGACGTTGACAAATCTGGTAATCTGCGGGTCTGCCGGTTTTCCCGTCCGAGACTTTCGAGCATCGTCAATGCAACCAATCTGCCGTGGCCCGAGTCGCCGTGAAATTCTCCGTGCGGGCAGTCTCGCTCCGTTGGGGCTGGGATTGTCCTCGCTGTTGGCGTCGGCGGCGTCCCCTTCGGCGAAGGGGGCGAAAGCCAAATCGGTGATTCTCCTGTATATGTGGGGCGGGCCGAGCCACATCGATACCTGGGATCCCAAACCCAACGCCCCACTGGAAGTGCGCGGTTCCTTCCGGCCGATCGCGACGACGGTTCCGGGCTTACAGATCGGCGAGCATTTCCCCGAACTGGCCAAGCGAGCGAAGCACTATGCCGTCGTGCGGTCGATGACGCACACCGACCCCGCACACCTTTCGCCGACGCACCATCTGATGACGGGTCGTAAAGCCGCCAAGGTGAATTCGGACGATGACGGCCCGAGTCGTTCGGATGCGCCGTGCCTCGGTGCCGTGGTGCAGAAGCACTTTCCCCAAGGGGCGTTGCCGAACGCGGTGACGCTGCCGTGGGCCGTGTCGCACCCGGCCGCACCGGGCGGGCAGGCACCGGGCCAGAACGGCGGCTGGCTCGGCGCGGGCTACGATCCGTTCCTCATTACCGGGAACCCGAACGTGCCGAACTTCGCCATTTCCGGCCTGAGTCCCGTAGCGGACGTGCCCGCAGAGCGACTGCAATCGCGCGCCGAACTGTGCCGGATGCTCGATCGCACCGGCGGGCCGAGCGACGTCAATTCCAGCTTGCGGAAGAAGGCGTTCGATCTGCTCATGGCTCCGACGGTGGCGAAGGCGTTCGACCTGAACGCGGAGTCACCTAAGTCGCGCGACGCCTACGGTCGCCACTCTCACGGACAGAGTTGTTTGTTGGCACGGCGATTGATCGAAGCGGGGACGAAGTTCGTCACGGTGAATTGGCCCGACGATGGGCAAACGTTTTGGGACACGCACGGCAACAACTTTCCGGCGTTGAAGGATCGATTAATGCCGCCCGCGGATCGAGCGTTCTCGGCGCTACTCGACGATCTCTCCACTCGCGGTTTGCTGTCCGAAACGCTCGTCGTCTGGGTGGGGGAATTCGGTCGCACCCCGCACGTCGGCAACGGCGGTCGTCAGCATTGGCCGAGGTGCTATTCCGCCGTTCTGGCCGGTGGGGGCATCCGAGGTGGCAGTATCTACGGTGCCAGCGACAAGATTGCATCCGAGCCTGCCGAGAACCCCGTCTCGCCCGCCGACCTCACCGCGACGATGTACCACGCATTGGGGATCGACCCGCAGCAATTGGTAACGGATCGCCTGGGCCGCGAAATCGCCCTGACCGAAGGCACGCCGGTGCGGGCGCTATTCGGATGATACTCTCACTCGTGGCGATCTTTGATTCGCCACGGGTCGTTGGTTTTCGCACGCCATTCGGTTAGCTTCTTCATCAACTCATCGCGAACCGCCTTCATTCCTGGCTCGTCGGCACGGTTCTTCAACTCGTTCGCGTCGGCGACCATGTCGTACAGTTCCACCTTGGGGCGGTGTAAGAAATCCTTCGTCGGGCGTTGGCCCATCATCGCGTCGTTTCGCTTCAGTACGCCTTGCCACGACGTCGATTCCCACAAGTCCGATGCCGATGGATATTCGAGTTCGTGCGCGAGGTTGAGAATCAACTTGTGCGTGCGCGTCCGCACGGCTCGCATCGGGTAATACATCGTGACTTCGTGAAACTGATGCGAGGCATACACCTCGTCCCAGCCGCTCGACTTCGTTTGTTCGAGAATCGGCAACAGCGACCGTCCGGGTAGCACCGCCGGTTTAGCGATGCCGGCCCAATCGAGAACTGTCGGCACGAGGTCGGTGAAACTCACCATCGCGTCGGACACCACCCCCGCTTTCTGGCCGGGCTTTTTGATGATTAACGGCAGGTGAATCCCCGCATCGTAGAGCGTCGTTTTCGCACCGGGGAACGGGATGCCGTTGTCGCTGAGGAACACGACCAACGTGTCGTCGAGCGTCTTCGTTTCTTCGAGCACTTTCATCAGCAAGCCGATGCCGTGGTCCATTCGCGCGATCGACTGATAGTATTCGGCCAACTCCGCGCGAACCTCCGGCATGTCGGGCAAATGGTACGGCACGGGTAACTTTGCCGGGTCGAACTTCACGACCGGCACGGTCGCGGGGTACTTGTTGTCGTTGCCGAAACCTTTGGCGGTCCGGTGCGGATCGGTGTAGCCGACGTGCAAAAAGAACGGCTTGCCCGCGGCATCCTGAATGAACTTTCGCGCCTTCTCCGCAACGCTCACGGGATTCTTCCCCGCATCGGCGATCTCGGCATCGAACGGGTACACCTCCTTCGGTTGCACGTGTAACTTGGCCACGACGCCGGAACGATACCCCGCCGGTGCGAGTAACGCGGGCAGCCCCTTCACGTTCCGGAAACTGTGTGAATTGTGCGTGGCATGTGCGAGGCCGTACTGTCCGTTCATGTGCGTCGGCATCCCCGTCAGCATCGTCGCGCGGCTCGGACTGCAAGAAGACACACTCGCGAACGCATTGACGAAGCGCGTGCCACTCGCCGCCAGCGCATCGATGTTCGGCGTCTTCGCCACCGCATCGCCATAGCAACCGACTTGCCTGCCGAGGTCGTCTGCCACGAGGAACACAACGTTCTTCGGTGCCGCCGCCGCGACGGTCGCCATCAGCGATAGCATCGCGCCAGCAAAGAGAAAACGAAACATCGAAGTGATCCTCGCAAAAGGGGAGCGTTCGGTGTCAGTGTATGATTCGAGACGCTCGCCAAGAATTGGCGTCGCTTTGCGAGCGAAGAGGCAGCAATGGTGATTCGGAAAGTGATGCGGCTTTGAAAAATTTGAGGACTGTCGATGCAGCCGGTCACAGAGGCGGGTTACCGCTTACCGCCCGATGAAGTTGCTGGGGCGGCGTCTTCCCCCGGCAGGCCGCCACGGCTCGGGGGCCGAGCTGAATCGCCGGTGGCCCCGGCTCGATCTCGAGCTACCTGGATCTGCTCCTCCAACAGCGCGACGAACTGGTCGAACCCGCCGCCACCCCTGCCCGTCCTAGCGATGCCCAGGAGCGGCACCCCCGCGTCCGACAGGAACTGGGCGTACTCGATCTTGCGTCGGTTCCACACGGCCACGACCAACCCTGCCGACACGATCACGCCCGCCAGCCCCATCATCTTGACGGGAACGTCCGGGGAGCGCTGGACCTCGACGACGGTGACGACCACCATGAGGAGGCTGATGCCGGCCAGGACGACCCAGAACCCGATGTAGAACCAAAGCGAGTAAACCCAGACGCGCATGACCGACGGGCGAAGTTGGGCGAGATCAATCGTGGCATCTATTTTCGTATGTAGCGTCGATCCGCTGACATGAATCGTATCGGGGAACAGTTCAAACCGATGCCGCCGCTCGGAAAGTCGCTCCTCGTAGACAGCAATCGGTTGCATGTCGCTCTCGCCCTCTTGCCACCGAACAGGTGTTGATCTTCCGCTTCGCACGCGTGATAAACACGTCTCTTTGCTTCGCTGGGAACGTCCCTGCGATTTTTCCGAATCGACTATCTCGTCACGTGGCCGAACAGTTCCTGCACGGTTCGGATATCCTATCCGACTTCCAACAAATGTGTCGCAAAACGCGAAGCGTCGGCTCGAACTGTCGGATGCCGTCGATCTCGATCGCCTCCGAACCGTTCGCGTTGTTGTCGCGACAACTGCAAGGTGTTACTCTACGTGGATTGTTACTCCTTCCCCGTAGGTTTTCATGCCGCTACTTGCCCTGACGATTTACCACACCGATGCGAGCGGTCGCTTCGTGTTGCACGCGATGCCGGTGATGGTCTGCGTGCTGCTCGTTCTTGCGATTGCGTATCGGTACTACTCGGCATTTTTAGCGGCAAAGGTGGCGGTGCTCGACGATACTCGCATCACGCCCGCGATTCGCCTGAACGATGGCCAGAACTACTACCCGACGAACAAGTGGGTGGCGTTCGGCCACCACTTTGCCGCGATCAGCGGGGCAGGCCCGCTCATCGGGCCGGTGCTGGCGATTCAGTACGGCTACATGCCGGGGTTGATCTGGCTCATCATCGGCGTCTGCCTCGCGGGGGCCGTCCAAGACATGCTCGTGCTGGCGGCGAGCGTGCGACGCGATGGCAAATCGCTCGCGGAAATTGCCCGCCACGAACTCGGCAAACCGGCCGCGGTCATCGCCTCGGCGGCGATTCTGTTCATCGTGATTATCGCACTCGCGGGCCTCGGTTTCGTGGTCGTGAAAGCCCTCGGCGGCGAAGAAGCGAAACTCCCCGCCGGGATGCAACTTCAGCTTCCCGAAGCGCAAACGGGCAAATTCACCGGCAACGTCTGGCAACTTCCCGCTGGTTGCAACGTCCGCTACGTGCCCGATCAACCGTGGTCGCTCCGCACCGAAGCGATCCAGATTCGCGTGCCAACTGCCAGCGCGAACGAGAGTATCTGGAAGTCGGCGATCGTCGCGCTGCCGCCCGGTTGTAGCCAGGTCATTCCCGGTTCGTCGTGGGGTACGTTTACGATTGCGTGTACGATTCCGATCGCGCTGTTCGTCGGGTTGTGGATGCACAAATTGCGTAAAGGCCGCGTCATCGAGGCATCGCTCATCGGCGGCGCGATGACGCTCGCTGCCGTCGTCGTGGGTGGGTCGATCCCCGGTTCCGCGCTCGAACCGTACTTCTCGCTAACCCGCGAACAGACGATTGTTTCGCTCGTGATTTACGGCTTCGTGGCGGCGGTGTTGCCGGTCTGGTTGTTGCTCGGGCCGCGCGATTACCTGAGTAGTTTCCTCAAAATTGGCACCGTCATTTTGCTCGTGGGCAGCGTCATCGTCGGCAACCCGCCACTGAACGCGCCGATGTTGAACGAAACCTTCCTCAACGGCGGTCCGACCTTCGAGGGAAGCATTTTCCCGTTCGTGTTCATCTGCGTGATGTGCGGCGCGGTCAGCGGGTTTCACTCGCTGGTGGCCTCGGGAACGACGCCGAAGATGATCGAGAAGGAATCGCATATTCGCACGATCGGCTACGGGGCGATGCTCATCGAGGGCCTCGTCGGCGTGACGGCACTCATCGCGGCGGCGGCGCTCCCCACGGACCTTTATTACGACATTAATATTGCCATCGACGACATGCCGAAATGGGCGGAACAAGTGCGAGAAGTGAACGCGAAGTATCGCACCGAGCCGATGCACCAACTCGGCGGCGGCGTGTCGCACATGGATCTCGGGCAGATGGAAGAGAAGGTCGGCGGCGAATCGTTACGCGGTCGCACGGGCGGTGCCGTCACACTCGCGGTCGGCATGTCGGTCGTGTTCACCGATGCGTTTCAGTGGCTCGGCATCGCGGGCGATTCGGTGCTGAAATACTGGTACCACTTCGCGATCATGTTCGAGGCGCTGTTCATTTTAACGACGATCGATGCCGGTACGCGGATCGGGCGGTTCCTCGTTCAGGAAACCGTTGGCCGGGTGTATGCGCCGTTTGCGCGGCCCGACTGGCTGCCGGGCGCGATCCTTGCGAGCGCCATCGTCACCGGTAGTTGGGGCTGGCTGATTTACACGGGGAATATCCGCACGATCTGGCCGATGTTTGGCGTCGCGAATCAACTGCTTGCGGTGCTGGCGTTGACGCTCGTGACGACGTGGCTCGTCAACAACGGCCGCGGCCGATATGCGTACGTGACACTCCCGCCGATGCTCTGGGTCTGTTCGACGACGCTGACCGCTGGCGCGAACCTCATCACCGTGCAGTTCCCGAACATGATCCGGAAGGGGCAAAGTCTCCGCGATGGTGGCGACCCCGCCGGCTGGCGAATGATCTACACCGGCTACCTGAGCATCGGCCTCACGCTGTTCGTAATTACCGCCGTCGGCACGCTCGTCATCTGGGCCATCGCCCGCTGGACCAGTGTGCTTCTCGGTCGCGCGAAGAAATCACCATCGTAGGCGAGCGGTGGGTGTTCTTCATTCTTCGGTAGCCGCAGGTCTTTAGCCTGCGCGGGGGCAAATACCCTCGAAAACCAGTCGTGGCGAGTCTTCGAGACGCGACGCGATCAGCACAATGCGTTCATTCCGGGCGCAGGAAACGTCGTGTTTCGATGACTCACCACGACACTCAATCGTTGCCGGTGGAAGTCACGCAGGCTAAAGACCTG
>JAYWCL010000065.1:0-8721 GCA_043780595.1 Limnoglobus sp.
CCCCCCCCCCCAGGCCTGGGTAGACCCAGACTACAGCCTCCGTCCTGAAAGGACGGTTCAGAACTGGATCGCCCCGAACGGTCCCTTCAGGACCGAAAACCTTACCCCTTGCTTTCCCAGGCCTCCGCTCGCTTCGCTCGCTCCGACCTGGGCTGATAGAACGGTCCCTTCAGGACCGAAAACCGGCCCCTCTCCGAAACGGAGAGGTAACAGAAATCGGATGATAGTCGTCGCTGAAATGCAACAGAAAGGCCAATTTCGCAACACCTGGGAACGCCCCTGGCTCGCGCCTTCGGTGAAAACGGAAACCCGGACCGGGTCAGGTTTCCTTCCGCCTCGCTTTTTCGAAGTACGCTTCAAGTCCCGGACAAGCCGTACGCTCCTTGACGCCTCATCGCGAATTTCTATCATGACGAATCTGACAGAATCGAAGATCGAACACGAGTATCCGTCATGGCAGTACCGAAGCGACGCACGTCGAAGTCCCGTCAGGGGCATCGCCGGAGCCACCACCACCTGAAGAGCAAGGGCGTGCAATACTGCCCGCAGTGTAACGAGCCAGTCGTTCCTCACCGCGTGTGCGGGAATTGCGGCAATTACCAGGGCCGTCAGGCGATCGTGGTGAAAACCGAGGCCGCCGAAGGAAGCTAGACCCATGCGGATCGCGCTCGATGCGATGGGTGGCGACCACGGCCCCGTGCCGAATGTCGCCGGAGCTTTACAAGCCATCGGGACCACACCGGATTTAACCGTGGTCCTCGTCGGTGATCGCGCGCAAATCGAACCCCTTCTCGCATCTTCCCCCGATTATCCTGCCGACCGCATCGAGATCGTTCACGCTTCGCAAACCATTGGGATGAACGAAAAGCCTGCTGAGGCACTTCGCGCCAAGCCCGATAGCTCGATCGGCAAATGCTGGCAGCTTCTGGCGACGAAAGCGGTCGATGGCCTCGTCAGCGCGGGCAACACGGGTGCCGTCGTGGCGGGTGGGTTGTTCACGCGAAAATTCCTCAAAAGCGTCCATCGCCCCGGTATCGCTACGGTCATGCCGACGGCGAAGGGCCGTTGCGTGATTATGGATGTCGGCGCGAACGTGTTCCCGAAGCCGCGCCACTTGCTCGAATACGGTGCGATGGGGTCGGCATTCGCCAAACATATGCTCGGCATCGACCGGCCCACGATCGGCCTCATGAACGTCGGCGAAGAAGAAGGCAAAGGGCACGATCTCGTGCAGGAAACCTACACGCTGTTCCGCAACAGTTCGCTCGCGGATCGCTTTGTGGGGAACATCGAAGGCGGCGATATTCACCGAGGCAAAGCCGATGTCGTCGTCACCGATGGCTTCGTCGGCAACGTGATTATCAAACTCTCGCAAGGCCTGTTCGAATTCGTCATGGGGATGGTCGGCAAGGAAATCCTCAGCGCACTCACCGTCGAGAAAGAGCTGGCGGCGAAGGCGATTCAGGGGATGGTGCAGAAGTACCATTACAGCGCTTTCGGCGGCGCACCGCTGCTCGGCGTCGATGGCGTCTGCATCATTTGCCACGGATCGTCGAAAGAACGCGCCATCGCCAACGGCCTCGGCGTGGCGGCACAAGATGTCCGCATCGGATTGAACGAAAAGATCGTCGCCGAACTCGAAGCCCTGCCCGCCGTCACCGCGTAACAATCGAATCCCGTCGAGCAAAGGCCACCCAGGGGTACGACGTAAGACGTCTAACCCTGGGCTATCCGATGCAACCCCTTTGGGGTAAGAATTGGCTATGCATTTACCCCAACGGGGTTCGATCTTTTAGCCCAGGGTTAGACGTTTCGTCGTACCCCTGGGGTACCTGCGATGATAGGCCTCACTGCGGGTTCCACTCGCTGGCGCATCGGGCTAACAAAACAATACGATCGAGCCACACACCATGCCACGCACTGCGTTTCTGTTTCCCGGCCAAGGTTCGCAAACCGTCGGTATGGCGGGCGCTCTCTGCGGCACATCGCCCGTTGCGAAGGCGCTCTTCGACGAGGCTTCGGTCATCCTCGGCTACGACTTGCTTTCCGTGTGTACGCACGGGCCACAAGACGCGCTGAACGCCACCAATATCAGCCAGCCCGCGATCTACGTGGCCAGCCTGGCGGCACTCGAACAACTCAAAGTCTCCGAGCCGAACCTCGTTGCGGACGTCGTGGCCACGGCGGGGCTGAGCCTCGGCGAATACACCGCACTCGCGTTTGCGGGGGCGATGTCGTTTGCGGATGGCCTGCGCGTCGTTCATGCCCGCGGCACCGCCATGCAAGCCGCCGCGGAAGCGACACCTGGCGGCATGGCGAGCATCATCGGGTTGGACCTCGGCGAAGTCGAGGCGCTCGTGGCCGAATCGCGAACGGCGGGGTTGATCGAAGTCGCGAATCTGTTGTGCCCAGGGAATATCGTCGTGTCGGGTTCGGCGGCCGCGATCGACGAACTGTGCCGATTGGCCGAATCGCGAAACCTGCGTGCGATCCGCCTCGCGGTGGCCGGGGCGTTCCACACGACGCTGATGCAGCCCGCCGATACGCACCTCGGCGAGGCTTTGAAACGGGTGACGCTCCATTCGCCGAAAGTGCCCGTTTGGTCGAACGTCGATGCCCAACCGCACACGAACGCCACGCAGATTGCCGATCTGCTCGTGAGACAAGTGATTTCGCCCGTACGATGGGAAGACACCATCCGCGGCCTGATGGCGAGCGGCGTCGAAAAGTTCTACGAGATCGGCCCCGGTCGCGTGCTGGCCGGGTTACTCAAGCGCGTCGATCGCAAAGCGAGTTTGGTGAACGTCTCGGCATAAATGGGGATCGAACCGCGCGATCCGGCGATTGCGTACCGATGGCCCTTTTCTTTTCTGTCGAGACTTCTAAACATTAACGAGAGTATACACCGATTCGGTCCGAGTTGCCGACGTCGGAAGACGAGCGGTGGCTGGGTGCGTAAAACGTAGAAAATCGAATATTTTTAGCTACGACAACCGCAAGAAACGCGGGGGTTGTAGGAACGGCGGTCGGGATCGACTGCCACGGAGGGACGAAGCGTGTCCGACGAGCAAATTCGACAGAAGGTCATCGACATTGTGTGCGAGCATTTGGCCGTAAATAAGGACCAAGTGAAGGACAACACCAGCTTCGTCGAAGACATTGGGGCCGACTCGCTCGATATCGTCGAACTCGTGATGGAACTCGAAGAAGAGTTCGACATCCAGATTCCCGACGATCAAGCCGAGAAGATCAAAACCGTCGGCGAAGCGGTCGAACACATTAAAGTCGCCGTCAAGCACAAAGGCACCGACGGGGCGAAAGCCTAACCGATGCTCGATTCCCTCCCCTATCGGGGAGGCGATTTCCACAGGAGTTTGCATGGTGCGCCGCGTCGTGGTCACCGGTCTCGGGACCGTCAACCCGATCGCCCATTCGGTTCCGGATTACTGGCAGGGTCTCCTGGCCGGTAAATCCGGCATCGCGCCGATTACACTCTTCGACGTCTCCGCATTCAAAGTGCGGTTCGGCGGCGAAGTGAAGAATTTCCAGCCCGAAACGGTGATCGACTCCCGGTCGCTCGCCCGTTTGGATCGCTTCGCGCAGTTCGCGATGTTCGCCGCGCACGAGGCCGTCAAAGATAGCGGCATCGACTTCGCGAAGTACGATGCGTTCAAGTGCGGTTGCATCATCGGCAGCGGCATCGGCGGCCTGCACGAATTCGAAGACGGTCACGAAACCTATCGCACCAAAGGCCCCGGTCGCATTCGCCCACTCGTCATCCCGAAGATGATCGCGAACGCGGCCAGCGGCAATATCTCGATCAAGTACGGTTTGCGCGGGCCGAACACCACAGTCAGCACCGCGTGTTCCTCGGCGGCGCACGCGATGGGCGACGCGATGCGGACGATTCAGTACGGCTTCGCCGACGTCATCGTTTCCGGGGGAACCGAAGCCGCAATCACGCCGATGGGCCTGGGTGGGTTCATCGCGGCCCGTGCCGTGTCCGAACGCAACGACGACCCCGCCACCGCGAGCCGCCCGTTCGACCTCAACCGCGATGGCTTCGTACTCAGCGAGGGCGCGGGGATTCTCGTCCTCGAAGAATACGAACACGCCAAAGCCCGCGGCGCGAACATTTACTGCGAAATTCTCGGTTGCGGCAACACCGCCGATGCGTACCACATCACGGCACCGCACGAAGACGGTATCGGTGCCGCCGAAGCGATGCGGGCCGCGTGCCGCGAAGCGAAGTGGAACCTCGACGATGTGCAATATCTGAACGCGCACGGTACGAGTACGCCACTCGGCGATGCCGCGGAAACGAAAGCCGTCAAGCACGTCTTCGGCGATCGCTCTTCGCAACTGATGATTTCGAGCACGAAGAGTATGCTCGGGCACCTGCTCGGCGCGAGTGGCGGCGTCGAAGCGATCGCGTGTGCGCTCAGCCTCAAGCACGGCGTCATTCACCCGACGATTAACATGTCCACACCCGACCCGGCGTGCGATCTGGATTACGTGCCGAACACCGCACGCGAAGTCCGCATCACCAAGGTGCTTTCCAACAGCTTCGGTTTCGGTGGGCACAATTGCTCGCTCGCACTCGGTGCGATTTAGTCCCATCGGTTCCCCAATTCGATTATCATGAAAACACCCGTGGTTCGCATGGGTGTTTTGCGTTCACCGTATCGGAAACGACTATGGCAGATCCGCTCCTCGGCAACCGTTTTGAAGATGGCTTCGTCGTCACCAGCCTCGATCAGGCGATGAACTGGGCACGCGAATCGTCGTTGTGGCCGATGACGTTCGGCCTGGCGTGCTGCGCGATCGAGATGATGGCGACCGGCGGCCCGCGCTACGACATCGACCGCTTCGGGGCAGGCGCGTTCCGGGCGACCCCACGCCAAGCCGACCTGATGATCGTGGCGGGCACCGTCAATTTGAAGATGGCGGAACGGGTTCGTCGCCTTTACAACCAGATGCCCGACCCGAAGTTCGTGATCGCGATGGGTGCGTGTACTTGCGGTGGCGGGCCGTATTACAAGTATGGCTACAACGTCGTGAAAGGGGTCGATCTCGTCGTTCCCGTCGATGTCTACGTGCCCGGTTGCCCGCCGCGACCCGAGGCATTGCTCGAAGGCTTGATGCGCGTGCAAGACAAAATTCGCTCGATGAAGATCCTCGCGAAAGACGACATCGACGAAGTGCCACTGATCCCCACCCGCACTGGCCACGTGCAATTACCGGAAGTGTACCGCACGACGGAAAAAGTGAACGAGGCCCAGAAACAGCAAAAAGAGCGAGCGAAACCCGCGAAAGCGTAACGACGGATTTCGGGGAGAATCGTTGTCAGTTATCAGTGGAGCGTTGTGAGTTCGAACAACTATCAACTAACAACTGACAAATACTGGATTCAGTGGAGCGTTGGGAGTTTGAAAACAAAGGAGTCGACGATGCCAGTACACGATTGGACCCGCGTAAATTCGGGGTTGTTCCACCACTTCCATCAGGCCTGGAGCTTGGTGATATGTAACGCACTGAACCGGGTGTTACCGAAAGGAATGTTCTCGCTCGTCGAGCAGAAGGTCAATGGACCGGAACCGGACGTCGTTGTGGTCGAGACGGGTGGCCGAAAGGGAATGCAAAAATCGAACGGTACGACCGCAGTCCTGGAACCGCCACAAACGAAAATGGTCACACGCATCGCAACCGATGCGCAGTTGTACGCACGCAAGGCGAACCGCATCGCGATTCACCACACGCTCGGCGACGTCGTCGCGATCATCGAGATCGTGTCGCCGGGAAACAAAGACTCGCGGAATGCCATTCGCGCGTTCGCCGAAAAGTCGGCCGAGTTCCTGCGGGCGGGGGTTCATTTGCTCGCGGTCGATCTGTTTCCGCCATCGAAACGCGATCCGAAGGGCATCCATCAAGTGATTGCCGACGAGTTCGAGGACGCTGCGTACGATCCGCCTGCTGACAAGCCATTGACACTCGTGAGCTACCGAGCCGGGTACGACGGCCTGACCGCGTACATCGAACCGATCGCCGTCGGCGACACCATGCCCGATATGGCGCTCTTCCTCGACCGGGATACGTTCGTAAAAGTGCCGCTCGAATCGACGTACCACACGACGTGGGAACTGACGCCGGAGCCGATCCGCGATCTCATTCTCGGTACGGAATCGCCTCAAAACTAAGGGAACGCCGTGACCAGCACTGAAATTCACTCGCTCCTGAAACAGCAATTCGGCGACGCCATCTCTGCGGTCGAGCCGACGATGGTGGAAGTGGCATCGCTCGTGGCCGTCTGCCAATTTCTGCGCGACGATTTGCGGTTCGACTTCCTCAACGGCATCTGCGGCGTGGACTACCTCGAAACCGATGCGAAGAAAGTGGCGAAAGCGGGGTTCGAGCCGCATCTGGAAGTCGTGTATCATCTATCGAGTTTCGCGTTCCCAGGGCGACGGTTCGCGTTGAAAGTGACGCTACCACGCTGGAAGGATGGCATCGTCGGGGAGTTGCCCGAAGTGCCGACGGTCAGCCACCTCTGGCGAACCGCCGACTGGCACGAACGCGAAACCTACGACCTCGTCGGTGTCCGATTTCTAAATCATCCGGACCCGAGGCGAATTCTGCTCGCCGACGACTGGGTCGGCCACCCCCTCCGCAAAGATTACGAATACCCGCTCGAATACCACGATATCCGCTGCCGCTGAGTCCCGATTGTGCGAGGAAATCACGGCGCTCACTTCGCGGCCGATGCGAAGGGGGCGTTCCGCGGCTTCGCCTTTGCGGTCGCTGTCAGAATCGATGGCTCGCCCTTGGCCCATTCGCTGCGAAGTGCCATCGCGTCGGGCGTGCTGAGGATGTCGAGAATCTCGTGCGCGCGATGCGCGCGAAGATCGTTGGGTGAGGTCGTGCCGTGGGTGGCGAGTATTTGTTCGATGCGGGTGCGGACTTCCACGGAATCGCTCGCTTTCAGTTCGTCCTGGAGAGGTTTGGACGCGGCGGAGCCGAGTTCGGTGAGGCGTTTGGTGGCGGCATCGCGTTCGGCAAATTGCGGCGAATCGAGCTTCGCAATCGTAACGGCGATGTCTGCGGGGAGTTGCGTCGGCGGGATCTTCTCGCGCAGGTACGGCACCGACCGCGTCGCGTCCGAAGCGAACAGACGCACGGCGAGAAATGCCTTCTTGGCGTCGCCCGAGGCGAGGTCGGGGAACGCCGCGTCCATCTCGCCCCGCGTCACCGGCACGTGTTTCGACAGCGGGAACAGCGGCAGGACGTGTACGGTGTTGTCGTGTGCCACGTACGCAACGGAGCGCCGATCCGGCGCGAACGCGACCGAGGTACTGTAACCGGTAACGGTAACCGTATGGCGAATGTGACCCGTCAGCGTGTCGGTAAATATCGGTTCTTTAGCAGCAGTGTAGGCGATGTGGGCGATCGTTCGGCCGTCGTCGCTGATAGAGCCGATGTAAGTCTTCTCCATCGAACAAATCTGCAAATCGCTTTCGAGATCGTGGACGGAGATACCTTTGTCCGTCGTCAAGCCGAGGTAGCGCCCGTTCGCACTCCAGGTGATTTTTGTGAGACTTCCTTCACCTTTGAATCTTCGGAGGGTCCGCACCGTGTCGAGGCGGTACACGCCGACGTCGTACTTCAACGGCTCTTTCGTCTGGTTGCTCGCCTCGGCCCGGAGGATAATCGCCGCGAGAGTTTGATCGGGGCTGACATTCACCATTTGCTGAACGGTGTAACCACTATTTGCTCCTTCGGTGTGCGTGCAGATGACGACCGGCTGTGGATCGACCCGACTCAAGTCCCAACGCCAGGTCTTCGAGTGCATGCGATGGCAAATCAGGTACCGCCCGTTCCGCGTGAGTTGCACTTCGTTTCCCACGGACGGCCCGCCCGCGAGCCGACAGATCTCGCGACCCGTCTCGGGATCGGACAGGACCGGGATTCCCAGCCCGACCAGGGTCGGATCCTCGAATTCGGGCACGATTTTGACGCGGAACGACCGATCGCGGGCGGTGACTTGGTAGACTTGATTGCTGAAATCGCGGTTGACCGTCGTCGTCGCGCCGTCTTCGTAGATGCGGTGCGGCGGGATGCTCAGGCGCTCTCTGCCCGTTGCGACGTCCCACGTTTTCAGGCCGCTCATTAAGTTGCGGTCGTACGGCGCGACTTCCAAAGTCGTACCGCCATCCAAGAACTGTAAGCGACTGGATATCGAGATGTTGAACGTCGGTTTGATGGGCACGATCTGCCGCCGCGTCGCGACATCCCAGACCGCCAATCCCCCGTCTACACTCGAAATCAGTCGCTTGCGATCGCGGCTGAACTGGCCGTACAACTGCGATTTTCGCCAAGCATACGTTTCGCCGGGTTCGAGCGGAATCGGCTTTCCCGTACGCGCACTGTAATAGGTGATGTCGTGAATGATGAGTCCTACGCCGCCAACAGGAACGACATCGTCGAGTGGCTGAGTGGTTGCCAAGTAGGCAAATGAGATCCGATTTGAAAACGATTGCGACCAGTTTTGCTTTTTAGTCGCGACATCGAAAGAGAATAATTCGAGTGGATTATTATTCCCATTCTGATTCTCTCGTGGTTTTCGCCCCAGGGTGTAACCGCGTTTCCGGCGTCTGGTTTCTGGCGTTTTGACTTGCTCTTTACGAAAAGACGGCCTCTAAAGCATGCTGTTGGTGCTCGAACCCA
>JAYWCL010000066.1:0-25048 GCA_043780595.1 Limnoglobus sp.
CGACCGCTGGCCCGCTCGCTAACACGGCATCGGCACCGAAGGTGTACCGGACGACGACGCGACGACGCGCATAGCGATGGCCATCGAGTTGCTCGTAAATCCAGTTCCCGCCGTGGACGTCGAAAACGACCGCCGACCACGGCACCGTCGCGCTTTCTTTGGCATCCGATAGCGGGATCGTGACGCCGAGGCGTTGGCCGGGCGTGAGGGTGGCGTTCGCGTTGGGCATCTCGTAAAAGACATCGACGGTGGCCGAGATCGGGTTCGCGGAAGGCGGCGCGACGACCGGTTTCGCAGGCGTTAATGTGGTGCCGGGCGGTGCGGAGAGTTTGCCGATTTGTGCCGGTTCGCTGCGGTCGATGGCATCGAGATCGCCGACCGGCAACGGCACCCGAACCCACATCGTCGAGAGATCGACGACTTCAAATAATGCCGCGCCGCTCGGTACGTTCAGGCCGGGCATTGCGGACACGGTACGAAGGATGCCATCTTCCGGAGAGTCGATCGGGATCGGGGCCGCCGTCCCCGAATCGACGTCGCCGAGGACTTTGGCCAATACCGTACGGCGTGCGATTGCGGCTTCGAGCGACTTCGTACCAATGTCGTACGCCGCCTGCGCTTCATCGACGAGGCGTTGGCTTCCTGCCCCTTCTTTCAGCACCCGCTTGGAACGCTCGAGAGCGATCTTCGCGATCTCGACTTGCGTCTTCGCGTTGTTCACGATGCCGTCGGCATCGGCGAGCGATGCGGACAACGTGGCGCGGCCATCGGGTGTCAGTAACGGCAACAGTTGGAAGACGTTCTGCCCCGCCTTCACGGCATCGCCCGCTTTCGGCATCCCGCCTGCCGGTGCTTTCAAAATGCCACCGAGCGGCGCAGCAACGAGGATCGCGCGCCCCACGGGAATCGTCACTTCGCCGCCGTACATTCGCACCCTTCGTGCGGCTTTTTTCTCGACGGTGCCGATCGTCAACCCGAGCCGCTTTTCGGCTTCTTCGGTGAGCGTGATCGTGTTGAGATCGTCCTCTTTGACCACCTTGGTGATCGTCGCGGCCGCGGCAGGTTTATCGGTCTTCGCGCCGCTCGGTTTGTTCGTGAACAACCACCACGCACCCGCCCCCACGGCGGCGGCAATTGCCAGCGTCAGTACGATCCGAACGAGTTGTTGGGCGAAATTCATTATCGTTTTCCGTCGACCATTGGCGTGAGTCGCTTGCCGACGCTGCGTTCCAACTCCGCCCAGAACCGTCGCAGGTCGGCGTTCAGTATGGCTTCGCGCGAATAGTTATCGAGGAGTTGACGCGTCGTTTCCAGCACGATGAAAATCGGCACATTTCCCTCCTGATACGCCCCTTGCGCACGGCGGATTGCGGCCTCGACTTCGGGGCGAACCTTCGCACGCAACACTTCGAGTTCCGCACACGCCTGGCGATATTGTAGGTACGAACGCTGTACATCGAGGATGATCTGGTACGCGATCGTTTGCTGGTTCCGCACTGCTTTTTCCAATTCCGCCTCGGCCCGTGCGATCCCGCCCTGATTGCGATTGAATATCGGCAACGTGAACCGCAACGCTGGGCCGAACTCGTGGCCATTCTTGCCGCTGGTCGCATCGAGAATGCCGAGCATCCGGACCCAGCCGATGCGGGCGAACTTGAGACGTGCTTCGGCGGCGACGACGGCTTCGTTCGTGGCCAGTGCATCGGGGCGGTTCGCCATCGCTTCGGCGGTCAGTGCATCGGTGTCGAACGTCATGATCGCGGGCAGTTGCGGCGGATCCAGAACCAGCGCCCCACGTAACGGGCCGACGCCCATCAAGTTTTTTAGACGCTCTTCAAATATCGAAACATCGTACCCAACTCGCGTCGCGTCTTGCTCGGCTTGCAGCGAATCGATTCGTGCCGTCGCGGCCTCTTGCGGGGAAATATCGCCCGCCTTGAGTCGGATCTCGGCCAACTCCGAGATCCGCCCGCGGAACTTCACCGCCTCGCCCGCAATTCGCACTCGCTCCTTTGCCAGAAGCACATCGGCGTAGGCTTGGCGAACGTCGCGCATGAGGTCCAACCCCGCCTGCGTCAGTCGACTCGCCGCACGATCCGCTTCCATCGCAGCGGACCGGATGCGGATCGGGCGAAGCCAAATTGCCTCGATCGGCAAGTCGAACAGATATTTGAACGGCTTGTCCGTCACGCCGAAGAAGTACACGAACTCGGGGTTCGGTAGTAGCCCTGCCGTAATCAAGTCGCCGCGTGCGATACCGAGATCGGCGAGCAGTTCTTGGAACGCCGCATTGTTCCAGAGCGCGATCGAGATCGCTTCGTCTTCGGTCACGCCGTCATCGAGGTTGGCACCCGGCGGTAGCGTCAGTTGCTTCGCAACTGTGTAGTCTGGCAGCGTATGGTCGAACCGTTGACTCAGCGAATTCGATACCGTCGCACGATCCGGCCCGAGCGGCGCGGTCTGGCACCCCGCGAGCCAAATCGCAAGTGGCAGAAGTATCGCGTATCGTGTCCAAGCCGAATTCACGTCAATTCCCTCAACCAAAACGCTCTCGTGTCAGTATTATCGGCAGAATCGGCACGCCAAATATGAAATCCTTTGCACTTTGCCTCAAGTCGAATCTTGCCCAGACTGCCCCGTCAATAACGGTAGTCGGATAATAACATCACTTCCATAATCCACCTTCGATCCGAATTCGATCGTGCCACCCATCGCTTCGACGATCCTCTGCGTGATCGCGAGGCCGAGTCCGACGCCACCGATGCCGGTTCGTTTCGCTTCTGCGGAACGGAAGAACGGCTCGAAGACGTGGCTGCTCTCCGCTTTCGACACTCCGCAACCGTGATCCGAGACGGAGACGAAGGCGGTTGTCGTTTTTTCAAACGTAACGATGATGATGACAATCGAACCCGGCTTGCTGTATTTGAACGCATTATCGATGACGTTGTTCAAGGCTTGCGCGAACGCTGCGGCATGAATGAGCACAACGCACGGCTTCTTGGTGATGTCTGTTTGGATGTCTGCAAAACGGGGATGGTTCGCCCATACGTCGGCGATGTGTGCCTTCACTAAGTCTGCGAGATCGGTCGGTTGGCGGTTGGCGATCTGCGTTTCCGAATCGGCGCGCGACAGGAACAAAAGCATATCGACGATCTGATTGAGTTGCTCGACTTTCTTGACGCCGATGCCGATGACGCGGCGGTATTCTTCGGGGTCGCGATCGCGCCGGAGTGCGAGTTCCATCTGGCCGAGCATCGCGGCCAATGGCGTACGTAACTGGTGCGACGCCTCGCCGGTGAAGCGGGCTTGCCGCTCGAATGAGACTTGTTGCCGCGTGAGCAGGTCGTTGAACGTCGTCGCCAAATTGCGAAGTTCGTCGTTTGGCACGGGCACGGGCAGTCGTTCCGCGAGATCGTTTGCCGTCATCTCGGCCGCGGCTTCGGACATCATACGAACGGGTGCCAACGCTCGCCGGCAAGCCCATCGCGCGCCAATTGCAGCGAGCAACCAGAGGACAATCGAGACCGCGATCTCCGCGAACAATAACGTGCGTAACGACGATTGCACGGGTGAGAAGGGCCGTGCGAGTACGAATGTCAACGACTGGTAACGGATCTGATCCGGCTTACTGACCACCGCGTCGGGCTTCTCAACGTGAAAGGTGCGCCGATACCGTTGCCACGAATCCTCATCCGCGAGCGAATCCATTTCGCTCAACATCGGCGGAGTCTCTTGCGAGCCATCGATGCGGCTCCCGCGTTCGTCGAACACCGCCCATGTCGGTATCTCCCCGCGCGAGTGCGTAAGCATTTTGCGGTTCTTCGGCTCCCACTCGAGGCCATCGTCTTCCCATTCGACCACTGCCGTGAAAGCATCGAGCGTTGCTTCCGCTTGCTCGTTCATTTGACGGTACAAATGCGTGCGGGCAATCAGGTAAAGCGTCAGCGAGAACGCACCCAGGAGCAGGGTGATCGTCAGCAGAAAAAACAGGATCAAGCGACGTGTCAGCGTCATGCATTCATTCCGAAAACGTAACCGCGGCCGCGTAGTGTCTGGATCAGCCGTGGGCCGTGGAGTTCGAGCTTGCGGCGAAGTTCCTTCACGTGAACTTCGAGCGTATTGGAAACTCCGTCGTAGCGTTCGTCCCAAACGTGTTCGTAGATCCGCGTCCGGGTGAGCACATCGCCGGGGTAGCGCATAAAGAACACGAGCAACGCCTGTTCCTTGGCGGTCAGCTCGAGCTTCTTGCCCGCACGCTCGGCACGGTGGGTGGCGAGGTCGATTTGCACATCGGCGTGCGATAGCAGCGTTCCCGTGCGGCCATCTTGGCGGCGCGATAACGAGCGCACGCGGGCCAGCAGTTCCTCGAACGCGAACGGCTTACACAAGTAATCGTCGGCACCGCCATCGAGGCCACGCACGCGGTCGGACACCGCATCGCGCGCTGTCAGAAACAACACTGGCGTGCGGTTGCCACCTTTGCGGTAACGTTGCAAAATCGTCAAGCCATCGAGTTCGGGTAGCCACCAATCGAGCAACACGACATCCCACGTTTCCGTCGACAGGCGATGCCATCCGGATAGGCCATCGGCGGCATGTTCGACGGTGAAGCCTTCTTCGCGCAGACCTCGCACCACGAAGTCCGCGATCTCGATTTCGTCTTCGACGACGAGCACGCGAACACTCATGGCGACACTTCCCACAAGACGAGCTTGTTCTTCTCTTGTTCCTCGAATTCCCACGGCTGGATTGGCTCCTCGGCCACGACTTTGCCCGTGAGTTTCGCCGCATCGAGGTGTCGCTGCGACGACAGAACCCAACGGACACGCTTCTCGCGGATGGCCCGCGAAAGTTCCGTCGCTTCTATGAATGATGGCACGATGCGGCCCAGATCGAAGACGACATCGTTCGCCTGAAATACCGCCAGCCGCGCCGGCTCGTTCTCCGTTTTGGCCCGGACGAGATGCAGGAATTCGCGACGTGTCCGAAGCGCATCGGCGGCGGGATATGCAACGCCAAACAGATACCACTGCCCCAGGAATACGAGCGATACTGCAAGGGACAGACCCGCGTATTGCAGCTGGATTCGTTTGAGCAAAACGGCCGCGATCAGCGACAACCCGAGTAGCCAGCCGATCGCCAAACACCAGCGGGCGGGCAGGGGAGGGAGGGCGTTGTACGGCGATGGCAGCACGTCGGCTGGGGGCAGTATCCCCAACCCGATTGGCACGAATGCGATGCCGAGCATCACCCAGCCCGCCGAACGCAATCGCGCAGCCCAACGATTGAGCACATCTTGCGGTGCGAGCAGTAATTTCGACACGAGTAGTGCCATGCCGGGTAACACCGGCAGCAGGTAGTAGCTGCGCCGCGATGCCGCAAACGTGAAGAACAAAAAGATCGCCCAGAAATAGGCTTGGGTCAAACGGTCGCCGCGTGTCGGTGCGGGCGATTTCATCAGGAGCGCGGCAGGTAGGAACAGCGACCACGGCGCAGCCAGCATGAAGATCACGCCGAGATACAAGTACACCGGCCCCGTGTGGTTGTGCGGAACCACGAAACGCCGCACATTCTCGCGCCAGACCATCTGCAAGCCTTCGACCGACCCCGTCGACCACGACGAGATCACGAACGGGAGTGCATAGACCGCCACCGCGAGCGGGATTGCGAGGATCGACCAGTAGTTGAGCAGCCAGCGACTTTCCGAGTAAAGCCCACGCCAGAAGCCGCGTTCGCCGCGTTGCACGGTGGCCGTGTGAGCGGAGTACGTTGCCATCACAACCAGCGGCAACGCGAAGCCGAGCAGGCCCTTGGTTAACGAAACGCACGCCATCCAAAACCAGAGTAACAACACCCACGGCCCACCACCGCGCGGCGAAAATCGCTCGAACAGCCAGATGGCTACCAACGCGCCCGTGACGGTTTCGATGTCTGCGGTGGCGCGACGCGAATAGAACGCGAAGCCGAAGCTCGTTGCCAGAATCGCACCGGCTAAAACTCCCACGCGCGCATCGTGCAGCCTTCGCCCGAGGCTCATGATGACGACGACACCTAAGATCCCAGCCAGCGCGGCCGGCAACCGCGCGGCGAATTCGTCGATACCGCCCGTACACTTCGCAGCAATTAAAATGAGCCAATACGAGCCGACCGGCTTGTCGTAGTAAAGTTGCCCGTTGATCGTCGGGTGGAAATAGTCGCCCGAGATTTGCATCTCCCGTGCGACTTCGGCCCAGCGAACTTCCTCCGAGACCACCGCACGATCCCCGAGCCGCGTCAGAAATAGCAACGCCGACGCGAGGAGGATCAGCCAGCGAAGTATCGCGAGGTTCATGCAGTCAAAGTTATGCACCGCAGGTGAAGCGGCCATGAAGCGAAAGTAAACTAACCGTTATCGTTTCGTCGCCTTGGCCCGCACCGTTTCCAATTTCACCACGGCACCGTTCTGGCGTTTGCTTTCCTCGGCGGCCTCCATGAACGCGAATAGCTCGATCGTTTCCGCGGCGCTGACCGGTGGAGTACGGGTTTTGAAGAACTTGGCGATCTCGATCGCGGTGGCCTCGTAGCCCATGTATTTGTCGTTCAGCGGTACGATGCCTTTCACCGGGATGCCGTGCCCGTAGATGCCCGCGGTCGAAACGCCTTTGGTGCCGAACACGGTGGCACTGTATTTCGGCGCACCCTTCCGGATACCGCGATACGTGCCGACGCGATCGTCTTTCCAAACGCCGGTGACAACGTCCGCCGTCTCGGTGGCGGTTCGCGTTACCGACACGCAGCCCGGCCCCATGATCGTGTACAGCGTTTCGACGCCGTGGATGCCGTGCCAAAATAAATCGGGGTGGTGTGGCTCGCGCGGGCAACCGCCGTACACGTCCGCACCCAGCACGTCGCCGACTTCGTCGTGTTTCCGCATCCCGATGAATCCGGGGCTGAAACGATGCTGCGAACAGGTAAAGATCGGCGTTTGATACTCGGCCGCCAGCCGAAAGATTTCCACCGTGTCGGCGAGTGAAGCCGCGAGTGGACGGCCAATGTAGACTGGCTTGCCCGCCTTTAATATTGGCTTCAATTGTTCGAGATGCGCGCGACCATCGACGCTCATCAACAACACCGCATCGACCCGCTTCAAGACCGCTTCCGGCGAATCGATCACCTCGACGCCGAGTTTCTGGATCGCATCGACCCACTTCGGCAACTCGCGAACGCTCTCCGGTATGTCCGCGCTGCCTGCCTTGAATGCCACCACCACTTTGATGCCCGCCAAGTCGCCGACCGCCTTCGGATTGTGGAAGAGTTCGGTGAACGCGACCGCTTGGTAATTGTCCAGCCCGATGATGCCGACCCGGATCGGTTCGACCGCAGAAACGCTGGCCATCGAAGTGAGCGCGAATGCGAAAACGAGACTGAGAATGCGCAACATGAGGGAAACCTTTCGAGATCGGTCGGGGTGGCGGGAGTGCTGAGTTTACCCGATCTCGCACACTTTCTCTGCAATTCCATTAATAAACTTCTTTGTCGCACGTTGACCTGGTGAGCGTGATGGAGGCGTCATGTCGGACGATCGCGATTGGATACTCGCTGCGGTGGATCGCTACGAACGGCCGTTACTGGCTTACGTTCGACGGTTGTTGCACGACCCGGAACGCAGTCGCGATGTCGTGCAAGATGCCTTTCTCCAACTGTGCAAACAGCCGCGTGGGCAGGTGGAATCGCATCTCGCCGCGTGGTTGTTTGCCGTCAGTCGCCGTCGCGCCATCGACCTTTTACGAAAGGATACTCGTATGCTTGCGACCCCCGAACTGCTGGCCGAACCGATGGCCCGCGACCCCGACCCCGAACATCGTGCCGAGCAACGCGACTCTGCACAATTCGTCATGGCACGCCTTTCGGAGCTACCTACCGAGCAGGGCGAAGCGGTGCGTTTGAAGTTTCAAAATCAATTCACGTACCGCGAAATTGCACAAATCATGGGCTTGAGCGAGTCGCACGTCGGCGTGCTGTTGCACACCGCGTTGAAGACCCTCCGGCGAACACTGCCCCAACTGGCATAACCCCACACAGGATCATCATGAACACCGAAATGGACGAATCGAAACTGACCGCATACGCGCTCAACGACCCGAGCCTCAGCGACGCCGAACGCAAAGACATCGAACGCCGAATCGCGGACGACCCTGCCGCAAAAGCCACAATCGAAGAGACCCGCGCACTCGGGCAACTTCTGACAACCCGCCTCGCCGCCGAAGCGCCACCCGTAGTCGTGCCCTCCGTGGCCGCGTCGTTGCAGCCAAAGAAATCCAACGCACGCCGCTGGTTCGTCAGCATCGCCTCACTCGCCGCTGCGATGCTCGTCGGGGCCTTTGCTTCCCAGCAATTCGGCCTGGGACAGTTGAAGCCTCTGGCAGAGGCGAATTCTGAAAAAACCAAGCTTTTGATCCTCGATGATAGCGAATTATTTGGGCCTACTTCGGGTGATCGAGTCGTTGCTCCCGGTGTTGGTGATATCGGCGGTGTGCAAGGCGACTTGGTGCGGTTGCCGTCGCGGAATTATCTGAAACCCGGCGTTGGTGGCTTCGGTGGTGAGCAAGGTGCCAGCGGCCGAGGCGGTGGCGGTGGCCAAGGTGGCGGTTTCGGCGGTGGCGGCCAAGGTGGCAGTGGTTTCAGCGGCAGGCTAAACGGTGGTTTCGGTGGTCAATCTCCGGCAAACGGGTTTAGCGGCAGTCCAACTGGACCCACGCCAACAAGTCCCGAACCATCCGGACTCAAACCATCGCCTTCACCTGTCCCGCCAGCAGATCCCACCAGCGAAGCTGTCAACGGCTACGGCTTGCCCGCCGAAGTTGCACCGAGAAAAAAAGGCAACCTCGTTACCAAGTCGACCACCGAACCTGCTAAACCGTCGGGTGAAGAACGCCTCGATCAACGCGGCGAACGGGAACAAGACGCACTTTCGGGCGAACGCTTTCGCCAACTCGTCGAAAATCCGTTCACGCGCGTCGAGGGGATGAATGCCGTTTCGACGTTCGGCGTCGATGTCGATACCGCGAGTTACTCGATCGTGCGGAACTTTTTGAACCACAACACGTTGCCGCACCCCGATGCGGTTCGGCTCGAAGAGATGGTCAATTACTTCCCGTATCGCGATGCCCCGCCCGAAGGGAACGACCCGTTTGCGGTGCGCGTCGAGATGGCCGATTGCCCCTGGCAGCCGAAGCATCGCCTCGTTCGCGTCGCGCTGAAAGCGAAGCCGATCGACAACAGCAAACGCCCGCCGAGCAACCTCGTTTTCCTCATCGACGTTTCCGGTTCGATGGACGCACCCAATCGGCTGCCGCTCGTGAAGGCGTCGATGAAACTGCTCGTCGATCAACTCGGCGAGAACGACCGCGTCGCACTCGTCGTCTATGCGGGCACCACCGGCCTCGTGCTCGATTCGACGAACGCCAGCCAAAAAGACGTCATTCTGAAAGCACTCGATAACCTCGGTGCGGGCGGTTCGACGAACGGCGGCGCGGGGATTCAGCAAGCGTACGATGTCGCCGTGCGGAACTTCATTCCCAAGGGCACGAACCGCGTGATCCTCTGCACCGATGGCGACTGGAACGTTGGCACCACCAGCACCGAAGCGCTCATCAAACTCATCGAAGAGAAGCGCAAAACGGGCGTGTTCCTGAGTGTCTTCGGCTTCGGTATGGGCAACCTCCGCGACGAAATGATGGTGCAGCTCGCGGGCAAAGGCAACGGCAACTACGCCTACATCGACACGATTTCCGAATCGAAGAAAGCACTCGTCGAGCAACTGTCCGGCACGCTCGTTACGGTGGCGAAGGACGTCAAAATTCAGATCGAGTTCAATCCCGCGAAAGTGGCTGCGTACCGGTTACTCGGCTACGAGAAGCGGAAGTTGGCCACGCAGGACTTCCACAACGACAAGAAAGATGCGGGGGAAATGGGTGCCGGGCACGTCGTAACCGCACTCTACGAACTGGTGCCAACGGGCATTGTTGCGGAACCGAAAGTCGATGGCCTGCGGTATCAGCCTGCCACGCCGGAGAAGCCCAAGGCCAACGTCGACGACAAGGTGGCAACCGAGGCATTCGTACTGAAACTTCGCCACAAACTCCCCGACGCGGACGTCAGTACGCTGCGAGAGATTCCGGTTGGCGACGTCGCCAAGTCCTACGACAAAGCCACCGAAGACTTCCAGTTCGCCTCGTCGGTGGCCGCGTTCGCGATGCTATTGAAGGAGTCGCCACACAAGGGCACCGCAACCTACGCATTGGTCGAAGAACTCGCCGCCGGTTCGCTGACGCACGACCCCGGTGCCTATCGTGCCGAGTTCCTACAACTGGTGAAGAAGGCCAAACAACTGGCCAACAAGCCGTAAGGGAACCCAACTCCCATAACGAGCCACCGGGATGAACCCGGTGGCTCGTAAGCGTCGTCCTTGAGAGACTCCCACCGGGACAAGCCCGGTGGCTCGTAAGCGTCGTCCTTGGAGACTCCCACTGGGATGAACCCGGTGGCTCGTAAGCGTCCGCCCACAGCATCGAACATTTCCTACCGTTACGCAGTTCTCGCCATATACTTGTTTTAAGCCCACATACGGCCAACGCTCCGCACGAGTGCGCCCTCTGATGACGAATTCTCTGAAGTGTCCGAATCCGAGTTGCCCGTTCCTGTTCGACCCTTCGCAAGTACCGGCCGGTGCCGTCCTGACGTGTCCGCGATGTGGAATGCGGTTCACACTCGGGCCGACCGCAGGGATGCCGCCACCACAAGCTCCCGCATCACCGCCACCTGCCCAGCCGGAGTTTCTCGAACCCGATCTTTCGATACCGCCACCGGCACAAACTGAGTCGCTCGGTTACAAAAAAACGCGCACGGGTACACGACCGAAATCGAAGGCGGGCGAGTCGTTCCCGTGGTTGCCATTGCTCGGCATCATCGTCGTCGTTGCTACCGCGATCGGCGTCGGCGTGCTGCTTTTCCGAAGCCAGAGCGGGGGAACATCGACGGCTGGCGAGAAGATTTTCCGAGACGTGAACATCGCCTACAAAGCCCCTGAAACCGCTTGGGACCAAGACGACGAACCGAAGCGAGTCATGAGCGCGAACCTGCTCGGATTTCGGCGTAAAGATTCCGACGGCAGTATCGCCTTCCACGTGACCGACTTCAAAACGCGGTCCCCGCAACCGGTCGATTTACGCGATGGCATCGTCGATCGGCTCGGTCGCGTCTTCGACGATCTCGATGCCCACGAAGAAGAAAAAGCGACGTGGGCGAAGCAACCTGCGATCAAGTACACCTTTCGCGGCACCTCGAAAGCCGACAAATCGGTGATGGCCGGGGAAGCCTACGCGATCAGCTATAAAGGGATCGGTTACTGGTTCTACGGCTGGGCGAGCGAGCAACAGGCGGCCAAGTTGGTGAAGGAATTTGAAGAAATGCGCGAGCGGATGCGGATACTCGAATTTCGCGAAGACTGGAAAGAAACGACCGCCGCTTCGCAGTTGTTCGCGGGCGAAGAAGCCGACTACCGGCTCGACGATGGCGATCGTTGGTGGAAAAAACTCGACCCCAAAGACGAAGACCCGAAAGCGGCGGATTTACTCATCGCGGCGGACTTTAAGCTCAAACAAAAGCGCGACGTGAAGCCGAGCGCCCGGTTAGCGGTGTTGATTCTCGAACCGAACGGCAACGACGCCATCGGCACGCTCAAGCAGCATCTTTTGTCGCATTACGATAAAGTCCTGGACATGAAGAAGTGGCTCGACGTCGGCACGATGCCGTTACTCGGCGACCCGCCCGCCGCCGGCGAGCCAAAGGGGATTGAAACGATGCGGTTCAAGGTCGATCGCGGCGAGGCCAATACCGCCAAATTCGTCGTGATTTCGGCAATCGCGATGGACGTGAAAGAGAACGGCGGCGCGAAGCCGAAAGTCATCGGCGTTCACGCATACTGTGCATGGGAAGAGCGACTGTATTGGGATCGGCGTCTCGTACAAATCGCCAGTTCGTTACGCCCCGGCAAGTGAGATGTTAGCCGGATGCGCAAGTTTTGAAGCTGAGCGATTTGCAGGTACGCCCAGGGGTACGACGTAAGACGTCTAACCCTGGGCTAGATGATGGAACCCCGTTGGGGTAAATGCCTAGACAATTCTTACCCCAACGGGGTTAAATCCCATAGCCCAGGGTTAGACGCTTCGTCGTACCCCTGGGTGACCCTAACGGGATAGGGATCACCGGATCGGCGACGATTTGCGGCTGTTTACTGGTTCGGGGTCTCGCGGTGGCGGTAGCGAGTTCGCATCTTCGCGAATCCGGTTCGCGGCATCGAGAAGTTCGTCGGTGCGAACGGGGGCGGCCGGTTCGAGCGTGAGGTGTATGCGGCGAACGTCTTCGATGTGGAACGGGTAAAGTACCTCGAAGAAGAAGTCGATGCCGGGGTACTCGTACCACTTCGGTCGAATGCGGATGCGTTCGACTTTCGGCTCGTAACCTTGGGCCACGGCACGGAACTCGTAGTGCCCCGGGTATTCCCAACGGGCATCTCCAGGGCTTGGACCCGCGGCCACATTGTTCACGTACACTTGCGAACCGGGCGCATTGGTGTCGATGACGAAGCGACGCTCGACGCAACCGCTGCTGAAACAAGCCGCGAACGCAGCGACGATTGCAAGTCGGTCGATTTTCCCTGTCATCCGAGGCGGCCTCCCACTACCGGTTTCGCATCGCGTGCTAGGCTGTAACAAGACTGCGGAATAATCGGAGTGCGCCAGTCCGTCAAGCGGGATTCGAGAATGATCGCGGCAGGTGTCGTTATTTTTCGGTATCGCCCATCGACTTCCGGTAGAAGACGTAGAATCTGATTAGAGATTCTGGAGGGTTGAGGACGTAATGATGTCGTTCGAGAAGATTCGTTATGCGTCCATTACAGATGTGGGCGTGAAACGAAGTCACAACCAAGACGCCTGCGCCGTGCAACCGGCCGCAGACGAAAACGTCTGGCGCGTGCAAGGGCACATTTTCGTCGTTGCCGATGGAATGGGTGGCCACGCGGTCGGCGAAAAAGCGAGCGCCAAAGCCATTCGCGACATCCCGCTCACGTATTCTAAACACGTCGGCCAAGAAGGCGTCGTCTCCGCGATTCGCCGAGCCTTCACCGAAGCCAACGCCGACATCTTCGACATTGGCATTAAGAACCCCGAATTCAAAGGCCTTGGCACTACGACCACGGCACTGTTCCTGCGTCCCGAAGGCGCGTGGATCGGCCACGTCGGCGATAGCCGAGCGTACCGGATTCGCAGCGGCAAAGTCGAACAACTGACGTTCGATCACTCGTGGGTGTGGGAAATCGCACGCCGTCAGGGCATCGACCCCGATCAACTCGGCGACTTCAAAAAGAACGTGATCGTTCGATCGTTGGGGCCAGATGAAGAAGTCGAAGTCGACATCGAAGGCCCGCACCCACTCATTCCCGGCGACTCGTTCTTACTGTGCAGCGATGGTCTCAGCAACGAAGTGACCGCCGATGAAATGGGGGCCGTCGTCTCGACGATGCCGCCCGAAGAGGCGGCAAAGTTCCTGATCGCACTCGCGAACGTCCGCGGAGGTCGCGACAATATCACGTGTTTGATCGTGCAAGTTCCGCCCGATGAAAGGGCCGCAAGCAGCGCGAATATCCTTCTTGCGAAGGGACCGGGCTTCCTCCGCAAAGCGCTCCGCGCGTGGGACCGGATCGTGCCGTGGTCGTATACATTCCTGCTGCTCGGCTCGCTCTGCGCCATGGCCGTACTGATATTGAAAAGCCAAGACCTTCCCGGCGTCGTTCCCGTGTTCTTCGCGGCAACCGTATTGATACTCGCGGGAATCGTCGGGCTAATACTGCACCTGAAACGCGGCGCGCATTCCGCCACCGATGCCGCTTCGAGCAATAACAACGGCGAACTGCACGTCTATAAAGGCTATTCCTTCGACATCGGCCAACCGTTATACGATCGGTTCGCTGCCAAGGAAGCGGAGATCAAGATCGAACTCGACAAGCGTCCGAATACAATCGACTGGAGCAAGTACCAGAAACTCAGCGACGAAGCCGCACTCAACCTCGGCAAATCCGAACCCCTCGCCGCCTTCCGCTACCGCTGCCTCGCGTTCCAACTTCTCGCGAGCGCCTATAACCAAGACCGAAACAAAGAAGAATCGTTCAAGCCCAACTGGGACAGCCAACACCGATAATTCGGCTGGCGCACCCACACGAACGCGGTCAGTCAAAAAATCCGAGACGATTCGACGTAAGTCGACTTTTGCGACCTGCACGAACGTACGCAAAAGTGTCGCCAAATGACGCAAAAGTGTCGCGTCCGGTCGATTTTGTGTCGATGTTGGTCGATTTTCGGTCGCATTCGGTCGATTTTCGGTCGGTACTTGCGCCGCTTGTCGAATCATTGACACTCGACGTAACCCACGATACGAGTTCACGATACGGCAAAAACCCTCGAAACAGATCCGTAATTTGCGATCGAAAAGGGGCATTTTGAGACGCAAAAATGCCAAAAATACGGTTTTGGAACCTCCGCAATTGTGACTTACGTCGATTTTGATCGGTCGTAAACCCGCTGGGGACGCCACTGCCGGACATTTCGCGTAAGAAGAGCATCGGAACCCTATGCTCCCGATGCGGAACGTCTCATGCAGCAGATACTCTTTCACTTGCCGTTCACGTCGGGGTTTCGGCCACCGGACGGGGTGCCGCTTTACGGCTTCGGCGCGATGCTATTCATCACGTTTTTCCTGGTGACAATCTGGGGCGGACTTCGGGCTGCGAAGGTCGGGTTGCCCAAAGATCGCCTGCAAGACATGGCGATCCTGCTGTTCCTGACCGGCATCGCCGGGGCACGGCTCGTTTACATGATCCAGTATTACGACGAGCAATTTAAGGGCTTGTCGCCGTTCATGCTGGTGGTCACGTTCTTCGAGATTTGGAACGGCGGCATCGTGTTCTACGGGTCGATCTTCGGCGGCGGGCTGGGCTATCTGCTCTTCCGCAAATACGTGCTGAAACGGCTGAATATCAACGGTTGGCAGCTCGCCGACGCGGTCGCACCGATGCTCGCCATCGGCATGGCGGTCGGGCGCATTGGCTGCTACCTCAACGGCTGCTGTTGGGGCCAAGTCGCTTGCGAAGAATGTCAACCCGTGCCTCTCTCGGCACAACTCGGGCAGTTCCCGCTGTTGCCATCGCACGCCCGCCGACAGGTAACCTTCCCGCCCGGCGAGAAAGCGCGCCTACCCGAGATTCACGGCCTGCAAACGACGACTGGCTTTTCGCTGAAGCCACGCGACCCATTGAATGCCGCCGACCCGCGTGCGGTCATCGCCGCCATCGAGATCGGCAGTGCCGCCGAAGCCGCCGGGTTACAGCCCGGCGACCGCATTATCGAAGTCAACGGGAAGACGAATTTCATCGTGCTCGAAGTCTCAGGGGCCGCCGCATCGGTAGCGGAAGCCGAGGCAATTATCACCGCAAGCGGTGGCAGAATTCTCGAATCGGGCGACACGGCCGACGATGGCAAGGAAGTGATTGCGGGCTACGACTCGCAGGCGAACGCGATGCAAACTCGTGCGAAGCTCGAGAAACTTCGGCCAACGGTTTCCGTATTTTCGCACGATGGCTTATGGGAAATCATCCGCACGTGGCCGCGCGGCAAGTCGTCGATCGAACTCGTTGTGGAACGCAGCAGCACGAAGATTCCCGTGTCGTACACGCCGCGCACCGTGACATTCTTCCCCACGCAAGTGTACGAAACGGTGAGCATGGTGTTACTCACGTTCTTGCTCGTTTCGTTTCAAACGTTTCGTCGGCACGATGGGCAAGTGATGGTCGGGTTGATGCTCTGCTACGCGATTCACCGGTTCATTAATGAAGCGATTCGCATCGAGCCAACTTACGCCTTTGGGCTGACGCTCTCGCAGTGGATCAGCGTCGGCATCTTCGCATCGGGCCTAGTGCTTGAGGTGTATCTGCGTTGGTCGCAACCGAAGCTCCCGCTCGGCGAGAACCCGTTGGGTTACGGAAAGTCCGTCATTGCCGTGCCGGAATAAAGGGGCGCTACTTCTGCAAAATCGGCAGGTAGTTGTTCGGCAATTGCAAGATGATGCAGGCCATTGCGGTGGCGTAGGAGGGGCCGTGGCCGAAGTCGGCCCAGATGTTTCCAGGCCCTTGGCAGCGTGAGATTAGGTCGTCGCGAATCGCGGGAAACCATTCGGCCCACGCGGTTCCACCCGCCGTCCACATCGCGAGTGCGGCATAATAATGAGCGTAATAATAGTAGCGCTCGTTCGCCATGTCGTTGAAGCCACGCTTGGCCGGGACGAAGCGTTTGAGGTACTTCACGCTCCGGTCGATGACGTCGCCTTCGTAAATTCCCGCACTGAATAACCCGACCAACGCCGCCGCCGAACGGGGGAACAACGATCCCTGGTTCGTGCCGACCATGTACGTGTAACCGCCATCGTCGAGTTGGCACCCCTGGATGTATTTCACGCCCGCATCGATCGTCGACTTCGGCACGAACAACCCCGCATTGCGTGCGGCCCGCAGTGCCATCAGTTGGGCAACCGTCACCGAAACATCGGCTTCACTCGGTCGAGGATCGTACCGCCAACCGCCGAGCTTGTTCTGCGAACGCACGATGACGGCCGTCGCTTTTTCGAGTGCATCGCGGAGCCGTCGTTGCCGATTGGCGTTCGGCAACATCCCGTACAGTTCGGCGAGGAACAGCGTGGCGAAACCGTGCTGATACATGCCGCCGCCGTGCTGAAACGCATTCTCGCCGCCGTTGATGTAACCGACGGGGCTGCCCGAGGCGGACTTCAAAAGTAGGTAATCCATCGCGCGACTAACGATTTTCCCGTACTCGCCGCGCCCCGGCTGGTGCCCACCCGCCATGAGCGCCAAACCCGCAAGGCCGACGATGGCGGCATTCGGCCCCGAGTTATCGTCGTAGGAACCGTCGTTGCGTTGCGACCGGGCGAGGTACGCCAACCCGCGATTGATCGCGATCTGCGTTTCGGTCGTAACGAGGTCGGTCGGCGCGGGCATCGCGCCGTCTTGTGCGTGGCCGACCAGCGAGACCGTCGTGCCGACGCCGCCGAGCAATGTCGCACGAGCAAACCCACGACGAGTGATGGCGTTCGGGTTCACTTCTTCGCCTTCTTGTCTTTTTCGGAGATCGCCGAGTAGTATTGCGGCAACAAATCCTTGTACTTCGACAGGTACTGTTCGCGGAAAAACTGCATCATCTTTTGCCGCGGTTGTTCGGGGAGGTGGCCCCAAAAATCTTTCGCGATCGTTTCCGCAAGTGGCAACATCGGTGCGCCCGCTCCGGATTTTTTGTCGCCGGGTTCTGCACCGCTCATCGGCATCGGTTGCCCTTCGGGCTTCGGCTTACCTTCGGGCTTCGCGCCTTGTGGCTGACCCTCGCCGGGCATCGGCATTGGCATCGGTCCGCTCTCGGGTTTGTTCGGCTTACCAGCTTGCGGGCGAGGTCGTCGTGGGCGATTGCCTTCGCCACCTTGCGGCTTCGTTTCGCCCTTATTTTTCGGTGGTGGTGGTGGTGGGCCATCGTTCGGCATCGGGGGTGGTGGTGGGTTCTGGTTATTCATCGGTGGCGGATTTTCGAGTAGCTTAATCAGCGTGTCGATATCGTCGGCGACCTGCTTTTGATCCTTCCGCGTTTCCTCGCTGGTATCCTGCCCCGACAGTTTTTCGCCGACCGCTTTCGTGCCTTTCACGATGCGATTCGCCACCGATCCGACATCGTCGCCTTCGATGGGCGCGACGTCCACTTCGGGTTTCGGCAACGCCTTCGCGGGTAAAATCACACGTGGGATCGGCGGCGCGATACCGGCCGTCAGCGACATCGCACTGACAGCGATGCCGAAAATCGCACAAGTGAAACGCATCATGGTTGCTCCTCGGTGCGCTGAAACTGGGCGGAAAGTTGTTCGAAGAGTTCGGCGATTTCCTTCTGCGATTGTTCTAGACTCTTCAACTCTGCGACTTCGTCTTCGGTCCACTTCTCGGCGTCGGGGTGCGATTTCGCGAACTCTTCGGTCATCGCATTGACTTCCTTCTGCCAATCGCGCAGCGCCTTGAGTTGCGCGAGCGGGGGCAGGCCATCGCTCGGCGCGCCTTCCGCAGGCGGCGGTTTGGCGTCGCCTTCTTTCGTTGGTGGGGCCGCGGCCATCGGCGGTTTCGGCTTGTCCGGCTCTTTGAGCGAATCGACGATTTGTTGCAAACGGCGTAACGCGAGTCGCATCGGACGACGGGCGTCTTCATCGGCGGCACGTTCGGTTTCTGGCTCGAATGCCAGTGGATCGGCGGTGAGCGCATCGGCTTTACGTTCTTCGATTCGCATCGCCGCCTTCGCCATGTTCTCGCTGGCTTGGCGCAGCATTCGCTCGAAGACTTTTTGCTTATCGAGTTTCGTTTCGGCGAAGCGTGCCACTTCAACAGCAAGTGCTTTTTGCTGATCCGCAACAGCCGACAAACTGGCGACGATCGGCCGTTCCCACTTCTTGGCCTTCGCGACCACATCAGCCAATCGTTCGGACTCGGCGATGGCGGTTTTTTGCTTTTCGAGGAACGCCCGAAGCGGTTCGACGAGTTGCTCGCGCTTCTCGCGTTCCAGTTGCTCGGCATCCTTCGTACGCTCCGTATCGAGCGATTGCTTCGCATCGTCGAGCCGGTCGAGCGCGTCGTTGAGTTCCTCGTTGGGGGCACGGCCCTCGTTGAGTTCGTCGCGGGCTTGCTGCATATTTTCGGTCGCTTTTCGCAGTTTCTCCGCCGAATCGGTTGCCCCTTCGCGTTGCAGTTTCCGCGACAGTTTCTCGACGTTTTCCGATAACCGATTCTGCTCTTCGGCTAACTTCTTCAACGATTCCGCACGCTCGGCGGGGTCGGTCTTGGCACCGGCTTCAGTGATCGTTTTCGATAGCTCTTCTTGTTGCGCCGTCAGCGAATCGATCTCGGCCCCTTCCTGTTTTCGCTTCTTCGCAAGCTCGTCGACCGATTCCGCTTTCTCGTCGGACAATTCTTTCGTCATCTTTTCCAACCGATCGACGGCCTTCTGTGCGGCTACTCCGGCCTCGCCGGGACGATTGCGGCGTTGGGCGTCGGCGGCGTTCCGCAGGTCGTCGGCCAGCCCGCGCTTCCCTGCCGTCTCCGCCGCTTTGTCGAGTGCCTTAGCCTCCGCCTCGGCTTGTTTGGCTTTCTCGCGAACTGCCGCTGCCTCGGCTTCCGCAGCCGGTTGCGATTTCGCATCGCGGCTCTTTTGGTCCGCGAGGGCGTTCAATGCTGCCGCCTGTTGACGTTTCTCTTCGGCGATCCGTTCGGTTTTGGAAATCGCCTTCGCACCATCGCTCGCGGCTTTCTCCAACTCGGCCGCGGAGCGTTCGATCCCGGCGCGATCTTGTGGTGCCAACTTGTCGATGGCTTGGCCGGCCGGTCGGCGTTCGGCTTGCTTCGCGGCATCGGCCACGGTCCGCTCGATCGCGTTCTTCAACGTGCGGATATCGCTGCGGAGTTCGTTCGCACTTGCCCACGGTTCGAGGTCTTCGATTGCTGCATTCAAACGGTCGATCGCCCCTTTCTGATTCTTCTTCGCGGCCTCAATCGCCTTGTTCGCTGCGGGTGTTCCTGCCGTGCGTTTGGCGTTCGCGATTTCAGGTTCGATCCCTTCCATGAAGCGGTTGTCGAGTTCTTCCATCGTACGTGCCAGCGATTCGACTCGCTCCGTCGTGGCGGAGTTCGGCAATGCGTTGCGTCGAACGACATCGCGTAAATGCTCGGTTTTCGCTTTCAAACCGGCACGTGGGTCGGCGACGGGGGCACGTGCCACACGCTGTGCTTGTTCGGCGCGGTCGAGCGGGTCGGTGGCGGGGAGTGCCTTTTGGGCTTCGTTTAATTTCGCGTTCGCATCGAGTTGCAAGTCGCGAACGCTCGCCAATTCGGGCCGCAGAGCGACGATTTCCCGTTGCAACCACGCTTTCATCGACTCTGCAGACAAGATGCGAATTTCGACTTCGGGGCTTCGGCCCGGCGTTTTGTCGATCGTGTAATCGTCCCAGTCGGTCGCCATCGCCCGCAGGAAAATCACGTCACCATCGGCTGGCGATTTCCCGGCGGCATTCGCGAACTGCGCGATGGATACCACGCGCTCATCTTCGAGAATCTGCGGTTGCGGGCGAATCGTTGCCGTGACCGTACCGACCACCGCTTGCAGCGTGCTCGCGTTGCGTTCGGCATCGATCGCGGGCCAAACGCGATACGGTTCCTCGCCGTTACGGTGTTCCCAATACAGTTGGCGGACGGCAAACGTGCGGTCGTCGGCACGGGTGCGAACGAGCAATTTCGCCGTGGGAAGCAGCAACAACGGATCTTGCTCCGGGCGCGGTTTGTCGATCGTCACCATCGGCGCGGGGTCGGGTGTGGTCGAAATTTCGATGAGCCGCGTACCGGTGAGGCCGCGTTCGTCGGTGAAGCGGAGCGAATAGATTCCGTTGAGCGGCGGGGCAAAATCCGCTTGCATCAGTTGGCCTTCGGCTCCGTGAATCGCAAGCGGAATTTCTTCGAGGAAGCGATCCGCGATGAGTGGACTGCCAAACATCGCGAACGGATTCGATGCGGCAATCGGCGAGATCGCGGCGGCCACCTGGGTCGCGGATGTGTCCCCCTGGTAGTGCAGCACCGCCGTGCGGATTCGCCGATCCGCCTTCGCCCGAAGCTGAATCCGAGTGCCCGATACGCCGGTGACCATGCCGGTGCCATCGGGTAGGTCTTGCGCGGGCAGCCCCGTGTATCGCGGGTACGTCAGTCGGATTTGCGGCGTCGGCCGACCGTCGAGCACTATCAACTTCGGTGGCGAGACGACTTCCACACGTTGCCAAACGCTTACGGCATCATTCGCGGCCACCTGAAATTCGAACGTCTCCGACACGCGATCCGGCCCGAGAACGACGCGACCGTTCGCAGCATCGCCCTCGTGTATCAACGGCACGCGGTCGGTTTGGATCGAACCGTTCGCCGCCCGGAGTTGAATCGCGGCATCGTCGGGAATCTCGCCGCGCACGCGGAATTGCACCGTCAACGATTCGCCGCGTGCGAGTAGCGACGGCGGTTCGAGAAGTTCGAGTTTCGTTCGTGGTGGCCATGCGTGTTGGCCGTACGGGTCGAATAATCGCACACCCGCGTGTGCCGCACGATTGCCGTAAACAATCATCACTACCCCGAGTGCCAGCAAGCCCACGAACATCAGCCCGGACGCTCGCCACAGTTTCCCCGTGGGGATAATCGACTGCGTGTCGCAATCGTCGGCGAGGTGCTCGGCTCGCTTCATCGCGGCACGTCGGAATGAATTTTCACCGCGGTCGCGCGGCGTCTCCGTGCGATCGTGGAACGACACCGCACTAGCGAGCGCATCGTTGAGCGACGGGAAACGCGATTCCAGAATGTGCGCGATGCGGAGCGGCCGCACCGACTCGCGACTCGGTCGCAAAATGCCGCGAAAGAACAGGATGCCACTGCCAATCATTAGCGTCAGCAGCCCAATGGCACGCAGCGAGGCGTGGAGATTGAAGGCGATATCGAGCACGCATAACAACGCGAGAACGAACCCGAGCCAGGCGATGAGCGCGAACGTGCCCGTGAGTACGCGAATGAATCGGCGCATCCGCCCCAACGAACGCAATCTCTCGAAGAGTGGCGGTGCTTCATAACCCGGCGGTCGAAGAACGAGGGGCATCGGCGATACTCCCGGAGCATTGACTCAGAACATCATAAGAGTCGTTCGCGCTTCCGCAAAACCCACTCGACACCGAATAGCATCAACAGCAACGCATACAGCCCCGCGTGGTTCCAGATTGGCACCGGCGGGCACGGTTGGTTCAATGGGAGTCGCGTCGTTTCGGGTAGCTCGTCCAAGAGTTTCTCGTAGTCGAACAGCGTATAAAATTTACCGCGAGACTCGGCGGCGGCGCGGGTCATGTCGGCCACGTTCATTTCGAGTCGCGTGCGCTCGCCGGGTGGCGGCAGCACCTTCGCCTCGGCTTTCGGCGCGGTAGCAGGCCATTCGGGTTCGGTCAGGCGAAAGCGATATTCGCCCTCGGGAGTGCGTGCGAGCGTTCCTTGATACGTCCCGCGACTGCCTTCGACTTTGCTCAGCGGCATCGTCTGCGTTTCGCTGTCGCCGATCGGTGGCGAACCATCCTTGAATCGTAGCGGGGCACGTTCGATCCGTACTTTTACGGTCGTCGCTTCGGGGGCCGGGGCATCGTCGGGGAAGCGAACCGTCACGCGGATCGGCTCGTCGCGACGATACGACGTCTGCTTGTCGGTCTTAATTTCCAGCCGGGAAACGCGGTTGCGCGACAGCGTGCGAATCGCCTGCCGCCAGAAGCGGTTGTAATGTTCCTCGTCGCGTCGAAATCGCCAGCGCCACGTTTCGTCGAATCCGAAGAAGATCACGCGGCCCGTTCCGGAAAATTGTTGAAGCACGAGCGGGTGATTTTCGCCGGTCGCGCCTTCGGCCATTCGCTCGGGGTGGACCGCCAGAACTTCAGCGGAGAGTTTGCGAACGTAGCCGCTGGCGTTCCAGAATAGCGGCTTCAGGTTCGAGAAAATCTTGTTGCTTTCGACATCGCCATCGGCGAATCGGAACAACGGATGCGCCATCCCAGCCGGCGTCAATTGCAGCCGATATCCGGCAGGAATCGGCTTCTCTTCGGTGGATGCCGCCGGTACGTCTGCGCCCGCGTTGACCGGCGATATCGGCAACACCGCCGCAAGTGGCGTGGCGAAAAACGCACTCGGCGAGGCATGTTCCCCTGCGATGAACAACAAGCCGCCACCACGCTGTTTCACGAAATCGGTTAGGTCTTGTAATGTGCGTTCGACGTGCGGCAAACGCGACGGGTCGAAGTCGCCGAGGATGACAACGTCGTAGCCGAACAGTTCGCTCCGCGTCGGGAAACTCCGAATCGCGCTACGGTCGGTGGTGGCGTAATCGTTCGAGGCATCGAGTAACAGCGTGCTGAGTTCGATCGATTTCCATTTGCTGCCCGGTTCGACTTCGCGTTCGAGTAACACTTTCAGGAAGCGAAATTCGTAGCGAGGATAGCCTTCGACGTACAACACGCGGATTTTCGGATTCTCAGTGACAACGACTTGTCGCTCGATGCGGTTATTTGCAGTCTCGGCTTCCCCCGTAGCCGTGGGAACCTCGATGATGTACGTGCGTTCGCCGGGTTGTGTAGGCGTGTGACGTAGACGAAACGCGACCGGTTTCCCCGTCGCATCGGGCACGATATTCGCTTCGTCGAGCGGGATCAGTTTGTCGCCGACTTTCTCGGAGAGCGTTGCACGCACCGCCTTCGGCACGCCCGCGCCACGTACGCTCAGTCGCGCCTCGAACAGGAGTTCGTCGTTTTTCACGACGGTGTCTTCGGCCCGTAAATCGCCGATGCTCAGGTCGAGCGGATCGTTCGCTTCGCCGAAGCCGACGAGGTAAAGCGGCACCCCCGCCTGTGCGGCTTCGCGGCCCGCTTTCGGCAAGTCGTCGCCCGCCGTCGTCACGCCATCGGTCAACACGATCACCGCTGCAAGCGAACTGCCCCGGAAGGTTTTGAGCACGGAGCGGACGCCATCGCCCAACCGGCTCGATTCGCCTTTTGCTGCAATGCCTTCGATGGCTGTCGCCACCGCCGCGCGTTCCTTTGCATCGTTGGCACTCGCCAGAAATCGCGTCTGATCCGAGACGGCAAACAGATGGACTTTCCACTGTTTATCGACGAGCAGTTTTGTCAGCCAATCGCAATCGGGCCGTAAAAGTAGCCACTTCGCGAGTTCGATTCGTTGCGGCAGTTCGACGCCGGATAGCTTCGCAAGTTCGTCCGCCTTCGCGCGGGTCGCGGGATCGCGAAGATCGTCGCGGTGTGCCATGCTCGCGGAATCGTCGATCAGGATCGCGATGTCGGGCCAACCTTCGCGATCGAACGCGATGCGCAGTTGCGGCAACAGCACGACGATGGCCAGCAGGTACGCAGACAACCGTAGGCCAGCGGGTAGCGCGACGCTGCGCCAACCGGCGGTCGCCCGGCTCTCGTTGCGGTAGAGCCAAACGACGATGGCGAACGCAGCGAGCGCGAGGCCACCGAGCAGCCGGTGGTCGAGTTTCGGCGATCGCGAAAGTGCGGGCGAAGACTCCAGACGCCAGCGGGTTCCTTCACCCGCTTCGGCCGCCGGCAACCCCGCGACCCGCTCGACGAGGTGGCGATGTTCCTGCGGAATGTACCCGAGAAATTCCCCCGACCACAACCCGTGCAAACTCGTGGCGATCGCCGCAGTGGCCACGAACAACAACGGCCAACCGATAATTTTTGCCCACCGGATGCCGCGCGATATTTCGGGTGGCGAGCCGTTCGCGACCACCGACCGCGCCGGACCGAGTCGCCACGCGAGGATGAGTTCCCCCGCGAATGCGGCGAGCGCCAACAGCACGAATATCCTTGCCAGTGAAGGCCCATGCGGCTTCGGCGTAACGACGACAGTAGTGCCATCGCTGCTCGTTTGCACGATTTGTTCGATCTCGCGAACGACTTGAATCGTCGGGTGAATCGCCTTTAGTACCTCCGGATCGATCCGGCGCAAATCCGATTCCGAGCCGCCGCCGGGTATCGTCTCGGGGACATTCACGGCGAGGTACGAACTTTGCGATGACCCCGTCGCGAGGCGATACAACCCGCCGAGGTGCGTATCGGGAAACCGCACCACACCGCCGTTTTCGTGGACGGCCACCGTAGCGGTTTCCTGCGTACCGTTTGGCAAAGTGAGCGTTGCCGTCGAACCCACGGTGGCTTCGCCGACGTACTCTTCGATCGCATCGCCGACGCGATAATTGCGGCGCGTGGGGTTCGCCACCACGTGCCGCAACAGTTCGTGAACGAACGGCAGATAGCTCGGGAGGATCGGCCATTCGTTCCAGTCGGC
>JAYWCL010000067.1:0-19950 GCA_043780595.1 Limnoglobus sp.
TTCCACTCACAATCGACCACAACCAGTCAAAATAACGAATTCCGCCGACCAATCGAGGAAATCCCTCGATGGAAACCGCAGATGAAATATCCGGGCTAATCGATTTAGCCTTCCAAAAACACAACCATATCCATCGGCACGCTCGTTCGCATTGCAGGAGATGTTGTCGGTGCGTCCACGCGGATGCCGCGAGTGAGGTGGTCGAGCGACTCGAACGCGCTCGTTTCATTCGTGCGGGATCGGTTCAGTGGAGCGACGTTCGTCAATCCGGGTAGTGCGATGCGGTTGGCAAAGTCGGCATCGAAGGCGAGTGCGATGGAAATGATCGGCTCGGCAGTTCGCAATGCTCTCCCAATGCTTCCGCTGGTACCGCCGCTCGCCACGAGTGAGGCACCGGGCGGCGTGTAGATGTCGGCGGCGCTGTAGTTCACTTGATATCCGAGGTCGGCGAGCGAGCCGAGGGTGATACGGCTGAGCGGGTTGAAGCCTGAATTGATGTAACCCGTCATCACCTCGTTGCCGAAAATGCTATCGCGCCAGTGGCTATCCGCCGTACCCGAACCGCCGCTGTTTTCGACGGGCACGCTCGTCTCATTCCGCCCGAAGATCGCGTTGTACTGTGCGGTCGCCTGCGCCCCGACGAACCGCGGGTTCGACGTGCCCGCCCCGCTGACGAATCCGCGATCTTCCCAGATCGTTCCGATGCCGAGAACGTGTCCCATTTCGTGCAACACCACAGCTGTCAGTTGCCCGTTCGCCTCGAGCGCCGCGAGGTCGGCGGTGTCGAACTGCATCGTCCCGTGATATGGAATGAACGATCCCGAACGGAAGCGGTCCGGCCCCGCTTGGCCGAGAACGCCACCGGCACCATCGATCGAGACGGCGGAGGCATCGATGAGGACGTCATCGACGGCCACGCCGTTGTAAAGCTCGTTGGACAGATCGCCCGTGATGACCTGCGCCCACCGATTCGCCGCTTGCAGAAACGCATTCTGCTGGCCAACGGTCAGCCCACTGACGCGGACTTGGATGCCGAATCCGTTACTTATCGGTGGTGGCGGAGGTGGCGGAACAATGGGCGGGCTATCGGACGGACCATTGATGAACAGCGTGTAACTGCCACTCGAAGTGCTGTCGTAGTTCGTGATGCCGAGATAATACGTTCCCCGCGCTAAGATCGCACTTAAATGGCTATCGGTATTCGTGCTGGAAAGGTCGTCGTTATAAGCGACCCGTTGGCCGCTGCTGTTGTACAACCCGATAACAGTATCGAGGTTGCTACTCGGCGTCGTCGTGGCGATATTCGTCGTGCCCGCATTCAACGTGAAGCGGAACCAGTCGATTTCGTTGTTCGTAATCGCCGCCGTGCCGCTGGTGTCGCCACTACTATTCAGCGTGAGAAGACTCGACGCGGGGAGCGAGATCGTACTCGGCGGGATACCGCCCCACGATGAAGTGGGAGGTGGAACGACTGGGCTATCGGACGGGCCGTTGATGAACAGCGTGTAACTGCCACCCGAGGTGCCGACGTAGTTTGTGATGCCGAGATAATACGTGCCGCTCGCTAAGTTCGCACCCAAAAGGCTATCGGTGTTCGTGCTGGAAAGGTCGTCGTTATAAGCGACCCGTTGGCCGCTGCTGTTGTACAACCCGATAACGGTATCGAGGTTGCTACTCGGCGTCGTCGTGGCGATATTCGTCGTGCCCGCATTCAACGTGAAGCGGAACCAGTCGATTTCGTTGTTCGTGATCGCCGCCGTACCGCTGGTGTCGCCACTACTATTCAGCGTGAGAAGACTCGACGCGGGGAGCGAGATCGTACTCGGCGGGATACCGCCCCACGACGGCGTCACGCGGTCTTCGAGTTGTTCGACGCGAAACTTCGCTGCCGGTCGACGGGGCTGAGAGAGCATCGTTCGGACCTCAAAGATGAATTTGTTTGAACTATCCAATCAGATTATTCGGGAAGCTGCAACGGCTATGTTGTCTGAACCGTGCGGAATTATCGATATTTCATGAAACGCAGCGATTGACGCAAGAAATATTAGGCAGTACATCACACCCAGCCGCCGGTGACGGGTAACACTTGCCCCGTGATATAACCGCTTTCTTCGCTCGCCAGGAAAAGAATCGCGTTCGCGACATCGTTCGGTTGGCCGAGGCGTCCGAGGGGAATTTGTCGGATGTATTCGGCGGTCACTTCGGGCTTCACTTCGCCAAGCATTGCGGTTTGAATGACGCCGGGTGCGACAGCGTTGACGGTAATGCCGCGCTTCGCGAGTTCCTTCGCCAGCACCCGCGTGAGGCCGATGACACCGGCCTTGGCGGCCGCGTAGTTCGCCTGTCCGTGGAAACCGACCAGCCCCGCCACAGAGGCGACATTCACGATTCGTCCGCCGTCGGCCAGAATCTCCGCACCGTATTTGCAACCGTGGAACACGCCGCTGAGGTTCGTTTCTACGACGTCGTGCCATTCGTCGAGCGTCATCTTTTTCATCGTGCGATCGCGAATGATCCCCGCATTGTTCACCAAAACATCCAGGCTACCGCAGTTGGCCTTCACGCGTTTCATCAACGCTTCCATCGCGGCGGCATCGCGGACGTCGGCTGCGTGCGCATGAACGTTCGGCCCGAGTTTCGCACGCATTGCCAGCGCATCGCGACGGTTCCCGCCATCGGGATCGTCGTAATAATGCAAGATGCACGTTGCTCCGGCTTTCGCGAACTGGCTGAGGATTGCGGCCCCGATGCCACGCGAACTGCCCGTAACGAGGACGACCTTCTGCGTGAAGTTGTAATGAATCATGGTGAGCGCCCGTTCCGTTTGTGAAATGCGGCATAAAAAAACCGATGTTCGACCGCAGGCCGCACGGATTTTAGCCTATGATTCGCCTCGCGCATTACAGTGACATCCACCTGACACAACGCTCGCTCGGTTGGACGGTACGCGATCTCGTTTCTAAAAAAGTACCCGGCTGGGTGAACGTGAAACTGCTCGGCCGCGGGCGACGCTTCCGCCACGCGCCGCGCATCGCCGAGTTGTTGATGAACGATTTGGCGTCGCGCGGGTTCGATCATGTCGTCTTCTCCGGCGACGCAACGACACTCGCGTTTCCGAGAGAATTTCAGCTTGCAGCGAAAGCGATGCGGGTGGGTATGCCATCGCAGCCCCCGACATTCGCGGTGCCCGGCAATCACGACTATTACACGCGGTCCGGCGTCGATGCGAAATTATTTGAAACGCATTTCGCACCGGCTTTGCAAGGCGAACGCCTGAGCGACGACACGTATCCCTTCGCGCGGAAAGTCGGTTCGCTCTGGTTGATTGGCGTAAACAGTTGCACCGCGAACGGCTCGTTGTGGGACGCGAGCGGGGCCATCGGCGACGACCAACTCGAACGACTCGAACGACTCTGCGCCACGCTGTCGCCCGGCCCGCGCATCCTCGTCACGCACTACCCGTTACGCAACGCGAACGGCCACGTCGAACACTCGACGCACCGCCTCCGCGATCACGCCCAAGCGATCGCCTCCGCCACGCTGGCCGGCATTTCGTTGTGGCTCCACGGGCACATTCACCGCGGCTTCGTGTTGTTGCCGACGCCGGAAATTCCGTTTCCGGTCATCTGCGCGGGAAGCTGCACGCAGACTAATCGCTGGATGTACAACGAGTACGAAATCTCCGGCGACGCACTGACGATGCTCCGCCGCCGCTTCGACCCGATTACTAATGCGTACCAAGACGCCGAACGCGAGACGATCCCGTTACGCAAATCGCCGCGTTAAAAGCATCGCGCCTCGTTCCGATTCGTGTGCTAAATGTGTGGTAGCGTCTTGCGTTTGCGTCAAAAATGTTCTGCTGTCGGAGTATCGACGATGTTTGCGTTCGCTAGATTGCTGTTCGCACTCGCTTTATTCGCTATTGCGGATGTCGGTTTCGCTGTACCGCCGAAACCGACGCCCAAAACGACTCCGCCAACGGCTCAGGACGTCGATCGCAACCCGATCGAGCATGTCGGCAGTAAAATTGCTATCGACGTGTACGTTGTTGCCGTCGGTCGTCGCGAGGTCGACGTTCGGTTGGAAAATCGCGTCAAACCGACGAATTTGAAGTTTCAAATGTCCCTCTCGTTAGCCGATGAATTGTCCGACCGCAAAAAGTCGCAGTCGATGCTGGTGCGAGTCTTCGGGTCGCTGTACGCTCCAACGGAATCGAAAGGGAAGTACGTCGTCGAGGTCGATGAAATCGGCATTCTCAACGGCAATCGCGAAGTCGTGGCCACGCTGAATTCGGCAACGCTACCCACCACAATCAAGCCCGTCGTCGCCGCAGCGCCGACCCCGATTCCCGCGCCGGTGCCGACGCGAGCCGCCCCCGTGGCGACCGCACCCACGCACGCTTCCGTCGTCATTGCACCTTCACCCGCATTACCCACCGCAACTGACACGCCGGTGGCAGTTGAGCCGTTGCCGATCGTGCCGATTGCGGGCGGTTTCGCCATCGCGGTCGGCGGTGCGTTCGCCTTCTGGATGCTTCGCAAACGAAAACTAGCGGTGCCAGCGCCGGTGAAAATGACCGCGATGCCGCAACCACTCGCTCAGCCCGTGCCCAATCTGCCGATGCAAATCGACTCGCCGCAGCCCCTACCCGCGTCCGCACCATCGGTCCGCGATCGGTTGGCGCAGCGATAACTCACTTCAGCCAGCGGTCGAACCAGTCGAGCATTTCCTTACGCATCGTCGGCGTGTACGTGTGGCCGATGTCCGGGTAGCGAATGCTGCGGAAGCGGTCGCTCGCACCCAGCGCGCGATACGTTCCGCCTGCTTTTTCTTCGATTGTGCGAATACCATCGGCGGGCGAACCGGCGTCGAGTTCACCCGTGAGAAACAACACCGGCTTCGGTGCGATGAGCGAAATCACGCCTTCGGTGTCGAAGTGTTTGAGCAAACCATCGGCGAAATAATAGACGCCGTGTTGCCGCAGTTGGCCGTGTTTGATGAGGTTCTCGTAGCGGGTGAGGCAAGCCACACCAACGGCGCAGGCGATGCGATCGTCTAAGGCGGCGAGCCACCAACTCCGGGTGCTGCCCATGCTGATGCCGGTCGTGCCGATGTGCTTGATATCCACTTCGGGCCGCGTGCAAAGGTAATCGAGCGCGACGAGGTCATCGCGGACGAACATGCCCCACAGCGTTCGGCCGAACAAGAGGTTGTACTTAAACTGGCTCGCTTGCTGATTCACCGTCAACTCGGATGGGCCACTCGGCCCTCGACCGGCCCGCTCGCCATACCACGCAGCATCGGCGGCGAACACCACCCAGCCGCGTTTGACGAACGTGATGCCGAGCGGTTCCGCGCCGCCGTTCGTATTCGGCGTCAGAAGCTGCGTGTGGTTAAAGCTCGACGAATGCTGCCAGAATATCGTCGGTGCGGGCTTCGTTACGCCATCGGGGATGAGCATCATCGCGGACATCGTACCGTCGATGCCGTTGAATATTCGCAGTCTTTCGAGGCGAAAACCGGGGTGGCGCTCGACGGACACCAAGTGCGCCTTCGGAGTTGCGGGCCGCGGTGGCAGGTCGCCGAGCGCGGCCACGACCTTCGCTTTCACGTCGGGTCGCCGCTTCGCCCACGCCTCTTTATCGGCGGGAATGTCGAACGCCGGGAACGGCAGCGTCTTGTAAATCTCCGGTACGAGCGCGTCTTGTTCGGCTTCGGCTTTGCGGTACGCCGCCACCGCATCGAGGCCGCTCGCGGGGGCTTTCAGCACCGTCGGCGAAAGGATCGCGAGCTTGCGTTTAATGCTATCCGCAACGGCATCCGCCAGACGTTCGTACCCCTCCGGCGTGAAGTGCGCGCCATCTTTGCTCAGCAATTTCGCGGGGTCGCCATCGTGTACGATACGGTTCAAATCGTGAATCGGTATGCCGAGCGGCAACAGCGTCTCGACTGCTTTTTCGTTGTACGCGCGTACGTCTTTGTCGAACCAGTTGAAGGCGGCATCCGTCGCCGCGTGGCGGTCGTCGACGATCGGCGTCGTCGCGGCAAAGAGAACGTGCGGCGTCACTTTGCGAATCGCCTCGGCAATGATTTTCAAGTTCGCCGAGTAGTCCGGAAGTGGCACCTGATACATCGCTGTTTTCTTCGACCGTTTCAGATCGTGCAAGCCGTTGTTCCAGTGAACGATCAGTGGCTTCGACTCTGCAAGCCAGCCATCGAGCAACCGTTTCGTCATGGCCGTATCGCCGCAATTTTGCTTCGGCGAAAAGACGATCGCCACGCCTTCGAGCTTCTTCGCAACGAGCGGCGCATACCCCTCGCGAATCGAATCGCCGAGGAGCAACACGGTCGGCAACTCCGCCGAAGCGTGCGACGACATTGCAATAAAAACCAGCGTCACAAGGACTTGTCGCATAATGCACCCGATGGTTTTCACAGTCGATTACGTTGCGGTCCGATATGGCTCTGGCAGAGCGATTCGCATGTATGTCACGGCGAAATGTTGCGCCAAGTGTTCTCGGTATGGCGATAGCAAACTGGCGATTCGCTTGCCGTCGGCAATCAACTGCACCAGTACGGCACGCGGTACGGAATGCACATCGCGCAGGTCGATCAGCGATTCTGCGAGCGATACGGGTTCGGTCGCTTCCGGCAAAAAGTACCAGCCGAAAACCTGATGTCGGCGTACCTGGTCTCGAATCAATGCGGCCTTCAAAACACCATCGTCGATCAGCTTCTGTGCATCGTGAACCTGGGCCACGAGGACGCGCCCGGCTTTTGCCTGTGCCAGATCGCAGGACTGTGTCAAAATGATTGTGCGCGCAACCCATCGCTTAACAGGGATGTTGCGAAGGTCGCTGGTGAGATCCGATGCATTCAATCCTAAGAGCGGGCATCCATCAAAGATGTCGCCCTGATTTAACTGACTATCCGATGGTGAGACGGCGAACATGAGCTACTCCGTAACATCGTGCGATTCCGGGACATAATTCGCGATCTCGATTGGCACTACGATTTCGCCTTCGGGCCAAGGTATGTCGAACGGCGCGCTGATTTCCTCCGTGAGGAAGATCGCGTTTCGCACGGGTGCGGACTCCAGGAATACCGTGTTGTCGCTCAGCGCGGTCTCTAGCACTTCGACCACCGTATCGGCGGGGGTCCGTTGTCGGTCCGCCGCCAGTCGTTGGATTCGATCGTAAAGACGGATCGGAACATCGTTCAAAACTAAGGTTGGCATTGCGAAATCCTCACGGTCTCAATCGTGTGAAACAGCTATATTCTATCACTTCTCGGCGAGGAACGATGTTCTTTGGTGCTCGATTGAAAACTCAGTTTTGAGTTTTGCTGGCCGCGGAAATCCGGTCGCTACAATAGTCGCATACCCAAAACGACTGGAGACCCCACGCCGTGATGTTCAAGATGGCGAAGCGGATGCTGTTCGAGGCCGACAAACGCCTGTTGTGGAAACTCGCGTGGAACATGGGCGTGAAGGGCGGCCTTTCGGTGCTTCGCCATAAATCGCGGCTCAAACGCGGCGAGGTGTTCCCTCCGTTCCTCTACGTTTCCATCATCAACTCGTGCAATCTGCGTTGTCAAGGCTGTTGGGTCGATGTCGCGCACAAGCAAAAGACAATCGACCCGCCCGCGTTCCGGAAGCTCATCCGCGAAGCCAAACAGATGGGCAATTCGTTCTTCGGCATCGTCGGCGGCGAGCCGTTCATGCACCCGCAATTGCTCGATATGCTCGCCGAATTCCCCGAATGTTACTTCCAGATCTTCACGAATGGCCACTTCATCACCGATGAACGCGCCAAGCGGATTCGCGAACTCGGCAACGTGACGCCACTGATTAGCGTTGAAGGCACGGAGATCATTTCCGACGAACGCCGCGGCCGAACGGGCGTGCTTTCGAAGACGATGGAGGGGCTGCAAAACTGCTTGAATAACGGCGTTTTCACCGGTGTCTGCACGTCGCTGTGTCGGACGAACATCGACGATCTGCTTCGCGAAGTCTGGGTCGATCGGCTCATCGAAATGGGCGTGCTCTACACGTGGTTCCACGTCTATCGGCCGATGGGACCGAACCCGAATGCGGACCTGTGCCTCTCGCCGGAACAAGCGATGAAAGCCCGCAAGTTCGTGGTCGACATGCGAGCGAAAAAGCCGATCGTCATCATCGATGCCTACTACGATGGCGAAGGCCAGGCGCTCTGCCCGGCGGCCACCGGCATCAGCCACCACATCAATCCTTGGGGTGACATCGAGCCGTGCCCGATTGTGCAATTCTCGAAAGAATCGATCCACACGACCGCAGAAGATGGCCGCACGCTCAAAGAAAAGTTTTTGAAGAGCGATTATTTACGCGAGTTTCGGGCCGTGGCCGCCGAAGCGACGCGGGGTTGCATCGTCCTCGAACGACCGGATTTGTTGAAAGCACTCGTCGAAAAGCACGGCGCGAAAGATGTGACCGCCCGCCAGACGGCACTCGCGGAGTTAGCCGCGATGCAAGTGCGAACGTCGCAGTACAACCCAGGCAACGAAGTCCCGGAAAAGAACCTGTTGTACCGCATTGCCAAGCGCGTGTTCTTCAACGATTTCGGCGTTTACAACGGTAAGGATCACACCCATAGCGCCGCTCCGGGAGTGCTGGCAGGCAAATAATAATTGGTACGATTCAATCGTGGCGGTCATACAGCCATAGTCCGGAGTGCGAGCGATGTCGAGCGAGAAGGCCAACGAACTGTGGTACCACGACGGCTTGCAGTTCACGTGTACGCAATGCGGGCACTGTTGCACGGGCGAGCCGGGCTACGTTTGGGTGAACGAAGAGGAAATTCGCGCACTCGCCAAGTTCCGCAAGGAACCCGAACGCGAGTTCGTTCCTCTTTACACGAAGAAAGCGAACAACAAGGTCACGCTGAAGGAGAAAGCGAACGGCGATTGCGTTTTCTTCGAGGCAGGCAAAGGCTGTACCGTTTACTCCGTTCGCCCGCGGCAATGTCGCACGTGGCCCTTCTGGGAAAGCAATTTGAAGAACCCCGACAAGTGGGAACAGACCGAAGGCATCTGCCCCGGTTCCGGTCAGGGCGAACTGATTACCGTGGAAGAGATCGTGAAGCGGATGAAGGTCATTAAGATGTAATCATGATGTCGCCCGAACTGCGTAGCCGTGTGGAGGAAGTGTATCGGCGGGTCGATGCCGCCGTGGCGGAGGCGGGGCCGCGTTGCGATTCGTCGGGTCGTTGTTGTCGCTTCCACGAGTACGACCACACGCTGTTTATCAGTCAGTTTGAAGCCGAGATTCTGCTCGAAACGGCCCCGACATACGCGAAGCCAGTGAGTGGCGAGTTCTGCCCGTTTCAGGTGAACAACATCTGCACGGCACGGGTCGAACGCCCGCTCGGTTGCCGAATTTACTTCTGCGATCCCGCCTATGAACCGCGCCAGTTCGACATCACCGAAGACGCGATTCGTTCGTTAAAAGCGCTCGCCGACGAATATGAAACGGGTTGGCAGTACGCGCCGCTCCATCACTTCTTGAACGCCTCTGAACGCCGAGATACACCAATAGCAAGTGATCGTCGCATCGCGTTGCCGGTGGTGTTGGTTTGAGCGTTACTTCGCTTCGAGGATCTCTACCTTGTGAACCGTCAGCCGATTTCCTTCGCCGACGGTCTGACTGCTGATTTGCATGTCGAGCTTGATTCCTGCCGGGGCGACAAAGTCGAACGTCGCCGTTTTCCACTTCCCACCTGTACTCGTGAGATCGATCTCATTTATGGGTGTATAGCTCCCACCCGGCTTACGAACGCTGACACGACCGACGGCATCGTTCTGTGTGAGATACTCCAACCGTACGCGGTACGTTCTGCTCGGCATCAAATTGCCGAGATCGCGAACGTGAATTTGGGCGCTGATCTCGTCGTTGAGGTTCGTGATACCAAACCCGACTTTCCCGTCAATTTCTTCGGCCGAGAACTCCGCGATCGAGGCAGATTTCCAACAATCGGCACCGATTCCCGTCGGGAGATTCGGTCGACTATCGCCAGTGAAATTGGAATCGGCGAAGTTAAACTTGGCCGGCTTCATGGTGCCGAAGTCTGCTGTATACACGATCGACCCATCGGCAGAAGTGGGTTTCGGATCTTCCGCCACTTCCGCGACCGTCAAATTCTTGATCCACGCCCAGAGACCCTTCATATTGATGTTGTGGAACTCGAAGAAGCCACCTTTAGAACCTTTCAGGTCCACGTCGAACGTTTTCGTCGCCCATTGACCATCGGTGGCTGGTAGTTTGGCGACATCCCACGCCATTGCGTTTCCCGGTCGTTGCGGTTTGAATCGGAGGAGAACGTTCTCGTTTCCGGTCTCGGTTCGGTAGGTAATCGTGAGAAGACATTTTCCCGAAGTCGCATCGAACTGCGGCGCGAAGAGCATCATCGAACCCTCTCCGCTCGCAGTCCGGAAGCCAATCACCGGTTCATCGTCGATTTTCTCGACCGACCATTCACCCTCGGACATGTGTCGAAAAGTGCCGCCAGACCATTGCGGCGGTTGCGAACCCGTCTTCGATACAACCGTCCATTTGCGATTCTTTGGGTTGGCTTCGTCGACTACGAGTTTTCCTCGTTCGCGATACAGTGGATATTTGGTGAAGTCAGGTGCCAGTAGAATGCGTTCCACAGGCTTCGACAAAACGAGATCGTTCGGATCGAATATTTCCAGGGCACCGATCGATACCGCTTTCTCCGCTCCCACGTTATCGGAACCGACGACGATACGGATCGGAACGCCCTCGGGTCGCGTCCAAGAGAATTCTTCCGCACTCCATCGGCCTGCCGTATCGGCCAGTGCTTGTCTCTGGATCGTCTTGTGTTGTGGATCTTTTACGTCGAAGTAACCGGTAGTGCTGGGCGTGGTCCGATAGGCCACGCGGAACCGGTATTCCTTGCCGTCGGCGAGAGGGCATTCGCATCCTCGTTCGATGTCGAAACTGAGCTGCGCGGATGACGCGTGAGTGAGATTCGATACACTCAGTCCCGCGACTCCGTTGAGAATTTCACCACGGTAAGCGGCGTCCGCGTCGGGCTTCCAACATTCGAGCGCGATGCCTTTCGGCAGGCCGAGCGATGGCTTATTCGCCAGCATTTCTTTCCACGTAATTTCAAATTTTGGAACGGCGACTGCATCGAATCGGAAGAGCGGTTTTTGGGCGAGAACGCGAATCGGCACAGTTACCGGAGTTACGAATTTCGGAGCGGATTTCGCTGTCGGTATCGGGTTCGATTTCGGTATGGCTTTGTTAGGTTCGATCGGCGTCACGGGGGAACTGTTCGCGACGACAGTCGTTCCATTGGTGTTCGGTAAGGACGTAGGAAGCACGGCATATGCAACGATGCCCGCCGCCACTACGACGAGTGCCGCTGCACCGCCCCACAAGGCCCACGGCTTCTTTTTATCGTTCCCGATTCGCGTACCGTTGAGACGCCGCGTACCCGAGGCGGCGATTTGATTCAACGTATTCTGGAGTTTCCCCGAACTGCCGAGATCGGTGCTACTCAGTCCGACCATGACGCGGCCCGCGCCGTGTTCTGGTAGCCAGTTCGCGAGCGATGAAATCACCTCCGCAGGCGTCTGGTAGCGGCGTTCGGGCTTCTTTTGCAACATCTTACCGACGACTTCCGCCAGCCCGTTCGGTAGCGTCCGGTCGAAAGTCATCAGTGAAGGCGCGTCTTTGAGTTGGTGCTGGAGCAGCTTTTGCGTCGTGTTGCCGCTGAACGGCGACTTCCCCGTGATGAGCGTGAAGAGCGTGGCTCCGAGGTTGTAAATATCGCTGCGAATGTCGATGTTCGGCGCGTTCATCGCCTGTTCCGGCGAGATGAAGTCTGCCGTACCGACGACGGCACCATTATCGAGCATTTCCGTGAGTTTATCGGATTCGTCGGTGAACGAGCGAGCGAGGCCCATGTCGAGGATTTTGATCGTGCCGTCTTTCGCGAGCATCAGGTTCGCCGGCTTGATGTCGCGGTGGATGAAGCCTTTCTCGTAGGCATGTTGTAACCCCGCTGCCGCCTGCGCGATGTACTCCACAGCCCGCGATGGGGTGATCGGACCGCCACTCGTCAGGATCTGCTCCAACGTCTGCCCTTCGACGTATTCCATCGCCAGATAGTGAATGTCCGCGTGCTTGCCGACGTCGTGCATTCGCACGATGTTCGGGTGATCGAGCGCTGCCGCCGCACGTGCCTCGCGTTGGAACCGCTCGACCGTTAGTTTTGAGTTTGCGTCTTTCTTCGCGAGCGTCAAAACCTTCAGCGCCACTAACCGGCGAAGCGTTTCGTGTTCGGCTAAATAGACCGCGCCCATCCCACCCTGGCCGATCTGCTCCTTCACCACATACGGACCGAGCTTGAAGCCGCGATAGCGACCGGTAAGTAACAGTTTCGCTTGAAATCGCGTCAACAAGCCGCTTTTCACGAGCGTAGCTGCCGACTGAACCGCATCGGTCGGTAGGTCGGGGTATTCCCGCAAATGCGTGTCGAACAGTTCGGCGCGAACGATGCCGCTCTTGCGAACGAGATCGAGCAAGTCATTTGTCGACGAAGGTGCGATCATGTGGTTGCAAGTTACAAGAAGGAGAGTGGATGCAGCCGCACGAATCACATTCGCGAACTGCAAGTGTTATGCAGTTAACACTAGTTCACAAAAGAATCGGCGCAGACGATAAATCACCGACTGAAAAGATATTTGAAAAACGAAGTATGCGCTCAAAGCGCGAAATCTCATGCAGAACAAGAACAGCATTGCCGACTTTGCCGTAAAACCAGCCTAATGCCCCCAACGCTCGAACAGACAGTGCTCGACGCCGAATTGATCGCAGATGCGACCAACAATGAAATCGACCATGTCTTGTACCGTTTGCGGGCGCGTGTAATACGCGGGCATTGCTGGCATGACGACCGCGCCCGCTTCGGCGACGGCAACGAGGTTCTTCAGCGAAATCAACCCGAGAGGCGTTTCCCGAGGCACGAGCACGAGCTTGCGACGCTCCTTTAAATGCACGTCGGCGGCACGGTGAATCAGATTCTCCGACACGCCGTGCGCGATCGAGGCTACCGTACCCATACTGCACGGACACACGACCATACCGCCCGTCAGGAACGAGCCGCTCGCGATGCCTGCCTGGAAGTTGCGGAAATGATGATAGCGAATCCGCGAAAGATCGAGTTCCGCCGCAACGGGGCCGAGGAACTCATGCGGATCGAACGTAGTAGGATCGAGCGAGATCGGCCGACCGATTTCTCGGTCGAACACTTCCACCGCTGCCGGGCTGATCGTCAGGTGAACCGTACGGCCCGCCCGCAGAAACTGCTCCAGCAGCCGAACCGCGTACGGCGAACCACTCGCCCCCGTTACCGCCAATACGAGATCGTGAATTGCCATACGTTCACTAATTTAGGAGAGTTTGTCTATCCGTTACTGTAGTCGACCATGATAGAATAATTCAAACTCACGGAGCAGACGGCATGACAATCGAAGGCACAGTAATCAACGGCGTCGTCGTACTCGACGGCAGCCCGCAACTCCCCGAGGGACAGCGTGTGATCGTGGACCTTGAGAGTGACGACTTTGGGCCACCGCCATCTACGGAAACCTACGCGGAACACATTGCGAGGCTGAGGCAGGCGATGGCAGACATCGATGCGGGAATAAAGGGGATGCCACTTGAGCAATTCGCCGCGGAAATGAAAGCGGAATTTGGGTTGTCGGACACATCAGATTCGATGATTCTGAACGGCACGGTCATCAACGGCGTCATCGTACTGGACGGCAGCCCGCAATTGGCTGAAGGGACTCGCGTGTTTGTGGATTTTGAAAACGACGACGTAGCACCACCTACGGAGACTTATGCCGAACACGTTGCAACTCTCAAGCAGTCGATAGCAATGATGGACGCTGGCGAACGGGGACGGTCAGTTGAGGATGTATTCGGCGAGATCGAACGAGAACTCGAATCTCATCCTCGATAAAGAGGTTCAGTCAGTACGATGATCGCGCGCACCATTCTTGCCATGCTCCTGATTGCAACTGCCGCTTTCGCGCAGCCGGTTGGCCCGACGGTGGCGTGGCCGCTCGACGAGCTCATCCACACGAATGGTGCGAAATTTCGCGGCGTCATCCTCGACGATAGCCCCATTGGCGTGCGGTTTCGCGTCGTGCAACGGCCTGCGGGGCGGCCGACTGTGACCTTCACCACGTACTTCGCACGTAAAGAAGTCGCTGGCTTGAACCGCATCACCGATGCGCAGCGAACGACCCTCAAAGAACGACTTGCGGAACTCGATGCCAACGGCACAGGCGAACGAAAACGCATGGACGAACTGGTGCTGCAACCGGCCACCTGGTTAGGCAAAGACGGGGCCGCGAAACGCTACGACTCCGAACGCTTCATCCTGATTTCCTCGGCTCCGGAGGAAGTGACTCGGCGTGCGGTCGTTCGCCTGGAACAGATCGGCACCGCTTACGCGCGGTTCTTACCTCCGCTCGCAAAAGTGGTTCGACCCACCACCGTATTACTCGCACCGGATCGTACCGAGTTTCAGGCATTGCTCGGCCCCGGCGTCGGCCCGATCCTGAACCCGGCGGTCTTTGAACCGGCTACGAATCGCATCATCTGCGGCAGCGACCTGCGCCAACTCGGTACCGACATGACGGCGGCGCGGTTGCACAACGTGCAACAACTGGCAACCATCGAGAAATATGAAGCGGAGATCAAGACGCTTTACAAAGAGGGCCGGGAACGCGATCGCTTCCTGTTAGCCGTCGTCGATCAACGTAAGAAAGTGCTGGCCACCGAGCGCGAAAACGATGCGGGGTTCGATGCCGCCACCGCGAAACTGTTCGCGATTTTGTACCACGAATCGTTCCACGCCTACGCGGCCAACTCCGTTTACCCGCCACTGAGCATCGACGATGTGAAGGCCGGGAAAGGCACCGGCGAACTGCCGCGCTGGTTGAACGAAGGACTTGCGCAGATTTTTGAAACCGCCGTGCTCGATGGCAGCGAACTCCGCGTCGGGCACGCCGACCGCGACCGCTTGAAGCAGATTCTCGACCGGAAAGCAAAAGGCGAACTCGTGCCGGTGGCCGACTTACTCCGCGCGGGCAAAGACACCTTCGTGGCTGCACACGCCGACCAGAAAACGCTCGCCGATCGCGCGTATCTCACCGCATGGGGGCTGGCATTCTACCTCACCTTCGAGCGTCAACTCATCGGCACCCCCGCCTTCGCGAAGTACCTCACGGCGATCAATTCCGGTGGCGATCCCCTGGCAGCATTTGAGGCTCTCGTCGGCCAAGATATAGCCACGTTCCAAGCCGACTGGCACCAGTACCTCCTGCGACTTCGCCCCAACGGAACTGCACCATCCGCGAACTGACCGCTTACTGAAACGTCTCGGCGGCTGTGGGGAATTGGCCGTCTTTGACTTCGCGACAGTAGGCTGTCACCGCGTCGGTGATCGTTGTGCTCAGGTTGGCGTATTGCTTCACGAACTTCGGGCGAAAGTCGGGATACATGCCTAACATGTCGTGCAAAACCAGCACTTGACCATCGCAACTCGGCCCCGCGCCGATGCCGATGATCGGCACGCTCACGGCGGCTGTCACTTGTGCCGCGACGTCGGCGGGGACGCCTTCGAGTACGATGCTGAACACGCCCGCGCGTTCGATTGCGATCGCATCGGCGAGGATTTGCTCGGCGTCGCGTTGCACCTTAAAACCGCCCATCTTATGCACCGATTGTGGCGTCAACCCGATGTGCCCCATCACGGGGATGTCCGCCCGGATGCACGCCTCAATCGCCGGGAGCATCCGTTCGCCGCCTTCGAGTTTCACGGCCGCGGCTCCGATTTTCAGGAATCGCCCCGCGTTACGCACCGCCTGCGCGGCCGACACTTGATAACTGAGGAACGGCATATCCGCGACGATCAACGCCCGCGATGTGCCTCGCACGACGCAGGCCGTGTGGTAGAGCATGTCGCGCATCGTCACGGGTAACGGCGTCTTTTGGCCTTGAATGACCATGCCGAGCGAATCGCCAACGAGCAGCGCATCGACCCCTGCCCCATCGAGCAATTTCGCCGAAGTGTAGTCGTAGCACGTCAGGACCGCGAGTTTCTGCCCACGCGATTTCGCCGCACGAAACTCGGGAACGGTCATCGGTTTCAAAGTGGCCATACGCATCCCTTCGGGTAATGCGTGCATTTTACGGAGTTGTTTACTTCATCAGCCATTCCAGCACGGCTTTTTGTGCGTGGAGGCGGTTCTCGGCTTGGTCGAAGACGACGCTTTGCGGGCCGTCGACGACGTCGTCGGTGATCTCTTCGCCGCGGTGTGCGGGCAGGCAGTGCAAGACTTTGCAGTGCGAGGGGGCTTTCGCCAGAAGTGCCGCGTTCACCTGAAAGCCCGTGAAGCGGCGGAGGCGTTCTTCGCGCTCGGCTTCCTGGCCCATGCTCGTCCAAACGTCGGTGTAAATCACATCGGCTTTCGCGACGGCCTTCAGCGGGTCGTGGTTTTCCACGAGGTGTGCCATCGGGACTTTGGCACGGAAACTTTCGAGGAACGGCGCATCGAAACCGTAGCCCTTGGGGCAGGCCAACACGAACTTCGCGCCCAACATACCGCAACCGACCGCGAGTGACCGCGCGACGTTGTTGCCATCGCCGACGAAGACGACGGTCTTGCCTTCGAGGCCGCCGAGGTGTTCCTGCATCGTCATGAGGTCGGCGAGCGCCTGGCACGGGTGCGACCAATCGGACAGTCCGTTGATGACGGGTACCGTGGCGTAATCGGCGATGCCGTCGAGCGTCGAATGTTTGAAGACGCGGAAGACCATCGCATCGACGTAGCGCGACATCGTTCGGCTAAAGTCGGCGAGCGTTTCGCGTACGCCGAGGCCAATTTCCGCAGCGGGGAAGAACAGGCTCGTGCCGCCGAGTTGCGCCACGCCGGCCTCGAAACTCGCCCGCGTTCGCAGCGACGGTTTCTCGAAAACGAGCGCGACGACTTTGCCCATCAACGACGGTGTCGGCAGCCCGCGCAGCCGCGCGGCTTTCAACCGCGCCGACTGCTGAAGGAGCAAGGTCAGCTCGTCTGTCGAGAGGTCAATTACATTCAGGAAATGGCGCATCGGGGTTACTCGGGAAGCCGGTTTCGCAGTCGGTGTTACGCGGTGTGCGCGAGCAACACTTCGAGGAGGATTTCGCAACCGGAGTCGATTTGCTCGAACTCGATGTTCACCGCAGGAAGCAAGCGAATGACGGTCTGGTGCGTGCAGTTGATGAGTAAGCCGCGCTTCAGGCAGTCTTGCACGATCGCCGCGCCGTCGATGCCGAGTTCGATGCCGATCATCGCACCGCGAATCCGGATGTCCTGAATCAGCGGCGTGCGTTCGCGCATTGCGGTGAAGTGCTGGCGGAACCGCTCGCCGACTTCAAACGCCCGATCGAGTAGGTTCTCTTCCTCAAAGGTTTCGATGGTCGCCAGTGCGGCCCGTGCGGAAATCGGGTTGCCGCCGAAGGTGGCCGCGTGGGTGCCGGGCTTGAGCTTCTCCGCGACTTCCGGCTTGGCAATCACGCCGCCGAGCGCGATGCCACCCGCGATGGCTTTGGCCAGCGTCACGACGTCGGGCACCACGTCCCAGTGTTGGTGCGCGAACCATTTTCCGGTGCGGCCCATGCCGGTTTGCACTTCATCGAGCATCAGCAACATGCCGTTGCGGTCGCACAGTTCGCGTAGCCCGCGAAGGTAACCATCGGGTGGCAGGTTCACGCCGCCTTCGCCCTGAATTGGCTCGAGCAGGATCGCACACGTTTCGGCATCGACGAGTTTCGTCACCGCTTCGAGGTCGCCGTATGGTGCGTAAATGAACCCCGGCAGCATCGGCTCGACGCCCGCGTGATACTTCGGTTGGGCCGTGGCACTCAACGAGCCGTACGTGCGCCCGTGAAAGCTGTTCGTCATCGTGATGATCTTGTACTTGCCCTTCGGCTTGCCGTTGAGGCGTGCGAGCTTGATCGCCGCTTCATTCGCTTCGGTGCCGCTATTGCAGAAGAAGCATTGGCCGCCCCAACCGGTTTTTTCGCTGAGCGCTTCCGCGAGCCGCGCCTGCGGTTCGGTGTACCAGCTATTCGGCACGTGAATCAGCGTCGCGACCTGATCTTGCACGGCAGCGACGACGCGCGGCGGGCAGTGGCCGAGAATGCCGCAACCCCAACCGGGAAAGAAGTCCAGGTAGCGGTTCCCCTCCGCATCCCAGACCCACGAACCTTCGCCACGGACGAGGCAGACCGGGTAGCGGGTGTAGTTCCCGATCAGGTTCGCCTTGGCAATGCGGATGATTTCCTGCGTCGATACGGTGTCGGTTGCGGTCATGGGCGTCGGTTGCACTCGGGGTCAGAACTATGGGACAATTTCGGTGCCGCACGGGCTACCCGAAACGAAATCATTCAGCAGCGAATACGGGTTGCGGCCATCGAGTATGACGGCACGCCCCGCACCTTCGCGAAGGGCATCGAGGCACGCCTCGACCTTCGGGATCATCCCGCCCGCAATGATGCCACGACGAATGAGATCGCGACATTCCGCAGCGGAAAGGCAAGCCAACAGGCTATCAGGATCGTTGCGATCTTGCAACACGCCGGGGGTATCGGTGAGGAAGATCGCCGACGTGGCACGCAGTGCGCCCGCCACGGCCGAGGCGATTGTGTCGGCATTCACGTTCAACCAGTTGCCATCTTCGCGAACCGCCAGCGACGGCAATACCGGAATGCGACCATCCGCAATAAGGTCTTGCAAATTCGCCGTTTCCACGCGCGTCGGTTGGCCGACGTGGCCGAGATCGACGCCATCGAGTGTCAGCGTCTCGCCGCGAATCGGGAACGTCCTGCTCGCGGTAATGCCATCGGCTCGGCCACCGAGTTCGCGAATCGTCGCCACGATCGAAGGATTGATTTCTTCACACAAGGTTCGCACGACAATCTCTAGCGTGGCATCGTCCGTGTATCTTCGCCCGGCGACTTTCTTCGGGACCAACCCCGCCGCCGCCATCGCGCGATCGATCGGCTTGCCACCGCCATGAACGAGTATGAGTCGGATACCCATCGATTGCAGTGCCACCACCGATTCGAGTGTGCCCCGCGTCGCGATGGGATCTTCCATCGCACTACCACCGAGCTTGATCAGAATCGTGCGACCGCGCAGCAATCGCGCGCGAGCCATCGCTCGAAGTAATACATCACACGCCGCTTTGGTGTCGTTCATTCCGGAAATCGTCGGGTGCCAGAATCGAAAGGGAGATGATACGGATTTGGTGAAGGCATCGTCAACGAGGTAGAGATTATCGGCACGGTTCAAATCGCAGCGGAGTCGCTTCTACGATGCGTCGGCGAGACTCGGCGACAAACTTTGAGATCGATGGGGTGGTCACGGGGAATCCTTCCTGCAAGAATGTCTGTATATACTTCGAGCGGGGTGATTCGATACGTATTTGTTAGCGAGGGGAACCCGCGAGAAGGCACGACATCGCAGAAACGATAGTAATCCCTCGCTAGCGCGTTTTGAAGTTGCGCAATTCGAAACCTTGGCACTCACTTTGACGATGTTCATACTCGAAACCCGGCGAGCGGCACCGCGTAAGCGTGCCGTGTGAACCCTGTGAGGCTACCACGGCATGCTTACGCAATGCCGCTCGCCGAGCGCGTGTTTGTACGTGAAACTGCTGCATTTGAAGATCGGTGACAGTTTATCGCCACTTCAAAACGCGCCAGCGAGGGGAACCCGCGAGAAGGCACGACATCGCAGAAACGATAGTAATCCCTCGCTAGCGCGTCGGGCTAACAAGAATAGATTGTTAGACCGGTAACGTGTCATTTCCAACCGCGTGAAGTA
>JAYWCL010000068.1:0-23415 GCA_043780595.1 Limnoglobus sp.
TGAAATTCTGGCTGGTTTGGCGTACCCAACCCAGCGATTTCCGAATCTTTTTGGAGGAACTCAACCCATGCTCGAATCACCGATCATCGACGAAGCCCTCGAATTCATGCGACTGCGAACGATCCGGGAGGATGTACGCGACGTGCTCGAAACCCGATTCGGTCCGGTCGAGTCGGATCGATTGGCCCGTATGAGAATCATTCAAAACGGAGATCGGCTGAAAAGCCTTCATCGGTTTGCCGTAAAGTGCTCGACTCTGGAAGCGTTCCTCGAAGAGTTAGACGCGAGTTGAAGGTCACTTCGTCGTCCACGGCGAAGGTTTCTTGTCGAAGAATGCTTGCAGGCCGCCGCGACACTCGTCTGTCAGTCGTGGCTCGGCACTGGCGGTGGCTAACTCGCTGACGCTCATCGCGTGTTGCGAACAGTGCCGCAAAAGTTCTTTTGTCGTCGCGATGGCCTTCGGGCCGCCAGCGGCACAGGCTTGCGACCAATTCATTGCCACGTTCATCAACTCCTCGGCCGATGCGACGGAGTTCACCAACCCGAGTTTGAGTGCATCGACGGCATCGACCATTTCGCCCGTGAGTAACAGCCAGCGTGCCGCGCGTTCGCCGACGTGTCGAAGCAGGTGCGGCAGCACCATCGCGGCGACTAACCCGCGCCGGACTTCGGGGTAGCCGATCTTCGCATCGGGCACCGCCACGGCCAAATCGCAAACGGTCATCAGCCCCGCGCCGCCCGCCACGGCGGCCCCGTTGATCGCCGCTATCGTCGGCTTTGGCAACGTGTATATGCGTTCGTAAAGTGCCGATAAATTGTGTGCATCTTCCCAGATAACGCCATCCTCCGGCGTGTGGGACAAGGTGCCGCGCAACTCCTCGAGGTCCATTCCCGCACAGAACGCTGGCCCGGTACCGGTGAGGATGACGCAGCGTACCGCATCGTCGTTCGCGGCGCGTTCAAACGCTGTGTGAAGTGCTGCCACCAGCGCCCGCGACAGTGCGTTTCGCTTTTCGGACCGGTTCAGCGAGATGACCGCCACCGAGCCACGAAGTTCGTAAGTCGCGATGTTCGACATGAAGACACCTGCGACGAAAATTTTATGTGGCGTTCGAGGGTGGCGTTGGATAATGTATACATTCACGAACGATTTTGGCGAAGTCACTCTTTCGCCCGCTGAGTCGTTCTCATTTCAAAGGATTCACGATGGACTGGTATCTGGCCGTTCTGCAAAAGTACGCGACATTCGACGGACGAGCGCGTCGCAAAGAGTACTGGATGTTCTTTCTGTTCAACGTGATCATTAGCATTGTGCTCACGATAATTGATCGAGCTGCTGGCCTTACCAAACTTGCGGGCGGCGAGATCAGCCCGCTGAACACGATCTACAGTCTATTTGTCTTTATCCCAGGACTTGCTGTGTTGGTGCGCAGACTCCACGACATTAACCGCAGCGGATGGTCGATTCTGTTCGTTTTCATCCCCTTCGCCGGGCCGTTCATCTTTTTATTCTGGCTCATCAAGGAAGGCGATCGATCGAGAAACGACTTCGGACCGAACCCGATACCGCGAGAGCGCAAATCTTACGACGACGAAGACGACCTCGACGAACGTCCACGAAAGAAGCGAAGTCGTAACGACGATGAAGACGACGACGAACGCGACGAGCGGCCACGGCGCAAGCGACGCAACGACGACGATTAGTTGAGAGGCGACTGATTTATCAATGCACGCTGCGTTTCCTCGCACGCAGAATCAGGCATTCGGGGCGGAGTTATTTCCGTTCCCGATTCGCCGCGAACGGGGAATCGCACACCTTGTGGGGCGTCGTGCCAGCCCGCAGCGCCAGCAAGGGGAACCCATGTAAAACTCCATGCTGTGCCGCGAACGGAGAAAGCGCACCCCTTGCTTGCGCTGGCACGATGTACCAATTGAATTGCTGATTCAGCGGGTCGAAGGTCGAGCCACCCGTTCAGGCGAACTTGACGGGGCTTGGCTTTGCGAATTTCTATCATATTCCCGTCCAGGATGGCCCTTCTCGGAATGGCGTATCGTTGCATACTCGTATCGAGGAATGTTCATGTCGTCTGGCGCTGTCAAGGTTCTCCCCAGTCAGTTACTGTCGCTCAAAGATCGCCTGTCGCGGCTCACCTTCACCAACGCTTGCAAGCTGTTAGGCCCGCAGGGTCGGTTGCTCATTTCGAGTAACGCCAACAAGTGGGAAATCAATATTCCCGACGATGTCCTGTTCGATGGCGATACCCTTCGCGTGAAGTTCCCGACGATGCTCGACGAACCGCCCATAACGGTCACGATCGAGCGGAACCCGGAAGCGTTGCAGTCGCTGCGCTTTCACTGCGACGCTTGCAAAAATGCGTGCGATCACGTCGGTGCGGTGTTCTCGATGGTGCTCGAGGAAAAGACCGCGTTGGGCCTCGCGGTTCCGCCGCCGGAACGTCTGCCCGTCGAAAGCCTCGGCGAAAACGACCTCGTGAAGCAGGCGCTCGCCGACCGCGAAAAGCGTGCCCGCGAAGAGAAGATGACGGTGATCGGCGTGAACCCGAAACAGCCGTGGACCGATTACGCGGTGACGAATCGCCTCAGCGGAAAGTCGTATCTCGTGAAGCTGCGCGGCTTCGAACTCGGCGATTCTTCCTGCACGTGCCCGGACTTTCGCACCAATACGCTCGGCACGTGCAAGCACGTTCTCAAGGTGGCGGCCACCGTGCGGCGTCGGTTCGCCGCCGATGTGCTTCGCAAGCGACACCGACCCGCGCTACTCGAGTTGCACCTCCTGTATGCCAACGTGGTGTCACTGCGGTTAGTCGTTCCCGAAAAGCTCGACGACGAGACCGCGAAAATCATCGCGCCGCTTCGCGACAAGCCGATCGAGAACCTGCCCGACCTGCTCAAACGGCTGACGAAACTGCAACAGCGCGAGCGCGATGTGGTGGTGTCCCCGGATGCGGAGGAGTTCATTCAACAGCGGATGGCGTAAGATCGGCTGCAAAGTTTGACTGCGGAAATTCGCAAGAATCCGGAGCAGCACCCGTTGCGGACAACGCTATTAAAAGTGCCGTTGTTGCCGTACCAGATGGACGGCGTGGCGTTCGCGGTCGGCGCGGGTCGTGCGATCCTCGCCGACGATATGGGCCTCGGCAAAACGATTCAGGGCGTCGGCACGGCGGAGTTACTCGCCCGAGAAGCCGAAATTCAAAAGGTGCTCGTCATCTGCCCCGCATCGCTGAAATCCCAGTGGCGGAACGAGATTCACAAGTTCTGTACGCGGAATGTGCAACTCATCACCGGGGCCATCGCCGAGCGCGCGGACCAATACGGCAACGACTGTTTCTTCACGATCTGCAACTACGAGCAAGTGTTGCGCGACCTGCTAGCGATCGAGCAAACGCACTGGGATCTGATCATTCTCGACGAAGGCCAGCGGATCAAGAACTGGGAATCGAAGACGAGCCGAATCGTCAAATGTTTGCGGTCGAAGTTCGCGCTCGTGCTATCGGGCACGCCGCTCGAGAACCGTCTCGACGACCTCTATTCCGTGGTGCAATTCGTCGACGACCGTCGGCTCGGGCCGGGCTTTCGGTTCTTCAACCGGCACCGCGTCGTCGACGAAAAAGGAAAGGTGCTCGGCTATAAGAATCTCGGCGAATTGCGCGAAGCCCTGAAGCCGGTGCTGTTGCGCCGCACGCGCGAAAGCGTGCGGCTCGAACTGCCGCCGCGAACGACCGAAATCCTGCGCATCACGCCGACGCAGGAACAACTAACGATGCACGCGGGCCACATGCGAATCGTGGCTTCCATCACGCGCAAAAAGTTCCTTACCGAGATGGATCTGCTTCGCGCGACCAATTCGGCAACTTCGTAACGTGCACGGCGACTAAAATCGTGTCACTATCAATCGTCAGAAATCGAGATGGATTGCAATTTGATAAAATGCCACTATTATTCGATTGAATCGATTGCCTTGAATTCACCGAATCCTATTTGAGACGCTCCATGGACTTCATCGATCATCTGCGTAATCTTTCGGCCCGTATTGCCAATACTCGGGATCGGGTGCAAACGGAAGAAGCGACCAAGAATGCAATGGTCATGCCGTTCATCCAGATTCTCGGTTACGATGTTTTTAATCCGCTCGAAGTGACTCCAGAACTCGTCTCAGATGTCGGTACCAAGAAAGGCGAAAAAGTCGATTACGCGATCTTGCAAAACGATAAGCCGATTATTCTATTCGAGTGTAAGAAGGCAGGTGCCGATTTAAGCATTAACCACGCGGGTCAGCTCTTCCGCTATTTTCACGTTACGGAAGCTCGTTTCGGCGTCTTGACGAATGGACTCGTGTACAGGTTCTTCACGGACTTGGAGCAACCGAACAAGATGGACGAAACGCCGTTCTTCGAGTTCAACATTCTCGATTTCAAAGAGCGCGATGTCGAGGAACTGAAAAAATTTGCGAAGTCGGCATTCGACCTCGACACCATTCTGAACACTGCGAACGACCTGAAGTACACGACCGCCATCCAGAATCGGCTGGCGGTGTGGATGGATACTCCCGACGAGAAATTTGTCCGGCTGCTGGCAGCAGACCTGATAGGCAACCGCAAGTTTACCCAACCGGTCGTCGACCAGTTTACGGCGATCACGAAGCGGGCATTCGAGCAGTTGCTGAGCGAGCGGATCAACGACCGGCTGAAGGGGGCCATGGCACCGGAGTCTGTAACAGTTGCGGAATCGGAAGTCGAAGCCGAGAGCGCAATCGTCACAACGGCAGAAGAGATCGAAGGATTCCATATCGTCAGGGCGATCTTGCGTGGCATCATCGCTCCGCACCGCGTCTGTATGCGCGATTCGCAAAGCTATTGCGCCATCTTGCTCGACGACAACAACCGTAAGCCAGTTTGTCGGCTGTTGTTCAACAACACGAAGAAGCTCGTTTTGATGCTCTTTCACGAGAAAAAAGACGGCGACAAGTTCCCTCTGGAATCGGTCGATGGCATCTACAATTTCGCCGAACAAATCAAAGCGACTATCCTTGCCTATCCTCCACTCGCCGAACCGAAACCAGTCCCAATTGCCGCCGATTAATTGCTCTCCGCATGTGACGAACATTCGTTAGGAATGTGTGTGTAATGAGTGTAACCGTGACTCGGCTTCACCCACACGAATGCAATTTGTCAAAAAGCGAAACGCGATTTGACGTAAGTCGGAATTTGCGATCTGCACGAACGGACATAAAACGGTGGTGTCCGGTCGATTTTTGGTCAATGTTGGTCGATTTTCGGTCAATATTGGTCGATTTTAGGGCGCATCCGGTCGGTTTTTGACCGGGTCTTTCAGCGAGTGTCAATTGAATGACCATTGACGTAACCCACATCTGAACTTCGATTTACGGTAAGAAACCTCGAATCGTATCCGCGATTTGCGATCAAAAAGTGGCATTTTGAGACCGATAATTACCCGAAAAACCGGTTTTCGAGCCTCCGCAATTCTGACTTACGTCGATTTTGCCGACCTCGAGCGCGATCGAAATCATGTCGTTTTAATACCGCACCCAGCCAAGTTGCTGGCAGAGTTGCAGGATCCACGGGTTGCGCCACGGGTTCCATGCGGGGTAGAACACCGCCAGTACGGAGAATGCGAGCAGCACCACGATGGTGAATCGCCAGCGTTTGGAATCGGCAATGCGGTCGACGCCGTGGAGGAGGCCCATCAACCAGAGCGGCGAGAGCCAGATCAGCCAGCGTGCGACGCTCGTGTTTCCGCCGTAGTTGTAGCTTTGGAATCGCGTCAGATAGAACGCAAAGACGATGACGGACACGGCAATCGTCACCGTTGCGAGTTTGCCCAGCATCGATTCGCGCAGACGCCGTGCCTGTCCAATCAACCCGCACGCGGCGACGAGCCAGACCGGCGTGAGGCTGAACCAGCCGTGATGGCCGACGAGCAGGTGGATTGCGTAGATGGGGGTCGATTCGTTGTTGAAGTCGATGCCACGCGGTCGGACTGGCTCCTTGAGTTTGAGCCAATGGCTGCCGCCGTAGTTGTACCAGGGTCCGCCGAACTCACCGTAGGCGGGGGTGATTTTGCCCATCGAAATGACGTTGCACGCGAGTAGCGCAATGATTGGAATCGCCAGCCCCGGCAGAAAGTATGTCAGTGTTTGGCGGAATCGCGTGAGCAATAACAGCAAGCCGAGGCCGCCCGCGAATGCGGCCGCGGGTAGCTCGAATGTCGCGTTCAGCCCCGCGAACAAGCCGCTCAGAAAGAGATCGCGTTTCGTCGGCGATTCGGAGCGCAATAGCGGATATATCGCGAACAGAGTGCAGAAAATCGCGGGCGTGTGGTTGTTCAACGTCGACGAAAACGTGATCGCGAACGTCCCGAATGCCGCTACCGCGAAGGTGATCAGTTTGCCGAAATCACTACGGCCATATTGCTCGATCAACTTTGCCAGCAACAACAAATACAGCGCGAACGGCAGGACGTTCACAGTGATGAGAATGATGCCGACGACGAGCCAGCGGTCGCGGTCGATCGACAGCCCGCACAGCTTGTGGAGGAGCCAATATTCCCCCGCGAGCAGTGTGGCGAACAACGGCGGTTTGCTCGAATAAAACTCGCCGGTGTCGGGGTCCATCACCTTATCGATCGAGTTGTACGATTCCTCGAAGATGATGCCGCTATCACCGTAAGGCGGTTCTTTGGCTCTAAAATTCGCACGCTTGCCGATGACGTAAGTGTCGTTCTCGACGATGGCCCGCACGGTCGCCCAGCGCGACCGATCGTTGGAACCGAACATGAGCGTCGGTTCGGGTCGTTTCTCCGGCCACGCACGCTCAGGCGTATCGGCGCGAGTGGCATCGAACTGCGTGGCAAGGGGTTTGTAGCGGCTCGGTTCGTAGACGTTCTCCGCGCCGACGATCTTTGCCGTGGCAATCGCAAGTGCCATCGCACCGAGTACGAGATACATCGATTGGCGTAACGCGCGGGTCGGATCGGTCGTGGAAATCATTACGGGTGGGCTTCGCGTGCGGGGACGGTTTCGGAAATTCGGTACGGTGCGTCGGGTGCGGATCGGGCGAGCGCCATCTCGGCAGAGATGCCGGTGAATGCCGATTGCCCCGCGAGGATGAACGACAGAAACGACAGCATGGAAACGAACGGCCCGAACGCGCTTCCGAGTGGCAGGAACATCGTGGCGATCCACGTGATCGCACCGAAGAACGCCAGCAGAATCGCAAGTGTGCCGAAGGCGTGCATCGGGCGGTTGCCGAACGTCGTGCGGGACCAGACCGCGATCAGATCGATGAACCCCTTCAGGAATCGGCGTGCCCCGAATTTGGAATGGCCGAACTTCCGGGCGCGATGGTGGATGATGAGTTCCTCGCAGCGAAAACCTTCCGCTGCCGCAAGGACGGGCACGAAGCGGTGGAGTTCGCCGTAGAGTTTCACTTCGCGAATGACATCGGCGCGATAGGCTTTGAACCCGCAATTGTGATCGTGCAACTTCACGCCAGTGAGCCACGACACGAGGCCGTTGAAGACGCGGCTCGGGAAGACTTTGTGCCAGGGATCGTAGCGAATTTTCTTCCAGCCGCACACGACATCCGCACCCGTATCGATAGCAGCGAGGAAGCGCGGGATCTCGATTGGATCGTCTTGCAAGTCGGCATCGAGCGTCATCACAATCGAACCGGATGCCACCTTGAAGCCTGCGGAGAGTGCCGCCGCTTTGCCGAAGTTTCGCCGAAAGCGATAGCCTTGCACCTCATTCGATTTTGCAGCGAGATCGCGAATGACCTCCCACGAACCGTCGTTGCTCCCATCGTCGATGAAGAGAATCTCGACGGTGCGCCCGATGTCTTTCGTGGCGTTGGCGATCTCGGCCACCAGCGCGGGCAGGCTCTCGACTTCGTTGTAAACGGGCACGACGAGCGAGAGCAGATTCGGATTCGGTGCTGCGCGCGTCATGGTTTCCCCTCTTCCGGTTTTGCTGCCAATGTTCGGCCGAACAGATACGCCGAACCGGCGACCGCGACTTCAAACGTCGTCCAGACTAACCGCAGCATGATCGCGAACAGCACCGCTTGCGAAGCGGGGTTCGGCGTCGCGCCGGCGAGGCGGATCGCGAAAATTTCCGACAGCAGATATTCGCGTGGCCCCAACCCGCCCGGTGCGACCAGCACGACGAACCCGACGACGTATGAGACGGCAATCGTGGCGAGATCGCCGCCGAGGTCCGCAAACGTCGGCCCGTTCATATCTGGCACCACGGCATCGACGGCGAGCCGGACGCTGAGTGCGAGCAGGCACCAGCCGAACGCGGCTTGCACCAAGCCGAGCAATAATAGGCCCACCGGCGGATTGCGCACGAGGTGCACATCTTGGCCGTAACGCATCCGGCCGATGCGGTTAATCAGGCGGATGAGCAGGAACAAGCCGACCGGCAGCCCCGCTACCGCAATCAGGAACGGCCCGCGCCCGTTGGTGTACTCGCCACCGATGCCCGTGAGCGGCACCAGCAACCCCGCGAGGATCGACCCCGACGCCATCGAAACGATCGTTTCGTACGCCGACGTGACACCGACGACGAGTGGCGTTGCACCCGGCACCGAACGCAACAGCCCTGCCCGCACGACCAGAACCCACGCTTTGCCCGGCACGTATTTGCCGAACTGACTGACGAAGTACGTGCGTAACCCGAGTTTCCAACTGAGGTTCACGCCCTGACGCCGCATGAGCATCCACCAGAACGTGCCCCACGTCGTGTGCGTGCCGAGGTAGAGCAAACCGACGGGGATCCAGTTCCACCAGCGGTCGAATACGGCATCGTAACTGACGGCGTGATTGTTCAGCGTGTTCGCAAAATGTCGCCCCACAGCGACGATGATGACCAACGCAAGGATGGCTTTCGCGGCCAGGAATAGACGCTTGTTGCGTGGGGTCATGAAGTGAATGTTAGAGAGGATCGCGACGTTCGGCACGCATTCGTTCGCGAGATCGGTTGTCAGTTCCGCAGATGGCCCATAATTCATACCGATACCTCCGTGCAAGAGGTTTCTCCGAGGATGATGGAATGTCGACCGAGCCACTGCCCGAAACGCTACCCGCCCCAACACCCGAAACGCAGGCACCGGTGCCCGCGGCTGCGCCGAAGCCCGTGCATACAACGGGGTTCAGCGCCGCGCCGAAGCCCGGTGCGCCGCGGCCCGGCGGCAAGCCGATCCCGGAGAAGTGGCAGCGCGGCGACAAGCCCCCGCAAGACAACGCCAAGAACCCGCCGCAGAACGCGAACGCGGTACGCGATTTCGACAGCTACAAGCCGAACAAGCGCGACCTCGACAAGGATATCGAAGCCGAACTGAATGCGGCAATGTCCGCGATGGCCGAACTGCCGCCGCTGGATTCGCCCGAAAATCCGACCGAGAAAGCCGTCGGCGGACGCAAGAAGGGCCGCGTGCTGAGCATTCACGGCAAGGATGTGTTCCTCGACGTGCCCGGTGGCCGCAGCCAGGGCGTGCTGGCGATCCAGGAGTTCGAGGGAAAGTATCCAAACATTGGCGACGAAGTCGAATTCATGATCGAACGCTACGACTCCGCGAACGGCCTGCTCGTACTGACGCTCGGCGGCGCGGTCCAGACCGTGACGGATTGGTCCGGCATTTCGCTCGGCATGATCGTCGAAGCCCGCGTTACCGACGTCAACAAAAACAAGACCGGGCTGATGGTCGAAGTCAACGGCATCAAGGCGTTCATGCCGATCAGCCAAGCCGACCTGTACCGCGTCGAGCAACCCGAGCAGTTCATCGGCCAGAAGCTGAAGTGCGTGGTCATCGAAGTCGACATTCACGACCGCAACCTGATCGTCAGTCGGCGGGCGTTGCTCGAACGCGAACGCAAGATGAAGGAAGAGGAATTCTGGTCGAAGCTCGAAGAAGGCCAGGTCCGCAAGGGCATCGTCAAGACGATCAAGGCGTTCGGCGCGTTCGTCGATCTCGGCGGCGCAGATGGCCTGATCCCGATCTCCGAACTGAGCTGGACGCGCGTCGGCACCGCCGAGGAAGTCGTCAAAGTCGGCCAGGAAGTCGAAGTCAAGATCGCCCGGCTCGACCGCGACGCACGCAAGATCGGACTCAGTTTGCGTGCGATGCAGGGTAACCCGTGGGACGATTTCGCCCGCGATCATCGACCCGGCGTTCGCATCGAAGGCAAGGTCACCCGCATTGCCGACTTCGGCGCATTCGTCGAACTGGCACCGGGAATCGAAGGCCTGATTCACATTTCCGAACTGACGACGGGCCGCGTTCGTAAGGTCAGCGATGCCGTCAGCGAAGGGCAGGTGGTCACGGTGCAGATCGTGAACATCGACACCGAACAGCGGCGGATCGGGCTATCGTTGAAGGCGATTGCCGCCGAAGCCGAGCAGGCGGCGGACGATTCCGAAACGAAGGAAGAGCAAGCCGACCGCGAAGAAGCGGCGGCACTGATGGCAACCCGCAAACCGAGCCTGAACCTGCGCGGCGGCGTCGGCGGCACGCCGTTCAAGTTCGAACGACAATAAGCCGGCGAGCGTACGAGTATCGTGTGCGATCCATAACCCAGGGAACACTCCTCGCATGACGGCGTCGCATACCGCAACGGGCGATACGAATTTCACGCGTACGCCCGAGGAACTCGTCGGGTTGCTCTCCTCCCTTCGCAACAACGTCTCGCGGGTCTTCCTCGGCAAACCCGAGGTCGTCCGGCTCGCGCTCGTCGCACTCCTCGCCGATGGGCACCTTCTGCTCGAAGACGTGCCCGGCGTCGGGAAAACATTACTCGCCAAGGCCATCGCGAAAAGCCTCGGTTGCACGTTCCACCGCATTCAGGCGACGCCGGACCTTCTGCCCGGCGATCTCATCGGCACGAACGTCTACAACCAAACGACATCGACGTTCACGTTCATGCCGGGGCCGCTGTTCGCGAACATCGTGCTCGCCGATGAAATTAATCGCGCCACACCGCGTACGCAATCGGCACTCCTCGAAGCGATGAGCGAAAAACAGGTGACGGTCGATCGCGACACGTTCCCGCTCGGGCCGCCTTTCCTCGTGCTGGCCACGCAAAACCCGTACGAATTTGAAGGCACGTACCCGCTTCCTGAAAGCCAACTCGACCGCTTCATGTTGCGTTTGAAAGTCGGGTACCCGGACCGCAAAGCCGAGCGCGATATTCTCTTGCAGCATCGCGGCGGCGAGCCGGTCGACGAACTCAAGGCGGTGTTGAACCCGAACGACGTCGTCGCGTTGCAACGCTATTCGCGGGAAAGTATCGTGTCCGTGCCGGTGGCGGAGTATCTGCTCGATGTCGTCGATGCGACGCGGGAGCATCCGGACATCAAGCTCGGTGCGAGTACGCGGGCGGCGCTGGCGTATTATCGGGCGTGTCAGGCGCTCGCGCGGATCGATGGCCGCGATCACGTTCGCCCGGAAGACGTGAAGGAACTCGCGGTGCCCGTGCTGGCACACCGGTTGATGACGAAGGCTTGGGATCAAGGCGGTCGCGACGATGCCGCCCCGATTTTGCACGACATTTTATCGAAGACGAAAGTCCGTATCTGAGGGACGCGCCGTGAGCCGATTCCGCTGGCGGCCGACCCGCGAAGGTTTTCTCTGGGTCGTCTGCGCGTGCATCATGCTGGCCGCGGGGCTGATCAAAACGATCAACTTGCTCATCCTCATCGGCTACCTCATGTTCGGGCTGGTCGGTCTGAACGCCTGGCTCGCGTGGCGTTCGGCACATCGCGTCAGTGTGGCACGCGCGATCGCAACACCGAGCTTTGCGGGCCGCGAGGCGGTGCGGGCCGCCATCGTCACCAACGACGCGGACAAAGGCGCGTCGATCACGATTCTCGAAACCTCTGCAATTCATTCGGCCGAAGTATTCGTCCCCGCACTGCTACCCAACGAGACGCGACGGATTTCGACGACGATCCATCCGCAGGTGCGTGGCCGTTACGAGACATCGCCGATCTCGATCATCGCCGGTTACCCGTTCGGGCTGATCGAGTACATCTTGCCCGCCGAACCATCGGTCATGCTGACGGTGTTGCCGGCGATCGGTTTGGTGAACTCGGGGAAACTCCGGCGCTGGTTGATCCGCACGGGTGCCGGGGACAATCAGATTCGCCGACCGCTGCGGAGGCAGTCGAATCAGGGGGCCGACGTTCGTGGCGTGCGCGCGTATCGGCCCGGCGATTCGCCGCGCGATATCCACTGGCGAACGACGGCACGCCGAAACGAATTGATGGTCCGCGAGTACGACAGCACCGAACCGCTCGATGTGCTGATGGTCGTCGAAGTCTGGGTTCCCCCCGCGCCGACGGCGGCGGATGTCGAACGGGCGGAAGCCGCAATCAGCTTGGCCGCAAGTGTGTTTTGGTCGTGGTGCCACAGTGAGGAGCAACCCGAAGCGACGCTCGTTCTCGCCGGTTCCAAAATCTGGCGCAGCGGTCGTGCAAGCGATGGATTCGGCTTGGAGGCACTCGGTTTATTAGCCGATGCACCACTATCGAATGCAACGCACCTGTTGCCGCTCGATGCACTCCGACGTCGCTCGAATCGGTGCGCGCGACTATTAATTACGAGTAATCCGAACACGACGCTGGCGATGGAACTCAACGCGGCAACGGGCGTGCCGTTCGTCTGCGTCGGCCCCGCATCGCCAATGGCGTGGTACGAGCCACCGGTAGCCGGGAAGTAACGAGGGCGAGCGATGCCGACCGATTTTGCATTTCGACTCAGCACGTACCTGACGCTTGCGCTCGGCTGTATCTGCCTCGGGTATTCCGAGTGGGACTACTTGCCGGAAGTGTCGTTCTTCACGGGTGTCGTCACGATCCTCATGGTGGTGGCGTTTTTTCGTGCGGACCGCAGGGGTAACGAACTTTCGTTGGTGGCCGCGAACCGGCTCGGTGCCGTCATCGGCGCGATTGCCGTCATCTGGATCGTGATCCATTATCGCCGCCCCGATAGCCTCATCAACACGCTCCCCTGGCCCGCCGGTGGGCTGCCGTTCCTCGCTCCGCTGCTCATGATCCTCGTGCCTGCGAAACTGTTCCGCCCGAAGCACGTCGGCGACTGGTGGGCGCTGCAAGGTGTCGGTCTCGTGTCGGTCGGGCTGGCGAGTTCGCTGTGCGAAGATCTCGGCTTCGTCGTCCTCGTCACTTTGTACTGCCTCACGGGTGTCTGGAGCCTGACGCTGTTTTACATCCGTCGCGCCTCTGGCCACGTACCCCTGCCGCCGGTGACCGTTGCCGATACGGGATTCGCATCGTGGGTCAGCCCGGCGTCGTGGTTTCGAGCGATGTTCCCTCCGCGCTCGCGCCCGACCGTTGCAGAACCGTTCGCAGGTATCGGCAGGCCCAGCCCCACAGAACGCCTCGGGCGCTCGCACTTTTTTCGCTCGGTACGCTGGCTCGCGGTCGGTGTCGTCGTAGCACTCCCGTTGTTCTTCCTCACGCCACGAAGTAGCTCGATGCAGTGGGAGTTGTTCAAATCTCGGCTCGAAACGGGCAGCAGCGATGCTCCGGACTTGTCCCGCACGGGCGAGTTACGCGTGAACAGCGAACCGGCGTTCGAGGTGTTTGCCCGCAACTCCGACGGCAGCCCGATGAACGAGATTCCGGCCGATCAACGTTGGCGGGTGGCGGCCTACACCGAGTATCAGTACCCGCAGGGCAAGTGGAGCAAGGGCGGTATTCCGCGCGTTTACGTCACGTCACCGGAGCAACCGATTCCGTACCCCGATAGTTCCTCGTTCGAGTATCCCAAACTGTGGGACAAACAGTATCGCGTCGAATTCCGCATCGTCGGCAAGATCGCGGGCGCGCCCGTCAGCGACCCCGCCGATTACCTCGCACTCGGTCCGCCGCCAATCGTTCACGAAACAGCCACGGGGTTTCGCTACTGGGGACAGATGAACGATGGCTCGTTCTCGCCGCTCGGTTCGCAGATCGGTCGTCCCACCACTTATTGGCAAATCGTTCACGAACGAAACGCCAACGGCGAGGAGCCGCTGCACACTTTCAAACTCGCAGAGCCGTTCCAAAACCAGACCGATCCTCGAACCAAATTGACGGCCTTCCCTCAAGAGAACCGCATCGGGACGCTCGCGAATCAGTGGATCGACCGATGGATCGCAGAGGATCGCTTACCCGCTGAAATTCGCACGTCGCTCAACCCGATCACTCTGAAAATGAACGAGATTCACCACGAGCGGGTCGCACGAGCGTTTCGCGATCACCTCGCGTATTCCGGCGAGTTCGAGTACACCTTGAACCTCAAACGCAAGGAACGCAAGCTCGACCCGATCGAAGATTTTCTCTTCAACACCAAGTCCGGGCACTGCGAGCGATTCGCGGCGGCGCTCGTTATGCTGTTGCGTTCCGTCGGCATCCCGGCGCAATTCGTGCTCGGTTACAAGGGTCGCGATTGGCTCGACGATGGCCACTACGTGATTAAACAAGAACACGCGCACGCCTGGGCCGAGGTGCTCGTCTCGCGACCGTCGACCGACGAGAAGCCCGGTTCGGGAAATCGCGACTGGCTGTTTTTGTCGCTCGATCCGACGCCCGACATCACTTCCACATTGGACGCAACGGACGGCGGTGTGTTTTCCGCGGGCCGCGAAGGGCGACGACTGTTCGCTAACTACATCATCGGCTTGAACGCGGAGAGTCAAAAAGTCTTGACGAAGAACGTCTCGAGCTTCTTTGAAAAGAACACCGGTTGGCTCGTCGCTTTCGCCATCGTCCTCGCCATCATCGGGTTTGTGGTGCGAAATGCGATTCGCCGTACGCGACAGAGCCGTGATACAATTCTCGACGCGACACCCGCCGACCCCGTCCCGTGGTACGCGCAGATGATCGCGATATTGACCGCGAATGGACACGCAATGAACGACGGAGAGACGCCGAACGAGTATGCAGACCGAGTCGCGGAACGACTGAAATTACAGCCCGAAACGGCAAGCGTTGCCGATGTGCCGACGACCGTTACGCAGATTTTGTACGACGTCCGTTACGCCCAACGCGACTGGACCGACGAACGCAAGAGCATCGTCGAGCGAGCGATTCGACAACTCGCGACGGCGCTATCGAAATCGGTCTAAATTCTGGAGTATTGCCATGCCGACCCCCGCCCGATTGACGACATCGAATAGCCAGCTTTTGGTGATCGACCTGCAAGACAAGCTGCTGGTAACGATCTCTTCGCGCGATGCGTTGATCGACCGCATCGCGTTTCTTCTCGAAGTCGGCCAACAGTTGGGCATCCCGATTTTCGCGACGGAACAGTACCCCAAAGGTCTCGGGCCGACCGACGCGAAAATTGCCAAATGCCTGCCGAGTGTACCCGTCGCCAAGACTTCGTTTAGCTGTTGCGGCACGCGGGGCGTGTTGGAAGAACTGCGTTCGCGAGAACGCCCGAACATCGTCCTTGTGGGTATGGAAACCCACGTCTGCATCTTGCAAACCGCACTCGATTTACTGGTGGCAGGCTTCACCGTGTTCCTGCCCGACGATTGTTTATCGTCGCGCAACGCGCACGATCATCGGACGGCATTGAAGCGGTTATTCCAAGCCGGCGGCATCCCCACGACATCGGAAACGATCGCGTTCGAGTGGCTCGAAGACTCGACGCACCCCGAGTTCAAATCCGTCAGCCAGCGGATCAAAACGACATCGATTCGCATCCCGTTCTGAATAAGGCCCAGCGACGCCTCGTTTTGAACTGAACACTATAAAGCACTCGTACACACACCTGCCGGAGAGACACGATGACCGCACGATTTCGCGTGGCAATTACCGACTTCATCGACGACGACCTCGCACCCGAGCGACGCATCCTCGGCGATATTGCCGATGTCGTGGCTCTCAATGCCTACACCGAAAGCGATCTCGCCGGCAAAATCGAAAGTGTCGACGCGATCATGATTTACCACAACCTGCGGATTTCGAGCGAGACGATTTCGACGCTGACCCACTGCAAACTCATCGTGCGTTGCGGCGTCGGTTTCGATAACGTCGATCACGTGCTGGCTCGCTCCAAAGGCATTCCGGTCGCGAACGTACCCGACTATGGCACCGAGGAAGTCGCCGACTCCGCCATCGGCTTGATGCTCTCGCTGACGCGCGGCATCCACTTGTTGAACCAGCGATTGCAACACGGCGACGGGGCGTGGACGTACCTCCATGCCGCGCCGATCGTTCGACTTCGCGGTCGAGTATTCGCCATCGTCGGCCTCGGTCGCATCGGTGCAGCCACGGCACTTCGGGCGAAATCGCTCGGTATGGATGTCGCATTTTACGACCCGTACACCGAAGACGGCATGGACAAAGCGCTCGGCATTCGCCGGGTTGAAAACCTGGATACGCTGCTGAAACAGGCGTTTGTGGTGAGTACGCACTGCCCGCTGACGCCCGAAACGCGCCACATCATCGACGCGAAAGCGATCGCCAAAATGCCGAACGGTTCGTACGTGGTGAACACCGCGCGCGGTGCCGTCGTCGATGCGACGTGCATTGCCGACGCGATCCTTTCCGGCAAACTCGCGGGGGCGGCAATTGACGTGCTGCCCGACGAACCGCCACCCGCCGATCACCCGCTGTTGGTGGCATGGCGCGATCCCAAGCACCCCGCCTACGAACGGGTGATTATCAACCCACACTCGGCGTTTTATTCCGAAGAAGGATTGCTCGATATGCGAGTCAAAGGGGCCGAAACCTGTCGACGTGCGTTACTCGGCGAGCCGATGCGAAACATCGTCAACAAGTAACGAGATTCGACAAGCGGTGAGCGAGCACCACCAAAGCTCGTCTGGAATGTTTGCGTGTCGGTAGCTAATACTGTTTCATGCAAACACTCCTATTCGACATCGATGGCACGCTCGTGAAAACGAACGGTGCAGGCAAGGCGGCGATGGAATCGGCACTTCGTACGGCTTTCGGGATTACCGAAATTCGCGACGAGGTGCCGTATAGTGGGCGAACCGATCCCGCGATTGGCTACGACCTGTTGCGGGTACACAACGTCGAAGCGACACCGGAAAACTACCGCAAACTATCTCAGGCCTATCTGGGGCAGTTGCCGCACTGTTTGAATACCTACCAAGGCGAGGCGTTGCCGGGTGTAACGGTGTTGCTGAAGAAGTTGGCCGAAAACAAGCGTCACAAACTCGGGCTACTCACGGGCAACGTTCGCGTCGGTGCCCAACACAAATTGAACCATTTCGGGTTGTGGGACTACTTCCCGTTCGGCGGGTTCGGCGACGATCACCGCGACCGCGACGACGTCGCACGCGCGGCACTGATGGCCGCGGGGCCAGGCGTCGAACCCAGTACCGTCTGGGTGATCGGCGATACGCCACTCGATGTCAAATGCGCCCGAGCTATCGGCGCGAAAGTGGTGGCCGTCGCCACCGGCTGGCACCCGTACGACGAGCTAATGGAAACGGGCGCAGACTCGGTGTTGCACACGCTGGAAGATTTCGAGGCACTGCCAGCGAGTTGGTTTACAAAGTGACTCACACGGTCAAAAAGCGGTCGCGGGCCGCGACTTTCCAGCGTGCCACAATCTCGCCACCTTCGGCGATTAACACTTCGCGGTGCAGTGCCACCGTCGGGCAGATGTGGCCGGGGATCGCGTACACCAGATCGCCGGGCAAGTAATCGACCGGCACGGTCGTCTCGACGACGAGGTGCTCTTCGCTGTGCATGACGATCGTATGCTCGGGGAAATCGAGTAGCTTCACCCGCTTCACCATCAGCGGGTCGGCGGCGACGGACTTGTTGCCGAGGTCGAGCGTGACTCGGTTCGGGGCGGGGCGGCTAATCACTCGCGTGAGGCAGATCGCGGCGGGGGTGACGGTCGCGAGGTCGGGATAACGACCGTAACCGACGTCGTGCAATACGTAGGTGCCAGGCGAACATTCGAGGCCGACGACATCGCGAATGGCGGCGTAACTCGGGAACGACGGCGTGCCCCCGCACACTAACCGCGGCACCGCAATACCGCGTTCCTGCAACGCATTTCGCATCGGCAGTACGCGGCTCAACGTGGCCCGTGCCGAGGCATCGCGGTCGGCTCGCGGTTCGCTGCTGTTGTGCCCATCGTAGACGTGAAAGCCACCGGGCCGCACGCCGGGGGAGTTCGCCATTTGCGCATAGAGTGACACCGCATCGTCACCCACGGCGATGCCGGTGCGGTTCATGCCGACGTTGAGATCGACGAGCAGATCGATCGTTTTCCCACAGGCTGCCAAGGCCGCCGAAATTGGCTTTAACTGCGCGGGGTGATCGATGATCGTCGAGAACGCGGTTCCGGGGAACCGCGAAATGAGTGTCAGTAACCGCCCGACGTTCGGCCCGACGAGCGGGTACGAAATTAGCACATCGGGAACGCCGACACTCGCGAGCAACTCGGCTTCGGCAATGGTGGCGCACTTGTGTTTCGTCACCCCCGCTTCGAGTTGCATCTTCGCGATCTCGGCGGTTTTGTGCGTCTTGACGTGCGGACGAAGTCGCTCCGTTCCGCCCGCCATCGCGATGATGGCGGCGATATTTTCGCGAATGAGTGCGGGGTAAAACACGAGTGCCGGTGTGAAGACACTCGCTTCGTCGATGAGCTTGTAGGCGGGGTGCATGTCACTTCTTCTCGGGTGTGGCGATTTTATTGGCGAACTCGCGGACGGACTCCTCGAGTAGCCGCGCTTTGGCAACAATGTCTTCGATTAGCAGAATCGTTTTCGCGCCCTCTTCGGTCGTGCCTTCGGTCGCTTGCAAGATCGTGTTGAGCGCCGCATACGTGGGTTCGAAGCTGTTCAACAATCGTCGCATTCCGAGCGAGTCGCGTTTGCGAACGAAGACTTCAATCATCGCCTTTACGGTGGCGAGACCAACCCGAAATTCCTCGACGGTTTTGGCCGCTTGCCACGTCCGCAGCGTATCGCGGCTCTTGCGGTGTTCATCGTCCTTCGGCGTCCATTCGGCCAGAAGTTTCTCGCGAGTATCCTTCAAATCTTGCTGTTCCGGCACGAGGTTGATGAGTTGATCGTACGCCTCGAGCGCTTCGGGGACATCGCCGCGGCTGAGAAGATCCTTAATGCGGGCGGCAAGTTCTTTCGCGCGAAATTCCTTCTCGAGCTTCGCCGGGTCGGCGGATGCCAACGCGCGTTCTTTGAGTTGCTCGATCCGCTCGGTCAGCGTCTTCTGGCCGCGTCGGACGATGCCGAGTTGCGCGTCGCAGCGGTCGAGAATTTTCTTGAGCGTTTCATCGGCGGCAAGCGGCCGTTCGCGTAGTTGTTTGACTTCTTCCGCCAAGCTTTTTTCGGTCGGGTCCGCACGCGCCAGGCCATCTTCGGCGCGGCTGAGTGCGTCGCGATTCTTACCGCCGTCGATGAGCGAGTTCATCGTCGAGAACAACGCCACCTGCGCCGCCACGAGTTCCGATACCCGACCGCGAACGGCGTTGACTTCGTTCGCAAATAGCGCGCGATCTTCTTCCTCTTGTTTCACTTCGAACTTGAGCACGATCGGCTCGTCGGACAACACCGGTATCGGAAATTGTTGCGAACGACCGGCTCCGACCGAGATCGAAATACATGCGACATTCGTGAACGTCCGGGCCGATTTGTAGACGCCGCCGCGCATCGCGAACAGGTCGTCGCCCGCCGGTTTCGCCGCGAAATCGAGGTCGGTTCCTGCGACGGAAAGCAGCGAGCCACGCGGGTGCGGCGAGCCATCCAGCCCGACGAGCCGAAGTTGCACGTGCGTTTCCTTCGTGGGCAACTTGATGCAACGCAGCCCCACGCGGCGACGCGCATTGCGACCCAAAATATCCAGCCCAAACGCATCGCGCCACCGAGTCAGGACGACGCACTTGCACGCGCCGTCTTGCACTGGAGCAATCACTTTCAACAGCGTATACGGGAACGGCACGCCGGTGCGGAACGTCGCGACGGGCGCACGCGCATCGGCCTTCGGGTCGGTCGGCTTGCGTTCGTCGCGAACGACCGACACCGCAAAAATGTCGCCCATTTTCACGTAGTTCGCCATCGGCGCGACACTGTGCCCACGTAAGGTCACCATCACGTTTTCGGGTTCCGCGGCGATCGGTTCGACGGTACCCACGGGGCCGAAGTCGGGTTCGAGCAACAGCAGTGCGACGCGGCTGAGCATCTCGCTGGATCGCGTCGTTTGTTTGCGCGGCAGCGGCGAAGCGATTCCGCAGAAGCCGTCGTACTGTTTCGCCTCGAGTTGAAACGCCCCGTCGCGGTAGTCGATTTTGAGGATGTGCGTTTTGACGCCGTTGAGTTCCCGCGTGGCGCTCGGGTCGAGTGCGGCCCAACCGCGTTCGGCGTAGGCTTTCCACATCGGATTGGCCGGATCGCTCGGTGCGGCGAGGTCGACGATTTCGATTTCGCCGGCCGCACCGTGCGTGCTTTGCAACGCGGCCCGAATCTCTTTGCCGAGTTGTTCGCGGAACGACCCGGAGAACACGGGGTGCCGCGACAAATGCAACGCCACGCGCCAGCGGTACGGCTCTTTCGCCTCGTGGTCCAGCAGTTTGGCGGTGCCACCCGGTTGGGCGTTCGCATTTGCGGCCAGAAAATAAATCGAAAGAATCGCGAATGCGAGTCGGATCATAGCAGTTCCTTCGCGTCGAGTTTGCTAACCTAATGTTACCACAGTGTACCGCGCCGGCGACCACTTCACCCAGCGGCCCGGAGTCACTCCCGAGATGCCCACCATGATGAACCCAAAGATGATGAAGCCGGCGCAGAGTTATCAAGTCGCCTTTGAAGTGTCGATCCGCGCGCCGCGCGATCGGGTCTGGACGGCACTGACCGAGGAAACCAATAACTGGTGGCCGAAAGATTTTTTCTCCGCCGAGAACCCTGCCGGGTTCGTGATCGAAGGCCAACTCGGCGGCCGCGTTTACGAAGCCTGGAACGGCGGTGGCGGCGTGTTGTGGGGCACCGTCGTGGTCTGGTCGCCGGGTTACCGGATGACGTGGGCCTGCGAAATGTACCCCGATTGGACCGGCCCCGGACGCTCGTTCGTCACCTTCGACCTCGAAGAACGCGGCCTCGAAACGATCGTGAAAGTGCAAGACTCCGGTTTGTGCATCAACGCGAATCAGGCCGCCAACAGCCTCGGCAACGGCTGGCAGCGGCTCATCGGCACGCACTTCAAAAGCTACGTCGAAGCCGCCATGTGGTCCGCCCCCGCCAACTTCAACTCCGGCCAACTCTCCGGACGCTACAACGACGGCACCATCACCCCGCCACCCGGCTTCACGGGGTAAAAGTCCATTCAGATCGCTTCAGTCACAAAGTTGGAGAACAGCGTGCATGGTGTGCTGTGCGGTCCCCAAAGATGTCCGGTCGATCCGACCACACTCCGATACTTGCCAGCAGATGGCATGTGGATGTACGAGTGTGTTGGTGGCGAGTTTGAATTGGCGGGCGATGCCGATGGCCCCGACCCGATCCGGTTCGACTTAGCCCAACGGGTAGCCGCTCACATCGATCTGTTCGTCACAAATGCGAATGACTATTTGCTGGCGTTTGTCGTTCCGGGGCGGTTCGAGTCTCGCGGGCCTTGGATGTTGCAAAGTGTCGCGTTCGGCCTCCGCCTCGACGACTCTGTTGACGATTTCGAGTTGTTTTTGGTGCTCGATGGCGACACGTATGGATTGTGGTCCGTCCAGTTTTGTTTGGCTGACACTCCCTTGGGCAGATACTTCCCGAACCAGTTTAGCCGCAGACAATGGTAGTCCCATCCGTACCAGATAATGGAGGCAAGCTACTTATGGAGCCGCCAGCATTCATCGTTGGGTTCACGGTTGTGGAATACGGATATTTCTCGCAGTCGATCTTGCCGATTGGCTACTTACCGCCGCCGAATGGTGGAGATCCACTACTTCCTGTTAAGAATCTGGCAATTTGTACCTCCCATGGCGTGGACGGTTATTACTTGATGTTCTGCACACCGGAATGGGAATATGTGACGTATCGCTTCGACGAGTTAATGGACTCCACCAAGAAAGCACCGCTTATCGAGTTCGGGCAGGATGTAAAAGCGTGGCACGTAAACAGGCTTAAACTGGTGTAACCTCAACTCGACCGAGTTTGTCGTCGTGGGCTAATTTCTGCTGGACCGACAAGACAGAATCGTCGTGCCGGTTGTACCCGTCGATGGAGTCGTTGCAAACTGCTAGACTTATTGCAATCTCACGCCTGATGTTCCGAGGATGCGTATCATGTCGCTCCGCAATATGACTCTTGTGCTGATCGTTGTGTTCGGTGGCTCGCTCTCGCTGAATGGCCAAGAGGCGAAGCCGGTGGATCTCACTTCCCTCAAGGGCGGCGAAGAGGTTTCGTTCGAGATCGCAGACGGAGTGAAGATGGTGTTTTGCTGGATTCCGAAGGGGACGTGCCAATTGGGCTCGCCGAAGGCGGAGCAGGATTATTTGACGAATACCTTCTTTGAGGGGAAGGGTCGGGATTGGCTGAATGCCGAAACGGAAGCTTCACGTGGCCAGTTCAAAACCGAAGGTTTTTGGTTGGGGAAGACCGAATGTACCCAGAAGGAATGGCAGTCGGTCATGGGCGCGAACCCGAGCTATTTCTGCGCGACGGGCCAGGGCAAGGCAAAGGTAAAGGGTTTAGACACGGCCAATTTCCCAGTGGAACAATTGAATTGGAATGATGCGCAAGTCTTTTTGAAAAAACTGAACGCGAAGGGTGGAGTGGCGAAATCGTTCGGCAAGGCCGGTCGCTTCCAGTTACCGCATGAGGATGCGTGGGAGTATGCGTACCGTGGCGGTAAGGGGAACAAGCAACACTTCTACTGGGGCGATGCGTTAAACGGCGACAAAGCGAACAATGACGGTAGCTTATCTCCCACATATGGCACGGAGACGAAGGGTGCGTATCTGGAGCGAACGACTGCGGTGGGGAGCTATGCGAAGGTGGCGGCTCATCCGTGGGGGCTTTTAGACATGTCCGGTAACGCTTACGAATGGTGTGACAATTGGTACGATAGCGAGCGAAAAAAACGGATCGTTCGCGGCGGCTCCTGGTACAGCGATCCCGTGCATTGTCGTGCGGCGCGCCGCCTCAACTACCCGCCGGAAGACCGAAACATCGATTGCGGTGTCCGTGTTTGCGTGATGCTAGACTAATCGACTATCACACTTTTTGACATGGTTCATAGCCGTGCCAAGAATTCTCTTCCACACGGAGCGATTTCAGCCGACGGGGGCTGTCGGTTCGGGTGCCTTGAGTTCGATGTTCGACAAGTGTAAAAGGAGCAGATATTCGTTGCCGCGCGTGCGGCCTTCGAGGAAGCCGCGA
>JAYWCL010000069.1:0-8491 GCA_043780595.1 Limnoglobus sp.
GCCTCGCCACCGCCCGAAAACCCCACGCTACTCGCGCCCCCCGCGAGCCCGTAAACGTACGCACCTGCTACCCAAAACTACCGCGATTTGAACCATGCCTCGCGTTCATTCTACGAATCGCGGGAAGTGCATGGATTGGGTGGAGCAACTGCCATTCCCGTTTAGCCGCGCCGCGGAGGCTTTGCGTAGCGAAGCGCGTGCGCGCGAACTCACCTGAAAATCGCGTTGTGCTCCGACTACTCCGTGCCCACGCGCTTCGCTCCGAAGACTACGCGGCGCGGCTAAACGGGGATGCGCACCGCCTATGCCGTGCGCGTGGACTTTCGTTTCACCATCGTGATTTCGTTGCCCGTTGGGCTGTGCGTGACGGTGTCGAAGAAGGTGCGGATGAGCAACAGGCCGCGGCCGCAGCCCATCATGATGTTCTCGATGTCGGTCGGGTCGGGGAGCTTGTTGGGGTCGTATCCCCTACCCTGATCGGCGATGCGTATCGTCAGCATCGGTTCGCGGGTGGCCCGCACGGAGATCGTGACGCGGCGAGTTTGGTAGGGGTCCATCTTGTTTCGTTCGGCGACGGTGTCGTGATACGTCTGCCAGTCGCCGGACTTCAACTCGGAGCTAATTTCGAGGTTGCCGTGAACGATGGCATTCACCGTGGCTTCGTGGACGGCCACGCCGATTTGGACGTGTTCGGATTCGTCGAAGATCCGCATTTGCAGCATCAGCGATTCGACGTGCGACACGACGTGCGCGACCAGGTCGGGGTTGTTTTCGATCGTGAATTCATTCTCGGCGACCGTCAGCCGGTCGAGGAAGAACGCTTCCTGTTGCTTGATCGTGGCTACGGATAATAGCTCGTCGAGAATTTCCAGAATGTCGCGTGCCAAGTGCTTCTTGGCCACGTAACTCGACGCACCGGCGCGGAGTGCCCGCACGGCCAAGTCCTCGTTGCCGAAGTCGGTCGTCACCAACACGGGTACCGCCGGGATTTCTTTGCGGAGGTAGCCGACGAGCGAGATGCCATCCATCTCGGGCATGTGAATGTCGGTCACGACCGCGCTCGGAATTTCTCTACGGACGGCTTCGAGCGCCTCGCGGCCATTGCTCGCCTGCGTCACCGCGTAACCGGCCTGCAAAAGGATCGTCTGCAATTGGCGTCGCTGGAGCGTACTGTCGTCCACAATCAAAATCGTCGCCATCGATCGTACTCCCGTGTGTCAATCGAACGGATTTTACCCGGAATGCGATTCGCAGTGTCGTTCAAAATCGCGACGTTACGAAATCCGATCTGCCGCAGCGGGATCCCAGCCATCGGTCTTTCCGGTTCGTAGCGAATCGGAAAAATGCTTGCGGCAGAGCGAAACGTAGCGGTCGTTCCCGCCGATCTCGACTTGCTGCCCGACCCGTTCCACGACGCCGCTCCGCGAGACGCGCACGACCATCGTCGCTTTTCGCCCGCAAAAGCAGATCGTTTTCAACTCGACGAGCGAGTCGGCCCACGCGAGTAATGCCGCACTGCCGGGGAAGAGTGCGCCGAGGAAGTCGGTTCGCAAACCGTAGCACATAACCGGGATGTTCGCTTCATCGACGATGCGGGCTAACTGCGTCACCTGGTCTTTGCTCAGGAACTGCGCCTCGTCGAGCAATACGCAATTCGGCGTCGATGGTACGCACTCGGCCCAAAAGTCGGTCGTCGCGTCGAACGGGTGTGCCTCCATACCGATGCCGATCCGCGAAACGATCCGCCCACTCGCGCGCTCGTCGAGCACGGCGGTGTAGAGTCGCGTCGCCATACCGCGTTCGGCGTAGTTGTGCGCCGCCTGGAGTAATGCGGTCGACTTCCCTGCGTTCATCGTGGAATAGTAGAAATACAGTTTCGCCACAGTCGATTGCCCTCACACGTTCGTCGAGTTTCGTAATTTTACGAACGGAATTTAACGCGGAGTCCGAAACTCTTCCGGTTTCGCAAAAAACTAGTATCAATAATGCGAGATGCATCCGCCGACCAGAGGTTCTATCCGACGTGAGCGAAACCACCCACTCTTCCCTATCGCCGTTCGCGCGACTGCTCGGCTATCTGCTGCCGGAACGCCGCGAGTTGTGGATGGTTCTCGTGTATGCCATCGGCGTCGGCGTGCTGAATCTCGCGGTGCCGATCACTGCGATGGCGGTCGTCAACACGGCGGCGCTCTCGAACCTCGTTCAGCAACTGCTCGCACTCTGCGTGGCGCTACTCGTCTGCCTCGTGCTATCGGCGTTCTTGCAACTCCTCCAACAAATCGTCGTCGAGTACATCCAGCGGCGCGTGTTCGTTCGCGTTGTGGCGACACTCGCGGATCGTTTACCGCGCGCGGAACTCAAGGCGTTCGACCAACAGTACGGCCCCGAGTTAGTAAACCGATTCTTCGACATTCTGACGATTCAAAAAGCCGCCTCCACGCTGTTGATGGATGGCGTGTCGTTGTTCCTACAAGTGATGATCGGGCTGACCTTGCTCGCGTTCTATCACCCGCTGTTGCTCGCATTCGATGCGGTGCTGATCGCGGGGCTGCTGTTCATGACGTTCGTGCTCGGGCGCGGGGCGGTCGGTCGGGCGATACGCGAATCGCGTTCGAAGTATGCCGTATCCGGATGGATGGAAGAACTCGCCCGCAATCCGATCGCGTTCAAGCTCAGCGGTGGGCCGGAATTCGCGAAAGCCCGTGCGGATGAACTCACGCAAGATTACCTCGCCGCACGGGCCTCGCATTTTCACGTGTTGTTGCGGCAGATCGGTTTCGCACTGTTTCTCCAGGTATTTGCCAGCACGTCACTCCTCGCGCTCGGCGGCTACATGGTCATTCACGGGCAACTCACACTCGGGCAACTCGTTGCGGCAGAGATGGTCGTCACGCTCGTCGTGGCATCGTTCTCGAAGTTCGGCAAACACCTCGAAAGCTATTACGACATGCTTGCTGCGGTCGATAAAGTGGGTCACATGCTCGACCTGCCGGTCGAACACGATGGCATCAGCCCGCACGAAGGCGATATGCACGGCGCGAAACTCGAAGTCCGCGACCTGACGTTCGCGCATACCGACGCGCACGATGCGGTCATCCACGATTTGTCGTTCGTCATCGCACCGGGCGAACGGGTGGCCGTCGTCGGACCGAACGGAGCCGGGAAAAGTACGCTCGTCGATTTGCTGTTCGGGCTGCGAACGCCACAATCGGGGTGGGTGCAGATCGATGGCATCGACGTTCGCGATCTGAAACTCGATGCGTTACGCAAGCAGATCGCCATCGTGAAAGGCGTCGAAATCTTCGAGGGAACGATCCTCGAAAATGTCTGCGTCGGGCGAGCCGATGTCACGTTGGCCGACGCGCGAAATGCACTCGACTCGGTCGATGTCCTCGAAACGATTCTCGAGTTTTCTCGTGGCATTCACACGCATCTTACGGCAGGTGGTCATCCGCTTTCGCTGGGTGCCGCCGAGCGGGTCGTGTTGGCACGCGCGATTGCCGGACGCCCGCGATTCCTCGTCCTCGATGAGACACTCGACAACATGGATCGCGAAATTCGCGACCGCGTCTGGTCGGTAATTACGGGCAGAGATACGCCGTGGACGCTGCTCGTCGTCACGCACAACGACGATGTCGCCCAGCGAATGGACCGGCAGATTCGGCTCGAACGCACACCATCGCAGGAACAGTCATGAACCGTTTGAAACCACCTGCCGAAACGAACTCGATGCGCGCCGCAGTCACGCCCCGGTACATTCTGTGGCTGTCGCGGATCGTCTTTGCCGGCATTGTCGTGTTGCCGTTCGTGTTGATTTTCACGCCGTGGGTACAGACCGTTCACGGTACGGGGCGTGCCGTCGCGTTCAACCCGATCTATCGGTTGCAGTTCGTCTCTTCGCCGATCACGGGCCGCGTCAATCGCATTCTGGTCATGGAAGGCGACCGCGTCAAAGCGGGGCAGCGGATTCTCGAACTCGTCGATAACGACCCGAACCTCGAGCTGCGATTGATCGAAATGGAGGCCGCCGTCGTCAACCGTGTGACTGCAGCGGCGGGGCGCGTCCGCGAGATCGATTCGCGTATCGGGAATCTGAGAATCTCGCAGAAGTTATCGCTCGACATTGCGAAAACGTTCATCGGCATTCAGCAAGAACGGTTGCAGGCGTTTCAGCAAGAACTCATTTCCCAGAAGGCCAGCGTCGAACAAGCCGAGTTTGCCGCCACGCGCGCGGACGAGCTTTTCAAAGAGAAAGTCGGCTCGCGGGCCGAACTCGAAATTGCGAATCGGAACTTCGTCGCAGCGAAGGCGAACGTCAAGGCGGGCATTTCCCGCGTCAGCTTGGGCGAGCAAGAAGTGAAGGCCGCACAAGATACGACGAGTCGGATTCAGGCCGACACCGATGCGTCGATCAACTCCGAAAATGCCGTGCGGAAAATGGCCGATGCCGAAGTCGCGGCGGCGGATCGCGACCTCCTGAACATGCATGTGCAGATCGCGCGGCAACGGGCGCAGTACGTCGATTCGCCTTGCGATGGCACGATCTTTCGCATTCTGGCGAACGCCGAACAGGGCGGTATTTTCGTCTCGAATGGCACGCCACTCGCAACGATCGTCCCGGATATTAAATCGTCCGAAGTGACTGCCGACGTACTCGTCACCGTGGCATTGGGCGGGGCAATCGGCTGGAAACAATCCACGTTGACGCTCGACAGTCGCCCCGGTATTGTCACCGAACTATTGATCGACGGGAACGATCTGCCACTAGTTATCAAGGGAGATTTGGTTCGACTCCAGTTCGAGGGTTGGCCGGCAATTCAATTCGTCGCCTACCCGGACGCCGCCGCCGGAACTTTCGGTGGGCGAGTGTTCCTCGTCGATCCGACGGCCAACGACAGCGGACAGTTTCGGATTCTCGTCGAACCCGATCCAAACGACCGACCCTGGCCCAATGAAGAACTCCTCCGGCAAGGCGTTCGGGCACATGGCTGGGTGATATTGCAACAAGTGACGCTCGGTTGGGAACTCTGGCGCGTTCTCAACGGTTTCCCGCCGATTCGCTCACCGGATACGTTAAAAAAGCCATCTGCCTTTGGCCCCGTTCGTTAGGATGCGATGCACAGAATGACATGGACGCACGGGCTAGTTATCGGGGCCGTGGCCATCGCTTGCGGTTGTGCGTGCGTACAATCGCCCATGCCGCCCGCGGCGGGTTTGAAAGAGTTCATCGCACCGCCAACGCTCGCCGCATTGCCCGCCGTGGCCGAGCTTCCCGCACCGCCTTCGCCCGCCAATCTTTCGAGCGCGCCGCTCGCGCTCGACGATGTTCTCCAGAGTGTCAACCAGCATTTCCCGCTGTTGTTCGCCGCCGAACGCGAGCGCGATATCGCGCTCGGTCAACGTCTCGCGGCCGAGGGCCAGTTCGACCTCAATCTGCGTTCGCGCGGCACGAATCAGGAAGGTTCGTTCGGTAACAGCCGGTTCGATATTTCGATCGAACAACCGATTCCGCAATGGGGCATGACCGCGTTTTCCGGCTATCGATTCGGCTACGGCGACTTCCCCGTTTACTACGGCGACCGCAAAACTGCCGACGGTGGCGAGTTCCGCACCGGCGTGCAAATCCCGCTCCTGCGCGATCGTTCGATCGACCGACGCCGGTCGATCCTTCGCCAAGCGCAGATTGGCGAACCGCTGGCGCTCGCAGCCGTGCAAACCGCCCGCCTGGGTGCGTTCCGGTCGGGGGCACGTGCCTATTGGGCGTGGGTTTCTGCGGGGGAACAGTATCGGATTTCCGCCGGCCTTTTGAAACTCGCGAAGGACCGTCAGGAGTTGTTCGAGAAGCGTACGAAACTCGGTGCCGATCCCGAGTTCAACGTCATCGAGGGCCGCCGAACCGTGGCCGAACGCGAGGGAGCACTCATCGCCACCGAACGCCGATTGCAACAAACGTCGTTCGACTTGTCGCTGTTGTTGCGCGACGCGAGTGGCAACCCCGTGGTGCCGAACGCGAGCCAACTGCCGACGAACTTCGCGGACACCGTGCCGGCACGGTTCGACCCGAATCGACTGGCGCAAGACTTGATCCATGCCGTCGCACGACGCCCGGAGTTGATGCGGTTTCAATTGCAAAAAGAACGACTGACAGTCGATCTGCAACTCGCACGCAACCAGCAACTGCCGGGGCTAAACGCGGGGATTGCCGCCACTCAAGATGTCGGTGGCGGTAAGAAATCGTTCGCGGGCAAGGATATTTTCGTATCGGATCGAACGAACGCGGAAGTCTTCCTCGCACTCGATCTGCCCGTGCAACGCCGCGATGCGTTCGGACGAACACAGATTGCACAGGCGCAACTCATGCAAGTTCTCGCACAGGAACGATACGCACGCGATGTGATTGTGGCCGAGGTGCAAGATGTCGTCTCGAACCTCGACCGCACCTATCAGCGGTTGCTCAAAGCCAAGGAAGAAGTCGCGGTGGCGGACGAGGTAGCGATGCTCGAACGCAAACGCTTCGACCTTGGCACCAGCACGTTTCTCGAAGTGAACTTACGCGAACTGTTCGCCGCCGGCGCGCGTGCGAAAGTCGTCGATACCCTCGCCGAGTATCAACGGGCGCTCGCCGATCTGCGTGCCGCGACTGGCGAGGATTCGTTTACATCGCCGTAGCTATCGTCGCCGCCTTGAGACGCTACGCATGGCGCGATCGCAAATTCGCTCGGTGGCGGCATTACTCGATTCCTGACGCCACCGCGTACAGATACTGGATACCCATTCGGATTGGGACTTGGCCGCATCGTTGAGCCAGTTGCCGACGGAGTCTTGTACGTATTTTTCCGGGTCGGCTTTGAGCGGTTCGAGCAACGGCAGCCCCATCTCGGGATTGTGCTTTAATTGCTCGATGTGGGTCGCCCAGACGCCGCGCGGCCGGGTCGCTTCGACCGCGTAACGCCGCAAGTTCACCGACTTTTCCTTCGTCCACGGCTTCAGCGCCGCCACCGCGTTTCGCACGTTCATCGAGATGTGCCGACGCATCGGTATCCACGCCCATTCGCGAACGCCGAAATGCGCATCGTCGGCGAGCGGGCGCAGCAGGTCGAGTCGCTCTTTCAACCGCAACTTCGGCGTCAGCCCGATCATGTAGCACGCCCAACCGCGTACGGTGTCCGACGGGTGCGCGATCAAGCCCGGCAGACTTTCGATGCCGCGATGCAAGAGCAAAATCTCGCCGAATGCCTCCATCCGTCGCGTCACACCGAGGCTCATCGCGCCGTCGCCGGCCTCGAATGCCTCGGGTGGCAGTTCGGGAAATGCCGACCGCAATAGCTGCGAGAAATCGACCGCCAGACCTTCGGATAGCGACGCACTGGGGACCGTCCCGGCGTTGAGATCGTCGAGCAAGTCTGGCGGGATGTCCGCGATTTTCGAGTGGCCTTTACGTGGAACTGTCATGCGTGTGTCATCCCAAGAATCACCTTCATGAAGGCGACGGTAAATGCGGGGAGGTCGTCGGGTTTTCGGCTCGTGATGATGTGACCATCGACCACGACTTCGGCATCGATCCACGTCGCGCCGGCGTTCGCGACATCGTCTTTGATCGCGTAAAAACTGGTTGCGTTGCGGCCGCGTAGTGCGTTCGTCGAACAGAGCACCCACGGCCCGTGGCAGATCGCCGCCGTCGGTTTCTTCGCCGCATCCATGTCGCGGACGAGCGTCAGCATCGCTTCGCTACGGCGAATGTAATCGGGACAGAAACCGCCCGGAATCAGGATTGCGTCGAAGTCCGTGGCCGCCACATCTTTCGCGGCCACGTCGGATTTCGCCGGGTAACCGAGCTTACTGGCGTAAGTTTTCCCCGCCTCCGGTGCGACGAATGTCACCTTCGCACCGGCTTCTTTCAGGCGGTACACGGGGTACCACACTTCCAGTTCCTGGTATTGTTGTTCGAGCAGCACCGCCACGCGGCGGTCGGTCAGGTTCATCGCGATGCCTCCAAATTCGGGAACTGTCATCTTCGGTTTCGGAGGCGAATTGTCGATGCGAATCGTGCGTTACTCGACCACCTTCCGCGCTTTCAGGTCGTATTTGCTGCCCGCGGATACTTCGACGTAGTCTTTGCCATCGACCGGTTTCGCGTTCGCGTCGTAGAACGCGACGCAATTGCCGAACCCGAAAGTCGAGTTGCACGACCTCCGCACCGACCCGACCGAAGTAACGAATCGAGCCGACAAGGATGTTGAGAAGGTCGCTAAGCTGCGCACGTTATTAGACTTCGAGCGGGGTGATTCGATAAGTTTTGTTAGCCCGACGCGCCAGTTTTGAAGTTGCGCGATATTGCAGTTCCGACACGGGTTTTTGGAACACCTGCGTTTCCAAATGCCAATCTTACGGCCTGTAGGGCCGGTTCTGTCAGCCCAAGGCAAAGCCTTGGGTATGGTGTTGGAATGTTCATCGGCCCTGAAAGGGCCGTTCACCTGTTTGCGGTGAGGTT
>JAYWCL010000070.1:0-18089 GCA_043780595.1 Limnoglobus sp.
ATGCCTCGCCACCGCCCGAAACCCCACGCTACTCGCGCCCCCGCGAGCCCGTAAACGTACGCACCTGCTACCCAAAACTACTGCGATTTGAACCATGCCCAAAAACGCGAAAATGACCCCAAAAATCGATCCGCAATTCGGACTTACGTCGATTACGAGCAACGAAAACAGCGAGGGGACGCCTGAAAAGTCAGGCGTCCCCTCGCTTCGCGTTTCGCAGTTGGGCCGGGTGGGACTCGAACTTCAATCCTCAACTACTATCCCCACCAACGACTTACAGAATTTGCATTCGGACGGCGCTGCGAAATCGGGTGCAGTTGCGAGCGAACCCGCCCTAAACGGTGCAAATTCCGATGTTCTCGCCGCACTCGTGGCCGTGCTTACGCCCGAACAGCGTGCCACCTTGGCAAAGTTGCTCGGAGGGTAGTCCGCCTATCGCCAACGTGCGAAAACATGCCATTAAAAGCAGCCACATCGTGTGATAAAGTGGGGCAACCGCAACGTCTGTCGTCTAACTCGGAGAAGTCGCGATGGCGTGGGTGAACATCAAAAACGGCCGCTACTACCGCCGTTCCCGCCGGGTCAACGGCCGCGTCGTGAACGAGCATATCGGGGGCGGCGAATTCGGGGAGATGATGGCCGGGTTAGATCGCATCGAGCGGAGTGGACGACGAATCGAAGCGGGATTCGCGCAGGCCCACCGCGACGTTTACGGCTACGCGGTACGAGACGTGTTCAGCATCGATGAATTCCTCGGTAACTTTTTCACGGTGCTCGCTCGCCAGAGCGGGTACCACTTGCACCACCGCCAATTGCGACGAAATTGGAGAACCTCGACCATGAGTAGCATCGGGAATTTGAAAAAGCTGGGCGAGAAGATCGGCAAACAGTTGGATCAGTCCAAACGCGCACCGCTGATGGACGCAAATTTCGACGGCCTGCCGGAGGCCGACCGCGTGACTCTCCAAGCGGCCGCCAAAGGCGACGCGGCCGCGCTCGCCAAAGCTCAACCGTATCTCACCGATCCGAAGTACATCATGGCGTGGGGAAACCCGGTGTACGCGGCCCGCTGTTGGCTCGTTACCCAAGTGGCCGGCGACGATGTCATCGTTGCGCGGGCAACACACTCTCGCGTCAAAATGCTCCAAGACGAACTGGGTTTCACGAACGCAAGTCTGCTCGAGAAGCTGGCAATCACCCGAATCGTTCACAACTGGCTCGCCGTCGCCGCGCTTGAGGCGAAATGTTGCCAGACAGCATTCCAAAGCCGCGAACGGACGAACGCCGAGAAGAGTTTGTCGCAGGCCGAGCGACGGCTCATGCAGGCGATTAAGACTCTCGCGTTCCTCCGCGAATGCAGCATCCCAGCACTGATGGCACGCATGGAAACCGTTTCGGTGAAGTGACCGCTCTCAGTCCGACGTTCTACCGCCAAAAATCGACCTGAAAGAGTTCGGACCTTTCATATCGTGTTCCGCCACTTTTGATATAACTGCCCGAATGGCGAAACTCGCGAAAGATGAACCCGAGTGGCTGACGCGGAAAACCCGCATCGACGGGAAGCTTCTCTCGCTCGGCTGGCAAATCGCACCCTACACCCCAGCATTCCAAGCATCCGCCGCTGACGGCGTCGCCGTGGAAGAATACCCGACCGACAACGGCCCGGCGGATTACGCCCTCTTCGTCGGCGGGCGGTTGCTCGGCATAATCGAGGCGAAAAAGCTTTCCCTCGGACCCCAGAACGTCCTCACTCAAGCGCAACGTTACTCGGAGGGTGCCTCTTGCAACCCGCTCCGTTTCGGACAGTTTCATGTCCCATTCCTGTTCTCCACAAACGGCGAAGTCATCTGGTTCCAAGACGTTCGCCACTCGCTCGAACGCTCCCGCAAGGTGGCCGACTACCCGACACCGGCCGCACTCGAAGAGCGGTTGAGCCGCAATTTCGAGGCGGACATCGGGAAGTTGCTCGGCACGCCGAACACCCACTCGCGACTTCGCCCGTACCAGATCGCTGCCAACGCAGGCATCGAGAAGGCCATTGCCGAACGGAATCGGCAAATGCTTGTCGCCATGGCGACCGGTTGCGGGAAAACGTTCACGACCATCAACCAGATTTATCGGCTGATGAAATCCGGCGTCGCGCGGCGGGTGCTATTCCTTGTCGATCGGCGAGCGCTGGCCGCTCAAGCAGTCCGTGCATTCGCCGGCTTCGAGCCGGAGCCAGGTTTGAAGTTCGACAAGATTTACGAGGTGTACAGCCAGCGGTTCCGCCAAGCGGACATCGAAGAAGATGGCGACAGCAAGTCCGAGCCGTTCGACCCGAAGGTGCTTCCGAACAAGTACCTCACCGCCCCGAATGCCGGGCACGCCTTTGCCTATGTCTGCAACCATTCAACGGATGGCCATCAACCTACTCGGTCGGCAAGCCGCGTTCGAGGAAGGCGACGACGAGCGGGACGACGACGAAACGGACAAGCTGGACATTCCGATTCACGCCTTCGATTGCATCGTCGCCGACGAGTGCCACCGAGGATACACATCGAGCGAACTCTCGACGTGGCGGAAGGTGCTGGACTACTTCGACGCCATCAAGATCGGTTTGACCGCTACCCCGGCGGCCCACACCACCGCGTATTTCAAAGAAGTCGTCTACCGCTACCAGTACCGAACCGCCGTCGAGGAAGGGTTCCTCGTCGATTACGACGTTGTGGCTATCCGCTCAGACATTCGGATGAGCGGGTTGTTCCTCAAGGAAGGGGAGCAAGTCGAATTAGTGGACACCGACACCGGGGCCAAGAATTTCGACCTGCTCGAAGACGAGCGGGAGTTCGACACGGCGGAAATCGAGCGGAAGGCGACCGCCCCGAAATCGAACCGGCTCATCGTCGAGGAACTGAAGAAATACACCGAACTACACGAAGCCAAATACGGGCGGTTCCCGAAGACGCTCATCTTCGCCATCAACGACCTGCCCCATACGTCGCACGCCGACCAACTGGTCGAACTCTGTACCGAGGTTTTCGGTCGGGGTGACGCCTTCGTTCGCAAGATTACCGGCCGCACCACCGACCGCCCCCTTCAACGCATCCGGGAGTTCCGCAACCGGCCGAATCCCGGTATCGTTGTCACTGTGGACATGCTCTCCACCGGCGTGGACATTCCGGACCTCGAGTTCATCGTCTTTCTACGTCCGGTTAAGTCCCGCATTCTTTTCGAGCAGATGCTCGGGCGCGGCACGCGCAAGAGCGAGAACCTTCCGGACAAGTCGCACTTTACCGTCTTCGACTGCTTCGATGGCACGCTTATCGAATACTTCCGCAAGGCTTCCGCGTTTACCCGCGAACCGCCGGACAAGCCGACCCGCCCCGTGAAAGAAATCATCGATGACATCTGGGCGAACAAAGACCGCCCGTACAACGTCAGCTGCCTGGTGAAGCGGTTGCAACGGGTCGATAGGAAATGGCCGGCGAAGCCCGCGAGCAGTTCGAGGCGTTCATCCCGAGCGGCGATATGGCCGCGTTCGCCGCGAAGCTCCGCGATGCCATTGCTACCAAGTTCACCGAGACGATGAAGCTGCTGCGGAACGAGACCTTTCAATACCTGCTCGTGAACTACCCCCGGCCGAAACGCGGGTTCGTCGTCGCGCCGGAAGCCGACGATACCGTGACGAGCCGATGGCTGATACGCGACGGCACCGGCAAGGAACACAAGCCGACCGACTACCTAAAGCTTTTCACCGAGTACGTCCGCGACAACCCGGACCAGATCGACGCCATCCGCATCCTGTTCGACCGGCCGGAGGATTGGGGAACCGATGCCCTCGGCGAGTTGCGAAAGAAGCTGGCGACGACGAAAGAGAAGTTCACCGAGGATAACTTGCGGAAGGCGCACGGCGGCGCGTACAACAAACCGCTCGCCGACATCATCTCGATGGTGAAGCACGCGGCGAACGAGTCCGCCCCGCTGCTCACCGCCGAGGAACGGGTCGATACGGCGCTCGCCAAGCTGACCGCCGGGAAGACGCTCACGCCGGACGGAACCCGCTGGCTCGGTCGCATCCGCGAACATTTGGTAGCGAACCTGACCATCGACAAGGACGACTTCGAGTTCGTGCCGATCTTCACCCGCGATGGCGGTTGGTCGCAAGCGAACAAGGCGTTCGATGGCAAACTCGACGCCTTACTCCGCGAACTCAACGAGGCGATGGCTGCATGACCGACGTCGTTCAAAAACTTTGGGGCTTCTGCCACACTCTCCGGCACGATGGCGTCGATTATGGCGACTACATCGAGCAGATCACGTACCTGCTGTTCCTCAAGATGGCGTCCGAGAAGAATATTTCTGTGCCCAACGGGTGCGATTGGGCGAAGCTTCATGCCCAATCGGGCACCGAACTGACAGACCATTACATCGAAGTCCTTCGCACCCTCGGCAAGCAACCCGGCATCCTCGGCGAAATCTACTCTGGGGCTCAGTCGCGGTTCGCCAACCCCGTCAGCCTAAAGAAGCTCGTCACCCTCATCGACGAAACCGAGTGGACTTCGCTCGGCGTGGACGTGAAAGCGGAAGCCTACGAAGGGTTGCTCGAAAAGGCCGCCAGCGAAGGGAAGAAGGGCGCGGGGCAATACTTCACCCCGCGCGTGCTGATCCAGTCCATCGTGCGTTGCCTGAAGCCCGACCCGCGTGCCCACCCGCAGTTCACGATTGCCGACCCCGCATGTGGCACGGGCGGGTTCCTCGTTGCCGCCTACGAGTGGTTCGTCAAGGCGACGAAGGGCGGTGCCCTCGACCGCGAACTCGCTAAGCGTGTCGCCCGCAAGACCTACTTCGGCTCAGAACTAGTCGCACGCCCGCGCCGCATGGCGCTCATGAATCTGTTCCTCCACGGCGTCGAACCGCACATCGACCTCACCGACACCATCGACAACCCGCCGGCCGGGAAGTACGACGTGATCCTCGCTAACCCGCCGTTCGGCACGAAGGGCGCGAACGCTGCCCCGGATCGCGACGACTTCACCGTGTCTACCAGCAACAAACAACTGAACTTCCTTCAGCACTTCATTACGACCCTGAAACCCGGTGGGCGGGCGGCCGTGGTGCTGCCGGATAACTGCCTGTTCGCCGACCAGGCGGGCGAAGTGTTCAAGGTGCTAACCGAAGACTGCAACCTGCACACGGTGCTCCGCCTGCCGCGCGGCACATTCACCCCTTACAGCCAGGGCGTGAAGGCGAACGTCGTCTTTTTCACGAAGGGCGAACCGACGCAAACCGTGTGGATTTACGACGCCCGCACCAACGTCCCCGGCATCACCAAGAAGGACCGCCCGCTGACGGCTGCCCACTTCGCCGCGTTCGAGACGTGCTACGGCACCGACCCGAACGGCCGCGCCAAGCGGAAGCCGTCGCACTCGGCGGACGACCGCTGGCACAGCTTCAACATCGCCGAAGTGAAGGGCAAGGACTTCAAACTCGATGGGTTCAAGTGGCTAAAGGAAGAATCCGCCGACGACATGGACGAACTGCCCGAACCGGAGGAACTCGCCGCCGACGCGCTCGCCGACCTGAAGGCCGCCTTCGCCGACATCGAGCAAGTGCTGAAGCTGCTCGAAGCGGAGGCGAAGGTATGACGTGGCCCGTGGTCATCAGCATCCTCCTCGTTTCGCTGATCCTCATCGGCGGGATCGGCATTGGACTGACGGTTTGGTATTGGTCATCGGTCGGGCGTTGGGCAAGTGACGTCGCGGTAAAGGTGGCTTCCGGCGTCGTCAAACTGATCGCCGGTTCCGCTACAGTCGGCGGTGCTTACGCCGCGGCGAACAAGGACGAATGGAGGTTCCCCGCGATCGCCGGTCTCGTCTGCATCGTGATTTGGGAAGTGCTCGAAAAGCTCATCGACAACCGCGTGAAAGTCGCCGACAAACAGAACAAACAGGCACTTCAAAAAGCGGAATTGGAATCTGAAATTCGTACCGAGTTACTGACAGTTTTCCGAGAATCCGTCGGTGAGAAAACAAAACGATTGATGCAAAAACTACCCAAACGCAAGCCGAAACCGAGCGCTGTCCTTGTCAGAACCGCACTCACGCCCGATGACCACGTCAGCCACCTCCTAAGCGCGTTGGCCGCGTTCTTCGCGGAACAACTCCCCGCCGATTCGCCCTCGAACACGAATTTTCGAGTCGGGCTATACGTTGCCCGCGATGGTAGGTTGGCACCACTCGCCGCAGTTGACCTGACTAACCCGAGTTACAACGTCTTCACTTCGCATCAGGCTCATTCGGACGCTTTTCGGATAGAAGGCAGCGAAAAACCCTCGCATGCCGTGACGTGTATTAAGCGTCGGCAATGCATCATCGTCGAGGATTGCATTGCGGCTGCAGAACGGAACGAATTCTATTTTTTCAACGACAACCAACGTGGCTATTTGCACTCGATGCTGACCTACTATGTGGGTGATGTTTGTTGCGACGACGGAAGTTTCAGTTTAGCGACGTTGGTGGTCGATACAAATTTACCGGGCTATTTTCGGGAAACCGACCGAGATTCCCTAGAATTCTGCTTGAGAGAGTTCACCACCCGGATCAAACTCGAACTATTGTTGCATTCAATGCTCATCGAACGAGGTACCGAGTGATGAAAACCATCACCCCGCAACAACAACAAGAGAAACGTGCCAGACGGCAACAGCGGCGAATCGAGGCGTTGCGGCTCGCCATGCGGAAAGATGTCGAATTGCTTCGGAAGATCATCCACTCAAAACCGAAGACTGTCAAATCGTGATGTGTACGAATCGATCGAAGGCGGGTCCGGCGAAACCGGCCCGCTTTTTCCGTGCAGTTGCGGAGGCCATCGCGTGAACACCGACGAACTGCCGGAAGGCTGGGAACTGGCGACGCTGGCCGAACTCGTCTCGCCGTCGAGTGAAAAGGTTGAACCCGAAGATCGGCCGAACTCGCCGTACCTCAGCCTCGAACACATCGAGCCGCACACGAACCGAATCATCGGGCAAGGAACCGGCGCGGACGTGGGCAGCACGAAAGCCGTCTTCCGAGCCGGTGACGTGCTGTACGGCAAGCTCCGGCCGTACCTGAACAAGGTGGCGATTCCTGACTTCGATGGCATCTGTTCGACGGATATCCTCGTTTTCCAGCGGGTGGCGCACCTCGACGCGAAGTTCCTCATGCGGTTGCTGTCCCGCCGCGAAGTGGTGGACTTCGCCAACCACAACTCGGCCGGTGTCCAGCTTCCACGAATCAGCTTCAAGGAACTCGGTACGCTTGAAGTGCCCCTTCCCCCGCTCGCCGAGCAGCGACGGATCGTGGCGGCGGTGGAACGCATCCTCGACAAGGTGACGGCTGCCCGTGCCCGCCTGGACCGCGTACCGACGACGCTCAAGCGGTTCCGCCAAGCCGTCCTTGCCGCCGCCAGCTCCGGCCGCCTGACCGAGGATTGGCGGGAGGTGACCCCTGCGCAATCGTCAGCCACAGCAAGGGGAGAAGCCGGCCCAGAGGAGTTACCAGAAGCCTGGATGTGGGTCCGGTTTGGAAACCAACTCCGTTCGATCCGTAGCGGCTCAACCACGCCCCCCAAAACCGATCCGACGGCGTTTCCGATTCTTCGCTCGAGTAGCGTACGGCCGGGCAGCATCGACCTCAGCGACGTAAAGTATCTCAGTTCCGACGAGAGTAACAACCCCGACAACTACCTCGCGGACGGCGACCTCCTGTTCACGCGGTTGAGTGGGAGCTTGGAGTACGTCGCTAACTGCGCGCGTGTGAGGATTTCCGCCACGACGCGGATTCAGTATCCAGATCGTCTGTTCTGCGCCAAATTGTTGGATCCAGCGAAAGCTGATTACTTCGTGTACGCATTCGCTTCCCCCGTTGTGCGGGAGATGCTGACCGACGGTGCGAAGTCATCAGCTGGGCACCAACGAGTATCAATCGGCAATATCACGAGCCAACTGATTCCTCTCCCCCCGCTCGCCGAGCAGCAAGAGATCGTGAAGCGGGTGTCGGCGCTGTTCGCCCGCGCGGACGCCATCGAAGCGGTGGTGACGGCCGCGCGAAAGCGGGTGGATACGCTCACGCAGGCGGTGCTGGCGAAGGCGTTCCGGGGGGAACTGGTGCCGACCGAGGCCGAACTCGCCCGCCGCGAGAACCGCCCCTACGAACCCGCCGCCGACTTGCTCGCCCGGTTGCAGAGCACGGCAACGGCTATCGCCAAGCCCACCCGCACCCGCAAGACGAAGCCCCCACCGACTTCGTAAGTCGATTTTCCGACAACGGAGCTTCTGTTACTGGCTACAAGCGCGCAAGATACGTGATGGGTTGTTGTCGGCTGATCCCCGACAACATGAAATCGGCCGGTCGGTGTCGCGTGCGGTGCTCGTCGCCGACACCGATCGGCCGGCCCAAACTGACGAGCACACACCATGAGCGACTTAACAGTTCCGCAGGAGGGAGCGCAGAAATCGCTTCCCAACACTGCCTTTACTGATACTTCTCCACATTGGCCGCTATTAAGTCCTGACGAACGGATTGCCGCAGTAGGGACAGCCACAGAGCATGTCCTTACCAGACTCTACATGGCACAAATCTCGGCCCGAGCGCGACGATTCAAACACGCTCGAGCAGACAGGAAGCAACAGGAGTGTACAATTAAGCAGCAGACGTAACGAATGTTTGCAAAAACTCATCCCCTACGAGTGAACTATGTCGCAGCCAAAGAATGACCTAGCCCACAACGCGCATGAACAGGCTCCGATCGATGGCGGCGTAGGCGAGGGCAACTTCAAATCGGGCGAAGAGTTTACGATTCCTGGTTCCGACCGACCGGACATCAGACTCCTGTTTGGATTTCTGACCGACATCGATCGAGATTCGGAAGTCTGGAAAAATGCCTCAGAGGGTTACAAAGGCTTGGTGGAAGACAACGATCGTAACGTTCGGCAGCGGATGGATTTGGAGAAGAGTAATGAAGGACGGATGCGACTCTTTTTGCAGGATTTTCAAAGCTCTCGAATGCGGTTCACTAAAAATGGGTCGATCTGTTTGATTGAAACGTCTTGCAGGGATTGTTGGGAGCAAGCGAGAGGGCTGAGGAACTCGTTCGGATTGAACGTACTCCGCCCGCTTCCGCATTTGCCCGTGGACTTCCAGAATGCCTCTCGAGTTCAAAACGCATTGAATGCCCTCGAAGCGTGGGCTCAAGAATCGATAGTACTATCCGTCGCCGCAAAGCCGAGTGCAAAACCACAATCCCATCTAGCTGACCCGCCAGATGAGCTTTCAATGTCTCGAGTAAGTCCCCCACCGAAGAACTCGCCGGGAGCGAAGCGTAAGTTCGATCCGAAAGCCGACGATGCAAAGCAGGCAAGATGGGAAAGCGCGAAGGGGCGGCGCACCAAACAGGAATTCTGCCAAGACGAAAGGATTACTGTGGAAGCATTTAATCAAACGCTAGCTCGCATTCGCACCCGCAAAAACGATCAAATCCGCGCGAAGTAATGGGGGTGTCAACCCCAATAATTACTTCGCGCTCACTTTTCCTTCTGGACATTTCAGGGCTTTTCCCGGCCCGACCTGGCAATTCTTGCGAAGTAATACCCGCCGGTAATACTTCGCCTTCGCATTGCGTTGAAAATGTTCTTCATGCCCGCCGCAATCGTGCGGGAAGCCCATGAGGAACGAATCGTGTCAACTCTTCTCACCCCCGCTACGAAGTCCGAAGCCCTCGAAGCCGTCACGCTGACCGGCCCCGAGGCCGCCCGGTTCACCAAACTCTCGGCGAAGACGCTCGAACGTCATGCCGAGGCCGGTGAACCCGTCGGACGAATCAAAATCGGACGTCGGGTGCTGTTCTTGAAAGCGGCGCTCGAATCGTGGCTCAACAGCAAGTTCACCACCTCCCAAACCCCATCCACAACGCACTAAACGACCGCGGCCGTGCGCCCCGGTGAGATGGTTGCGCACGGCCACGGTTTGGAGAACTCAACACATGAATTCTATCACGTTCCGCGCCTCGAAGGCGAAACCGTGTCCTGTTTGCGGCTCGGGTTCCAAAAACTGTTCCGCACTCCCCGACGGGTTGCACTTCTGCCGGGGTGATGCCCGCGACGGTTGGCAAAAGATTGCTCAAGACGACGCCGGATTCGTCCACTACCGCCGCGAAGCCGAACCACCCGCAAAGCCCTGGAAGGGAAAGCCTACGAATCCGGAGTTATCAACAAACTGGCAAGACAGGGCCGAAAAGTTCGCCAGGAATTTGGCCAATCACCCCGAACTCCGCGCCCGGCTCGCCGAGAAGCTCGGCTTGCCCCTCGAAGCCCTCGAAGGCTTCACTCTAGGGATCAACGGCTACACTTTCGATTCGGCGGAATTCACCATCCCCGAACGCGACGGCAACGGAACAATCATCGGGCTTGCGACTCGGATCGAAGCAAAGGGGAAGCAGACGGAAAAGAAAACGATCCTCGGTTCGAAGCGCGGGTTGACGATTCCCGACGGGTGGCGCGACAAGCCCGGCCCGTTGCTGTTCGTGGAAGGGTTCACCGATACCGCCGCACTCACGGCCGCGGGGTTGTGTGCCGTCGGCCGCCCGTCGAACCTCGGCGGTAGTGAGCAATTTGCCGAACTTCTGGGGAAATGGCCAACAGACCGGAGAATCATCGTCGTCGGAGAGAATGACGAAAACGGTGCGGGCCTCGATGGTGCGATCAAAGTATCGGGCAAACTCTCCGCGTTGCTCGGAAGGAGAGTGCCCTATGCCCTTCCGCCGACGGAAGCCAAGGACGTGCGCGAGTGGTTGACCGATCCGGCGCGGGGGGAAACGCCGTGGCCGGAACGCGGCGTGGAACTGCTTCGCTTCCTGGAAGCAAATGCGGTGACGGCCGAGGTACCACCAGTGCCGCCCGGCAATGAGTGGCCCGCCCCGGTTCCTTTAGTGGTTCTGCCGGACGTTCCCGCGTTCCCGTCCCGAGTGCTGCCGACATGGATGCGCGAATTCGTGGAAGCACTGGCCGTGGAATTGCAAGTGCCGCTCGACTTGCCCGGCATTCTGGTTCTCGCCGTGGCCGCCGCTGGCATCGGTCGAAAAGTCGCGGTCAGCCCCCGGCCCGGCTGGAATGACGAACCGACGAACGTATTCTGCATGGTGAGTTTGCCGCCGGGGGAGAAGAAATCGCAGACGTTCAAGAAATGCCTGGCACCGGTCCTCGAATACGAACGCGAGTTGCAGGAGCGGGACCGCCCGAACATCGAACGCGCGGAGAGCGAATTCAAAGTCGCCGAGTTGCGTGTTCAGCATTTGCAAGGGAAGCTCGCCAAGGCGGAATGCGCCACCGATCGACCGCCACTCCAGGAAGAGTTGGCCCGTGCCCTCGAAGAACGCCAGGCGGTGCAAGTGCCCGCCATGCCGCATTTACAAGTCGACGACGACACGCCCGAGAAGTTGGCGCAGGAACTGGCGAATCAGAACGGGCGTTTGCTCGTGGCATCTCCCGAAGCGCGGGCACTGGAAAACATCAGCATGTACGGCGAGAAGCCGAACTTCGATGTGTTCCTCAAAGGCCATGCCGGGGACGACATGAAATCCGGGCGGATCTCACGCGGCCGGCAAGCGGTCACGAAACCCGCCCTGACGTGCGTGTTCACGCCGCAACCGCACGTTCTCGAAACGCTAGGAGAAACCGAAGCGCTGCGCGGCCGGGGTTTCCTGGCGCGGTGGTTATATTCGCTACCCGTCAGCCGCGTCGGCTACCGCGACGTGGACCCCGCCCCGATGGGCGAGCAAACCGAGGCGAGCTACCGGCAGTGTATGAAAACGCTCTGGCTCACCGAATACGCAACGAATGACGATCCGCCGGAGGCCCACAACCTCACGTTCTGCCCCGAAGCCCTGGGGATGCTGAATGACTTCTTGCGGTGGATCGAAGCGGAATTGCGGCCCGGCGGAATGCTCGCCGATTTGGCCGGGTGGGGGAACAAGCTGGGCGGGTTGTTCGTCCGTTTGTGCGGGGTGCTTCATGTCGCAGGGGGACTCTTTCCCGATGCCCCTTGGCGAAGGATGCCCATATCCGCAGCTACGGCACAAGCCGCGCTCACCCTGGCCCGCGACTACGCGGTTCCTCACGCTCGCGCCGCGTTCGCCCTGATGGGCGAAGACGTGAAAGTGGGCTTGGCCAAGAAGGTGTTGAAATGGTTGAAAGCAAGGAACGAACCGCAAGCCGACTTCAGCAAGCGTGACTGCTTCAACGGGTGCCGAGGAACGTTCGACAATGTCGATGAACTGCAACCGGTGCTAGACCTCCTGGAACGTCACTACCTCATTCGATCGAAGGAAACCGAGCGGAAGGCCGGCCCCGGCCGCAACCCCTCAGCGAAGTATGAAGTGAATCACGCCGCATGGCACGACGAACCCCTCGCGCAGAATACGCACTATCCGCAGAATTCCACCGCATCGACCGCGAACGGCCATTCTGCGGATAGTGCGGAAAGTGCGCTGCCCCCTTTGCGTTCACACGATGAATATTCCCGGGATGAAACCCCGTCGGATAGTCTCTTCCGCGACCCACCCCGAGGCTTGCCCGATTGAGTTCGCCCTTCTGACCTGGCGCAATTTGTGTCGCGTCGGGTATACTCCAGTCCTCATCTATTCCAAAGGTAATTCGATCATGGCTTCGATCTCGAAAGACTCCAACGGGAATCGCACGGTTCAATTCATCGGTGCCGATGGGAAACGTCGGTCGATCCGCCTCGGCAAGGTCAATGCGAAGAGTGCCGAAAGTTGGAAATGGAAGATCGAACATCTGGCGAACGCCGTGGCAAGTCGGATTCCCCTCGATTCCGATACCGCCGAATGGCTCGGCAAAATCGGCGACGTGTTCGCCGCGAAGCTGGCGGGTGTCGGTTTGATACCCCCACGACGTTCCCGCAAGCTCGGCGAATTTCTGGACGCCTACCTCGAAGGCCGCACGACCGACTCGAAGCCCGCAACCGTCGTCAATATTCGCCGCGTGGTCGTTGATCTTTGCACGGTTCTGGGGCGTGACACCGACCTGCGCGCTGTCGTCCCGGAACAAGCCGAGGGGTTCAAAACGTTCTACCAGGGGAAGAAACTCGCCGCCGCAACGATTCACCGGCGGTTGAAGACGGCCCGGATGCTTTTCGGCCGTGCGAAGACGTTGAAGCTCATTTCGGAAAATCCCTTCGCCGACGTGCAGGCGAAAAACGCCAACCCGCCCGAACGGATGCACTTCATTTCCATCGCCGACACCGAAAAACTGATCGCGGTATCGAATCCGACTTGGCGGACGATCATCGCGCTGGCCCGCTACGGCGGGCTTCGGTGCCCTTCGGAAGTTCTCATGCTCCGGTGGGAACACGTCGACTTCGCCACGAACCGAATGACCGTATCCAGTCCGAAGACGGAACACCACGAAGGCCGTGCTTACCGGGTGGTGCCGATCTTCGGTGTTCTTCGGGAATGCCTCGAAGACGCTCACGAACTCGCCGAGGTCGGTGAAGTGTACGTCGTGGGCGGGAATCAAGGCGACACGTACCGCGCCTCATCGCAAGGCCCGGGTGGCTGGGTGGGCACGAACTTGCGAACAACGTTCGAGAAAATACTGCTTCGCGCCGGTTTATCGCAATGGCCACGGCTGTTCCAAAACCTTCGATCGTCACGGGAAACGGAACTAATGCAGAACCACCCGATTCACGTCGTTGCGGCGTGGCTCGGCAACACGCCGAAAATTGCACTCGGGCACTACCTGCAAACGCTCGAGGCGGACTTCGATAAAGCGGTTCGCGAAAGCGGTGCAAATTCCGGTGCAGTTGTGGTGCAAAATGCGGTGCAGACGGGAGCCGACAGAATCGGCCCGGAAAGGACGAACGCGCCGGAAAGCCTAGATTCCAAGGCGTCCCGTCGCGTTCTGTCCCATCCAGTCGAATACTGTACAAATGAACATATGGGCCGGGTGGGAGTCGAACCCACTTCCAACTCGTTATGAGCAAGCTGCTCGACCGTTGAGCTTCCGGCCCCGACTCCATTAGTTTAGTTTTCCGATGGTACGATGCAACGGTTCTCAGGCGTTCGTGGTGAGAACGACGCGGAAACCGATGGTGTTCGTCGGACGATCCGGGTGTTGCGCTTTGCGGGACGCACTTCGGCATTCGGTCGAAGCATCGACCCAACTGCCGCCGCGAATGACCTTCAAATCGCCGCTTACGGGGCCAGTCGGGTCGGTGCCCGCCGTGTCGAAATAGTAGTAGTCGTTGTACCAATCGGACACCCACTCGAAGACGTTGCCGTGAACGTCGTGTAGGCCGAAGGCGTTCGCGGGGAAGCGCCCCACGGCGTGCGTTTTCGTCTGCGCAACGGAGTGTTTGAAGTGCGCATCCTTTTCGGTGAGTTTCTCACCGCACGCGAACGTCGCATTGGCCCCCGCGCGGCAGGCATATTCCCACTCGGCTTCGGTCGGCAAACGGTAGACCCGCTCCGCCGATTGCTCCTCGCCGATCTTCATCATCTTCGTGCAGAATCGCTCGGCATCGTACCAACTGACCGATTCGACGGGGAGTTCGCCGCCGCCGCCGTTGCCCTTGTGGAAGAACGAGGGATTGCGGCCCATCAGCTTCTCGTACTGGCCTTGCGTTACGGGGAAGATCGAGATGTAAATCGCCCGCTTCAGGCGTACGGTGTGCCGGGGGGTTTCGGGTGGCTTGCGGCCCACTTCCTCCTCGGACGCGCCCATCTCGAACGAACCGGCTGGGATGTGCGCGAACGTGATTCCCATCGAGTTCCGGATGAGTTTCGGCAAACCGTCGGCGGCGCGTTCTTGCGAGATCGACGGATGAAACGCCGAGCCGGAGGTGCTCGAAAGCCCCGTCGCCTTCGCCGAGAATCGCCCGCCGAGTGCCCCGCCCGTATTGCCCAACAGCGAAGCCGCCGCGACGGCCGCCGCCGCGTCATCGACCTGCTTGCCGCGCGCCGTCACCGGCGAATGCGACGTACTTTGGCTTTTCAGCGAGATGAGCTTCGATCCATCTTCCGCTGCGCTCGCGGCATTGGCCGTGGGGACTGTCCCCGATTCTTTCATCAGCAATTCGTGGAGGACTTTCGCATTTGCCGGTCGCTTGTCAGCGCGGGTGGCCACGCACGACGATAACAACTTCGCCGACGATGCGCTGAAGCCGTGACGTTGGAGTTCCTCGCTCCAATCGTCGCCGACCGGCGCGGCCGCGTGCGGATCGCGCTTCAGAAGTTGGAACCAGATCACGCCGAGCGCGTGAACGTCGTCGCGCGGGTCTGGCGATTCTTTCTTTTGCTGCTGGGGCGAGGCGTACAGCGGCGTGTAGGCACCGCGATACGAGAGCCGTGCTTGCTCGGCGCGGCACGTTCCCCCGCGCGCCAGTTCGATCGAACGCTCGGCTTCGATCATGCCCCAACCGAAATCGGTGATCCAGACGCTGAACTTACCATTCTCGGCGGGGTGCAACAGCACGTTCGACGGTTTCAGATCGCGGTGGATGATCCCCAGCGCATGGGCTTTGCCGACGATGTCGGTCAGGCGTCGCATCAGCTTCAGTGCGGCATCCGGTTTCGCGGTATCGTAGCGCCACTTCCACTCGTTCATCAGCCCGGCGAGATCGTATCCGTAGACGTAGGTCGATTCGAGGCACGGCGGTTCCGTTTCGAGATAGACCGATTGCAGCGGGACGATGCCGTTGATCTCGTTCAGTTGGAACACGCGAACGAACAGGCTCTGGTTCGCGATCATCCGCTTGCTGGACTCTTCATCGATGGCAAACTTGAGGCAGGCGGGATGCACTTCGACGTTGACCTTATCGCGGCCGAGCCAGACTTCGCTGCACTCGCCGAGACCGCGCAATTCGACGAGCTGCCAGTTATCGAGGCCCGCCGGTTCATCGCCCACTTTGAAGCGGGGACGCCGCGGCGGCAGATACAACAGCAGTTGCTCGGGTTTGTAGATTTCCAGCTTGTCCGGGGCGGTCTTGCCCTCGGGGTCGCTCGGCCGGCGAAACATCTGCTGAATCGCCAGCGGGAAGTGCAACAGGTAATCGCGGAGCGAGTCGCGGAACGGCACCGAATGGACTTTGGCCAGCCCGTCGAGCGTTTTGTCCAACTGGGCCGCATACACATTCGGTGCGACGCCGGCCGTTTCGCCGAGCGCATGGCGAATGTCGTCGCCCGAGATATGCTTTCGCAAGTGATCGAGCGAAGTCTTCGAGACTTCCGTAAGGACATCGCCGAAGGGAATGTCGCCGGTGAGCGCACGACGACCCTTTTCGCACAACGCCTGACCGACCGAATCGAGCAACGACTGGAATGGACGCATAGAGATAACCCGACCGATCGAAGAGAGGGCGGGGGAGGATTAGAGGGGATTGTAATTGATCGGGTATGGCGTTTGCAAGTTGCAAATGCGATGGTCGTGCGATTTTTCGCGGTTCGCGCGATAATTTCAGTAAAGTTGCAAACTTTCGCACCGACCTTTGAAGCGAAAATCGACGTAAGTCACAATTGCGGAGGCTCCAAAACCGTGTTTTGGGGTGTTTTTGTGTCTCAAAATGCCACTTTTTGATCGCAAATCGCCGATCGGTTTCGAGGTACTTTGCTTTATCCTGCATTCCTGTCGTGGTTTGCGTCGAGGCCCTCGATTTCGCATCAGCCGATACTACTGGTCGAAAATCGACCGAATGCGACCGAAAATCGACCGAATGCGACCGTTTCGCGTCCAAACGCGACCGTTTTGCGTCCAAACGCGACACTTTTGCGTCACTTCGTGCACGTCGCAAAAGTCGACTTACGTCGCATCGCCTGCGATTTTTTGACTTCGCGAATTCGCATGGGTGAGGCAACCGAAAGCCCGCGGACGGACGTCCGTGGGAACTTCCTCTCTCCAAATCCTCGCCGCAAAGATCGCATCGCGATGCTTCTGGATCTTGAAACCGTCATGATTCGTTCATCTGGAAAAAGTTCGCCGATTGCACGAAAAAGATATTGCATCCGGATTCTTATCCGTTTAACTTCCGAACGCGCTCGATAGCGAAGCGAGCGACGAGCCACAGTTCCCGGCACAGCTTCGCAACGCACCTACTCGAAGCGAACTACGATTTAACATGATGGAAAACAAACGGGTTCTTTATGACGTCGCAGGCGGCAGCACTTGCACCATTTGTCCCTCTCCCGAATTACTATGGCCTCTCGAAATTATGAAACGCGGCCACACTCCCGGCGCACCGACCAGCTATGCGTACAACATGGTCGGTTTTGCCGGACCGATCAAATTTCCTGTTGGTATCACGGACGGAACGGCGAATACGATCGCTTACTGCGAACGATCATTCCAGATATGGTGGTTCCACTGAGAGTTCGACCACGAATCCCACAACGGGGGTTTCCGAACCCGCTCCAACCGCATCGTTGTTGAGCATGAGCGAAGTAAATGCGAAGTGTGATGCCAGCGGTGTACGGTGTGAGACGCGCGTCCTTTGCCGACGCAGGACGGGGCAATGTCGTTCCCGCCCGCGACCCCGTCACCAGAATGACTTTGCCGAGCCGCACGGGAGCGACCTTTCAGGTTTCTATCGAAGCACTTTACAGCCTAATGATCAGAACCTTGCTTCCCACCTGGCTGTTGGATGGGATGCTCGCCGGCGGTGCCGTAGTTGCCCAATCGACGTTTGGGATCCTGCTCGGATGCCGGTGCGCCGTCGGGTATCGCGGGTGTTTGTGGAGTAATCGGTTCGTGCGGATCCGAACCCGATTGATTGCCCTGCGGAACGGGTGCCGGTCCGCCTTTGTGTTTCTTCGACATCGTTTTCTCCTGCGTAAATGAAGTGGCAAGGAGAATAACCAGCAATTCCCGTGCCGCGCGGAAGCTAAGGGCACGATTCGCAGTGTTTATACTTTGAGCGGGGTGATTCGATAGGTTTTGTTAGCCCGACGCGCAAGTTTTGAAGTTGCGCAATCATCTCGTTCAGACGCGGCGAGATCACATTTTGTTTGGTTCACAGGCACCCAGGGTCACCCAGGGGTACGACGAAGCGTCTAACCCTGGGCTA
>JAYWCL010000071.1:0-24966 GCA_043780595.1 Limnoglobus sp.
CGGCTGACTTTGAGCTTCGCGGCGCAGCGGTGATAGTTCCCACTGCTGACGGTGAGAAGTGCGGCCAGTTCGATATCGGTGAACAGCTTGCGTCGCGCCATGTTCGGCACCCTTTTTATGGGGGTAACTTTGCAGATACTTGACGCGGTTCGATTATACTCGAAACATGCTCGAAACCGTTGGGAGTGGCTGACCGTGGCTCACCGTGGCCGACATTCTGCCAATGACAAGCTCGCTGCGGCCCTGGCGAGTGGCCTAACCGTTCGCGATGCCGCCGCCGTCGCGGACGTGGCCGAACGCACCGCGACGCGACGCATGGCCGATGCGGGCTTTCGTCGGCAAGTCGTCGAACTGCGTTCCGCAACGGTTCGCAGCGCCGCCGGGAAACTCGCCGATGGCATGACCGCCGCCGCCGACACGCTTCGCGGGTTGCTCACACACTCCGACGACTCGCTTCGCTTGCGGGCCGCCTCAAAGCTACTGGAACTCGGTTTGAAGACGTGGCAAGTCGTCGATCTCGAAACGCAAGTCTCAGAACTCTCCGAACGACTGGCACTCACCGAGGCCATGCTGGACAAGCCCACATGAACAGGCCGCCTTCGGCAACGCGGTAGTCCAACTGTATGGTGGGAAGTACCACAACCGGATTTCACGGGACATTATGGCCAAGCAAATGCGTAAAACCCAGAAGCGATGTTACGACAATCGCGTACGCATCGAAGAAGTGAAGGAGAAGCTTCTTTCGGGAATGTCGCGTCCAAGCGTCATTGATTTTGCCAAGTCTCAATACAGCGTCAGCCGGTCTCAGGCGTACCTTTACGTTTCAAAAGCGGAAGCCGAAATTCGCGAAATCGTCAACCACTACGGCGACGAAGTGTTGAAAGTGTACAACGCGGGGTGAAAGGATGCGGAGTGTCTCTTCGCCTCCGTGGAAATTCGCACAACTGACGTGCGAAAGTAGGGTCTATGACTTCAGTATCCATCGTTCAGGCACGACGGTTCGCGCAAGAATACGCCATCGATTACAACGCGATTCGTGCCTACATCCGTGCGTTTGGAACCAAGGACGAAACCGGCGAAGAACGCACCTATCCGGCACTTCGGAAAGCCGCATCGAAACTGCTCACAAAGGGTAACATTAAATCCGAGATTGCAGCCTTACAAGAGGAATTGCGGAAGTCGTGTCACATCAGCGCGAAAAGGATGTTGCGGCAACTGGTGGCGATGGCGACGTGTGACCCGCTGGACTTTTACGACGACGACGGCACGCCGAAGCCCCTCGGGGCCGTACCGCCGATGGCCCGCAGGAGCATCCGGAAAATCAAGACGAAGCACGACGAAGCGACCGGGACGACGGTCGTCGAGTACACGTTGCAGGACCGCTACCCCGCCATCGAGAAGCTGTGCAAGCGTCTGGGGATCATAAAAGACGACGCCGAATGGTCGGAACTCGTCGCCGTCGCCGTGGCGGCAATTCAGGCGGCAGGCAAGCCGCATTCGGACGCCAGCCTGCCGAACGCGACTAACGGAAGCGATCCGGTCGGCGGGGACGCAAGGGTTAGTAGCGCTTAGCTTTCACATCGATCCGCGACTTCCCCTGCGGCGCAGTCGAGCGTAGACTATTGATACCGGAACGGTGGGAGTAATTACCCGCCGAAAGCCTGGGAGTGCAAAGCGATGGTTGTTCTCGCAAACTGCGCTCCCGGCCCGCCGGCAGGCAGAACAACCCCATGTTGACTGATGAACACGCAAGCCCATCTCAGCAAAACGAAGTTCCAATGGACAGGGATCCTGAGAAGGACTTCAAAGTCGCCACTAAGACACTTGAAGAACTCTGGTTTGCGATGAAACATGTCGTCGGGGCTGCTGGGCGTATCATTCGCCGCATTAAGGATGATCGGCCACTTCCAGACTCTCCCCCCGAGATGAAGATTGAGTATGAATGGCTATTCACCCACCGTAAAGAGTGCGTTGAAGCATTCAACGTCGGCCTCGAGCCGACATCCGCGACGAATTCACGCCTGACTCACGGTTATCTGAGTCCTTATTGCATTTATAAAGCGGCTGGCGTTAAACCGCCCAAAGACGTCGAACGTGGCCCATTCCTGTTTCAGGCCGTGATCGCACTGGCGCAGCATCTCATCGAAATCGGTTGGAACGGACAACCTGGCATCGACACCAAATGTGTGCATCCCGTCAACATGCCGTCTCGAGATCAACTTCCCGCCTTCCGGCTCTGCGATAACAAGCGTTGGGAAGCATTTCACGTGCCTTTTTTGATGAGTGAAAAAATTCAGATTGCTTTTGATAACGCGCTATCTCGCGAGCGTAGCCGTGCAGAGGAAGTACTTCGGACGAGGATGATCGAAGCGAAGCGAACAATGGACCTCGAAGAGGCTGTTGCTAACCTCGTAACCCGGCCTGCGCTGACCGTTGAGACGCCGACCGCCAAACCCGATGCGCCTGCCGGGAAACGAAAGAAACGCAGTACAACAAGAGGCAAAGGTCAGACGAAACTGCTTTCGGCTCTGGCGGTGCATCATCGCTATGGTCAGCCCTGTGGTCTACTAAATCTTGAATCCATCGGCTGTAGGGCACTTGCAAAAGCGGTCGGAGTCGCGCCGGCGACTGCTTCGAAATTCTTCAAAGACAACTTCGGCAGTCTTACGAGTTACGAAGGGATCTGCCGGGACGCGAAAGGACTTCATGCGAAACTGAAATTGTTATACGACGATTTCGCAGACCCTTCGTACGGTAGCGAACCGAATGAAGGCGACGAATAGCAACTGTTCGGTACTGTTCGGTGTTCGATCGTTCGACACCCCTATCGAACACTTGCATAATTTTCTTCTCCGCGCGATTCCCTGATTTTCTAGGCACTTCTTCGCGACTAACCAACTGTTCGATACGTTTTTGCCGAACTCTGCGCCAACGTGTATACGAACCGCATTTCGCGGAACGTGAACCGCTGGTCAAGCGATTATGTCAAACACCGTTCAAACTCCGATCGGCCTGCGCCCTCGCGAAGCGGCCCGCATGTTGAGCATCTCACCGCGAACACTCTGGGAGTGGACCCGTGCCGGAATCATTCCCTGTGCGCGGGTTGGCACCGGGAAACGGAAAACCGTCCTTTACTCGGTAGCGGACCTGCAAGCCTGGTTGAGCCAACAAGCCCGCCCTGACAACGGGGGCAATCATGACCCCCGTTGACCGAGTGCTCGCAAAACTTCCCGGCGCGAAGAAATCCGGGAAGGGCTGGTCAGCACGGTGCCCGGCGCACGATGACCGCAATCCGAGCCTGAGCGTATCCGAAGGCGACGACGGAACTGTGTTGCTGAAATGCCATTCCGGTTGCACGACGGCGGCCATCCTCGACGCCGTCGGTTTAACCCCGCGCGATCTGTTCCCGAACAAGGTCGATGCGGCACCCAAGCGTAACGGCAAACCTCATACGAACGCCCCGTCCGGCCGCCTGTTCGCCAGTGCGAGCGATGCCGTGGCGGAACTCGAACGCATTCACGGCAAGCGTTCGGCTCTGTGGACTTACCACGATGCCACGGCGAACCCGGTGGGTCTGGTCGTTCGCTGGAATCAAAGCGAAGGAAAGAAAGACATTCGCCCCGTGTCGCGTCATGCCGACGGGTGGCGTGTCGGTGCGATGCCCAACCCACGAACGTTGTACGGACTGCCTGAGTTGGAAACAGCGAAGTGCGTCATCGTGACCGAGGGCGAGAAGGCAGCCGATGCGGCTCGCTCGCTGGGTTTCGTGGCGACGACATCGGCAGGCGGTTCCCAGGCAGCCAAAATGAGCAACTGGCAGCCGCTGGCGGGTAAGGAAGTCTGGATTCTTCCCGACAACGACGCGCCCGGCCGCAAGTACGCCGACGCCGTGGCCGCGATCCTCGCCCGGTTGCACCCCGTACCGGCTGTAAGGGTGATCGAACTGCCGAACCTGCCCGAAGGGGGCGATATCGTCGATTGGATCGAAGCCCACGGCGACGCGGCCGAACCGGCGGCCATGCGAGCGGAAATCGAAGCGCTGGCCGGTGCGGTCGAAGCGGAAGAGGGCGGACACGAGCCGAATGATGCGGACGGTTTCCAGCCCTTCCCGGTCGATGCATTGCCTCAACCCGTGCGGAGATTCGTGACACAAGGGGCAAAAGCCATCGGATGCGATTCGTCGTACTTGGTGTTACCCCTGTTAACCGCGCTGGCGTCGGCGATCGGGACGACGCGTAAGCTGGAACTCAAACGCGGCTGGTATGCTCCGGCGATTATCTGGACTGCCATCGTCGGTGAAAGCGGTTCGATGAAAACGCCCGCCTTCAAGCTCGTCATGAAGCCGATACAAGACCGGCAACGGAAGGCCTTCGAGCGCCATACGGAAGCGATGAAGCAGTACGAAGCGGAACTCGCCATTTGGGAAAAGTGCCATTTGGCCTGGAAGCGGGCAAAGTCGACCGATGAACCGCCTGCGAAGCCGGAACCGCCTCTTTGCGTCCGAAACATCGTCGGCGACACCACCGTTGAAGCGTTGGCCCCGATACTTGCCGCCAATCCACGTGGATTACTCGTGTATCGCGATGAATTCAGTGGCTGGCTCGGGTCGTTCGACCGCTATGCGGGCAAGGGGAAGGCGAGTGGGGATTCGTCGAACTGGCTCTCGATGCACACGGGGGAAAGTATCACCGTCGACCGCAAAACGGGCACGCCGCGGACGATTCACGTTCCTCAAGCAGCTGTGTGCATAACGGGCGGAATTCAACCGGGCATCCTGCAACGTGCGATGGGAGCCGAGCACCGCGAATCGGGACTGTTGGCCCGGTTGCTATTGGCCTACCCGCCCCGCATAACGAAACGGTGGACCGAAGACCAAATCGACGCGGAGAGTGAAGCCGATCTCGTTCGACTGTTCGATCGGCTTTACGAACTGCAACCCGTTGTAAACGACGACGGCGAAACGCGACCGGGGTTGGTTCGCCTGAGTGCCGGTGCACATGCGATATGGACCGCGTATTACGACGCGCACGCGAAGGAACAAGCCGATTTGAGTGGCGACCTGTCCGCCGCATGGTCGAAGCTGGAAGAGTATGCGGCGCGGTTGGCGTTGGTGATCCATTTCACCCGTTGGGCCGCCAACGATCCGACGTTGGCAGATGTCAACATCGTGGACGTGGAAAGTATGTCGGCAGGTATCCGCTTCGCAACCTCGTTCAAACGGGAAACGCGCCGCGTTTACGCCATCCTGGACGAATCGGAAGCGGACCGCGATCAACGACGGCTAGTCGAATGGATCGACAACCGAGGCGGTTCGGTCACTGCCCGAGAAGTCCAGCAGGGTTGTCGATGGCTAAAAGCTCCGGGTTTAGCCGAAGCCGCCTTGGACGTGCTGTTCAAAGAAAACCGGGGCGTCTGGAACTTGTCGCCAGAAGGTCAACGCGGCCACCCGACTCGACGATTCGCGTTATCTCTGTCTACGGTAATCGCAATTCCAAGCGAAATTGGGAATACTGTAGACGTAGACAGCGTAGACGAGTCTGAAACGCAACCCGAACATCGCGGCCCGCACGATGGCCGATTGTTCCCCGAACTGCCCCGTTTACCCGACTGAATCCGCTACACACAGGAACCCAACATCATGGCATCGATCAGCGACGACCCGAACGGGCGGCGACGAATCTTATTCGTGGCTCCCGACGGAAGCCGAAAGACGATTCGCCTGGGCAAAATCGACCGCAAGAGTGCGGAAAACAACTGCCGACACGTTGAAGCGTTGCTCTCCGCGAAGATCAACTGCGATGGTATTCCGCGCACTACTGCGACGTGGCTTAGCGAGATCGGCGACAAGCTGAAAGCCAAGCTGGCGGCCGTGGGGTTGATCGACCATGTTGTGCGACTGAGCTTCGGAGAGTTCTTATCGAAGTGGATCACCGATAAAACGGAATCGGGATTCAAGCCGACATCCCTGCGGGCATGGGGGCAGACTGCGAAGAACCTGAAAACAATGTTCGGTACGAAGGCATTGTTGGGCATCGACCACGCCGACGGTGAAGCCTTCCGGGCTGAGATGCGAACCCGTGGACTACGCCCCACCACAATTCACAAGCGGATCGGTCACGCTCGGCAGATGCTGGAAGATGCCGTGCGGCTGGGGCATATTCCCTCGAACCCGTGGAAGCACGTTAAACAGCGTGCTGGCGATCCGTCAGAGCGGCGGGCATATGTTCCCGTCGCTGACGTGGAGCGGGTTATCGACCATTGCCCGAATGTCTGGTGGAAGTTGCTTGTGGCCCTTGCCCGTTTCGGTGGCCTGCGGATTCCTTCAGAGGCATTCTCTCTCACCTGGGGCCATGTCGATTGGGAGCGTGGCCGGTTGAGTGTTCCCAGCCCGAAGACCGAGAACAGCGGCAAGTCTCTTCGCGTGATTCCATTGTTCCCTCTGTTGCGGCCCCATCTCGAAGCTGCGTTCAAAAATGCTGCGGAAGGATCGTTGCATATTTTCCCTGACGATATGCGGAAATGCTCTCAGGGGGCCGATGGCTGGGGTGGAGCGAACGTGCGGACGACGTTCACCAAGATCATCATCCGAGCGGCTCTAGAACCATGGCCGCGGGTGTGGCATTCATTGCGGGCATCCTGCGAATCGGACTTGGCACAGAGTTTCCCATTGGCGACGGTTACGAAGTGGCTGGGCAATACTCCCTCAGTGGCACTTCGCCACTACGTCGATCCGACTGAGATAGCATTCGAGACGGCGCAAGATTGGAAGCCTGCGAAAAGCGGCGCAAAAAGCGGCGCACTGAATGCCGAAATCGCGCAAAAAGCGGCGCAGCAGGTTCCAGCGGAGATGAGCACGGAATCGCAGCGTGAGAAACTGAATCCCATGTTTTCAAGCGGTAGTGCGACATTATGCGAAACGCAGCGACAACCTGCTGAAATAGTGAACGATTGTACACGGGAGTGTATGGGAATCGAACCCACTGGGAGCGTTGTTCACACCCCCCACAGGTTTTGAAGACCTGGGCCAGCGCCAGCCGTGCAAACACTCCCAACTGTCGTCGTTTTAGTTTACACATTTCTTGGATCGCAACCTGAGCATTTTTCCAATTGTGCCAAAGTCTCGAGACAACAATCGTCTCTATTTATACGATAATGACTGTTCGCACTCCGATGAGGTTCGTCGATGGCTCGGATATTTAAGCGATACCGTATGTTGTGCGCGTTGCCGATCTCGGTGGCGGTTGCGGCGTTGCCAAAGCGTTGTCGTTGGGTACCTTGGCACGAATCGTGGGTCGATCAACATGCGGCGACGATGTATCAATCGTTCGTTTACGAACCGGATGCGCTCGTTTACCCGAACCTCGCGAATCGTACGGGTTGCCAGATGCTCATGCGATCAATCTGCGATACGGATGGCTTTTGTGCGGGTGCCACTTGGTTGCTCGCAGTCGATGGCGAATACGTCGGCACCGTGCAGGGTGTCGTCGAAGACGATGGCATCGGCTTGATTCAGAATGTCGGGATCGTTCCCGGCCATCGTCGATCCGGTTTCGGAATCGCGCTGATCGTGAAGGCACTCCACGGCTTGCACGCGGCGGGCGCGAAAACGGGGCAACTCGACGTGACGGCGGGGAATGTCGCCGCGATACGACTCTACTTAAAACTCGGGTTTACTATCGAGAAAACCATATACCGAACGGTTGCTATCAAGGCAAAACGCGAACGGGTTGTTGGCGGCGCATTTCCCGCCGTCACCGAACCCCGCGAAAGAAGGCGGTCGAACCCGTGAAACAAGACGTGAATCACTTCACTTTACCGAACGGTTTGACGATCCTTGCCGAACGCATGGATCACGTCCGCTCGGCGACCGTTTCGTTCCTCATACCCGGCGGCTGTTCCTACGATCCGCCCGACCAACTCGGTATGGGCGCGATCCTCGCCGAGATGCTTTCGCGCGGGGCCGGTGAACGCGATGCGGAGCAATTGTCGCTCGCATTCGACCGGCTCGGCGTCGATCACGGCGAAACCGTCGGCCTGCTCAACATGGGCCTATTCGGTGGCACACTCGCACGCAACGTGCCATTCGCGCTCGAACTCTTTGCCGACATGGTCTTGCGACCGACGCTCCCCGAAGAGGAGTTGGAGTCTGTCCAATCGTTGCTCATTCAAGACCTGCAAGGCCTCGAAGATTCGCCGCAAGACAAGGTGATGATCGAGCTACGAAAACGCTATTATCCGTCGCCGCTAAACCGCGACCGTTGCGGTTCGGAGGACGGCATCGAGGCCGTGACGATCGCGTCGCTTCGCAATCACCATCGCAAGCAGCTGCGGCCGAACGGGACGATTCTCTCGGTGGCGGGGAACATCGATTGGTCGCTGATCCGCGACAAGACCGAAGAGCTGTTCGGTAATTGGCCGATGGCGGAAGTCACGCGGAACACCCCGACCGATGGCGTGTCGGCTTCCGAGCATTTGCACAAAGAGACGCAGCAGACGCAGATCGCGATTGCATTCCCGAGCGTGCCGATGTCGCACCCAGCGTACTTCGCCGCACGCGGTGCGGTCGGCGTGTTATCGTCGTCCGGCATGAGTTCGCGGTTGTTCACCGAAGTGCGCGAGAAACGCGGCCTCTGTTATTCGGTGTACGCGAGCCACGAAACGCTGAAAGACCGCGGCACGATCTACGCCTGTGCCGGTTCGCGTGCCGAACGGGCACAGGAAACGCTGGACGTGATGCTCGCCGAACTGCGACGGTTAAAAGACGGCATCGAGATCGACGAGATCGACCGGATGCGGGCGAGTTTGAAAACATCGCTCATCATGCAACAAGAATCGACATCCGCAAGGGCCGGGGCCATCGCTCGCGATTGGTACCACCTCGGCCGGGTGCGATCCTTCGACGAAACGCAACGCGAAATTGACGGCCTCAATGTGAGTGCCGTGCTCGATTACGCCAGCGCGTTCCCGTTCGAGACACCGACACTCGTCACGCTCGGCCCGGCACCACTCGTGCTGCCCGCGTAACTTTCACCACACACGGGATCGACAATGCCATTCCACACGCATCGCCTGGCGAACGGTTTGCAGATCATCGGCGAGACGATTCCGACGGCCCGTTCGGTGGGCGTCGGATTCTTCGTGAACACCGGTTCCCGCGACGAAACGACGCCCGTTTCCGGCGTGTCGCACTTCCTCGAACATATGCTGTTCAAGGGCACGCCACGCCGCACGGCGCTCGATGTGAACTTGCACTTCGACCGCATCGGCGCGAGCTACAACGCCTACACCAGCGAAGAAGCGACGGTGTTTTACGCAGCGGTGTTGCCGGAGTATCTGCCGACGGCGGTCGATATTCTCGCGGATATTTTGCGGCCGAGCCTGCGCGAAGAGGACTTCGAGACGGAGAAGAAAGTCATCCTCGAAGAGATCGGCATGTACGAAGACATGCCATCGTTCGCGGCGGGGGAGTACGCGAAGAAGATCTATTACGCCGACCACCCACTTGGTAACACGATCCTCGGTTCGTCGCAGAGTATCGTGGACCTCACCCGCGATCAAATGCTCGGCTACTTCGATTCGCGCTACACGGCACCGAACATCCTCGTTGCGGTGGCGGGGCAGTTCGATTGGCCCGAATTCATCGCGATGATCGAAGCGCAGTGCGGCCATTGGCCGAGCGACACCGCCGTGCGCGAGAACCTGCGGGCCGTACCTGGTGCGGGCGGCAACCACCGGATGGCCAAGGAAGGCGTGGCCCAGGAACACGTGATGGTGTTCTCGCCAGGCCCCGCCGCCGAAGATTCCCTCCGCTACGCCGCCGCCACACTCGCACTCGCCATCGGCGACGACACAGGTAGCCGCTTTTATTGGGAACTCATCCACCCCGGTCACGCGGAGTCCGCCGGTTGCAGCATCGATCAAAGCCAGCAAAGTGGCACCACGGGTAGCTCGTTCAGTTGCGAGCCGACTGCGGCGGCCGAGAACCTCGAGATCATGTTGCGCGTGCTCGCCGAAGTGCAAAAAAACAGCATCACCGCCGATGAACTCGACCAAGCGAAGAGCAAAATCTCGTCGCGAATCGTGCGTCATTCCGAGCGACCGATGGGCCGCATGCGTTCGATCGCTTCCGCGTGGATTTACAACGGCGAGTATCACGACATCGACGTGGAACTGAACCGCTTCGAGTCGGTATCGCTCGAGGATATTCGCAAAGTACTCGAACGATTTCCGCTCACCGATACCACGGTCGTCGCATATGGGCCGACCGCCACCGAGGCGTAACTGCATCGCCCGATCGGAGTGACTTTACGGGCTGAACAGCGATGCGGGATACCCTGCCTGCGACACGAACGCCAGCACTTGTTCGACGGTCTCGAACTGGTGACGCTCGTCACGAGCGTAGGCGTGTTCGTTGTACTGGTCTCCGTCCTTACATTCCTCCCAAGTGAGGACGAACCCGCCATCGTGCGGCCATGCCGAGATCAGCCCTGCCAACTCGCCAGTCCGGTAGATGCAGCTCACCACTTTGCCAGATCCGATCCGCCTCAGAAACCCGTCCGGCGACATCCCCATACCTCACCTCCGCTGCCGAACAGTTAATTTTCCGGCATGGTTCCAATCGTGGCGATTTTGGGTAGCATAAAGTGGTTCCGGCACTTTCCACCCACCCATCCGCGAACTCACTCCCGAATTTCGGAACCACCCTAACCCACCAACGACTTACGTCGAATCTCGACCGATTGCATTCACGCCAGAACCACTTTTCGGCGGACTTTTTTTGGAAAAACTGCAACTTGGATTTGAACTATGCCCATTTGTGAGACTTCTGACGCATGGCATCGATCGAACTCACGACTTCGCCTACGGGACGTCGCTTCGACCCCATTCGCGGCATCGAACACGCCTCGAAGCGGATCAGCCGACCAAAGATTCCTCCAGCCGACACGACACCAGCCGTTGATGCCCCACGGTTATACCCGATCTGAAGTGCGTGCCCCCCTCAGTGCAATCACTTGGTCGAATGATAAAGCTCATCAGCGGTGAGCTATCGTCACAAGAAACGAATCATACCCCGCCGTCTGCTAAATCGTATGGGTCGGCGTCTTAAGCCTCAACCCAGCCGAGCGCACAACATTCCGGGCAGAACACTTTGCCCTCGGCGAACAGCGGGTGAGCCAGATGCTGGCAATCCCGTGCGTCAGGCGGCCGCTCAGGCAGCAGCGACCGCAACTCCGGATACCGCTTGGCTGCATCCACCAAAGAGGTCAGCCAGACGTAGCGATCCTCGACTGGCTTGGTGCCGGAGTAATCGCCTTCGGTGGACCAACTCACCACCTCCCCATCCGGGCATAGGCCGATCGTCTCGAACCACTCTTGATACATCGGCAGGGCACCCGCGCTGGCTGCGGACTCCGCAAGCCAGCGGAGTTGCGGAGGGGACTCAGCGGAAAATGCGACGATGCGCTCAGCCAGCCACACCGACATTTCCGGAGATACGGCCAGTCTCACGTCGGTCTTCCTCCGCGGCCAGCATTGTATTGTCGATTCACAGTTGTAATCGTACATTTTCGCGAAATTCGATGTCAACAATGTTCGGGGCGAGATACCTGTTCATGCCCCCGCCGCTGCAATTGTTTTCTGGATGCTATCGAGCTGATCGAGCGACGAATACTCCCACCAGCGTGGAGCGTTGAATAGCACGATTCGCTTTTCGACCCGCTGACTGTCTTGATCGGGCTTGAAAATCCAGATTCGATCTTCGTCCATCCATGTGCGTTGAGCCAGCAATTTCAGATAAAGTCCCTCTCCGAACCGGAATGGCACGCCGATTTGCGGGGTTTCGACGACGTCCAGGTCCGGCTTCTGAATCCATTCCTTGCAATCCACAAAAAACCAGCCATGATCGGCGATCGCCCACGAGTCTGCACGCATGGGATCGAGCGATTCCGTAGTATTCCACCTCAGCGAAACCTTCGACACTTGGCCTCGAAAAATGTAGCACTCGCGAAATTCTTTCCAATACGGTTCGGGGTCGCTGAGTTTGTCCCAGAGGTAATAGCCCTTGTCGTCTCGGGACCAATAACCTTGGCTCCTAAGAAACGGTAGCGATTCCAGACAGTTGCCATTCGCTCCGCGAATTCGCTGCCCGAGGATGTAGGCATTCGTTTCGGAATGGCTGTGGGGGCCTCGAATGTGTCTCCATTTGGCTGGATCTGCTCCTGGAACCTTTTTCCGTTCAAAATAGACATGCGAATCATCGGCCCCATAACCGTTACCGCGCGATGAAAAACTCGCCGCATCGGCCCCTTTGATTACGCAGGCTTTGCCGCCGACAATCGTGTGGTAAACGAATCGAACGTCCTTTGCGTATCCATTCGTTGCGTTGAAAGCGTGTTCCGTTGGGCCTTCGGTCGCAAACGTGGAAACGTCGGCCCCAATAATTGGCCCCTTGATCGTGTAGGCGTTGCGCGAGTCTTTGGCATAAAGGGAGTTCAAGACACCAAACGTCTTTACATCTGCAACACTCATCACGGAACCCGCACAATAACCCCTTTTCGCATCTTTGCCCCACCATTCATTCAGTGGCTGAAAGGTCGACACGTCCGCACTTCGGACTTCTTGCATGCCGAAGAACAATCGCTGATCCTGTATGAACCAATTCCAACCGGGAACGAGATACGATCTTGCCATGACTTTTTACTCGGGACGCATTTGCAGAACGGTAACGATCATTAGCGATGAAAGTATGTTATCGTGCCAGCCGTAAGGTGTGCGTTTTCCACGTTCGAGTGACGGCATTGAGATTCTCGCGGGTTCCCCTTGCTGGCGCTGCGGGCTGGCATGAAAATCCCTTGTCAGCTTCGCAGGAAGCGTGAGACGACGAGGATGAGCACGGCGGCGATGGCGGTACTCGTCATCCAGGCGGAGAGTGGGCCGATGTCGGGGATGCCGAGCGAGGGGCCGAAGACGCCGATGAGGCAACCGGGGATTGCGATCAGGCTCGGTCGCCAGCCGTAATACGCGATGCCTGCGAGGATCAGCAGGAAGCCGGAGACCGGCGTGCCGAAGTGGCTCACCGATTTCGCGATACTTTCCGGCATCAGTTTCAGTTCGAGTGGCCGCATCACTTTTGGTGCGGTCGTCGCTTCGCCGGCGGCTTTCAGTTCGCCTTGTGCGAGATTACTGACGGCGGCATCGACGCCGGAAAGTGAGGCTTTCAGGTTGTCTTTATTTTGGTTTAACCAGAGCAGGCCGAGCGCGAACACGGCGGCCCCGACGAGGATGCGCAGGCGTCGCCCGAGCCAGTCGTTGAGCAGGTCTTTCACGAAGCCGCTACGGCGTTTGATACCCGCGATGTTGTAGCCTTCGCGCGGCCGTTTCGCGGCCTTCGCTACTTTTAACATCGCGCGCAGATCGGGCTTCTTCCCCGCCTTCTCGGCGGCCTTGGCCTCGTTCGCCTGCGCGACCATGACATCGGCCATTTCGGCGGCCTGTTCCTGTGCGTCTTTCGCGCTGATGCCCTTCGCTTCGAGGGCTTTTACCTGCACCTTCTCCAGGTGCGTGCGCTCCTTCGCTTCTTGCCGCGATCGCATCTTGGCGTCGATCCAATCGAGGATCGGTTCCCGCCACGTGGCGTGTTTTTTGGCTTCTTCGGTGATCGCGCCTTTGCGGTACGAGCGTGCCGCGATCTTGGCATCGTAGCCGAACATCGCCTCGTAGAATGGCTCCCAGTTTTCGCCGCCGTACTTGCACACGAACTGCCGCAACGATTCTTCATCGAGTCCCTGTAGCCGCATGACTTTGAAGAGTTGCTTCGCGTTGTCGGTCGATGCGAGTTGGGCAGCGCCCTCGGTGCGATCCGTGAGGAACCAGAGGACGAACGCGAGGCCGATCGCGAGCACGCAGAAGCCGAGCCAGTACCAGAGCAGGCCGAAGATGTACAGCGTCAGCAGGAACAGGATCGCGCCGCCGCCCCACATTAGCCAATCGGCGATGCGCAACCCCAGCACGAACTGGCGGACTTTCCCGAAGAGATACGATTTGGACATTAGCCCGCTGACGATGAAATACGCGAGTGGTGTCATAATCGCGAGGCCGAGCAACCCACCTGCGATGAGGTACTTCCCGGCGAGGCCGCAACCGATGATGCCGAGTATGCAGGCGGCGAAGAAGCCGAGGCCCGCGATCGTTTTGAGGCTACTCTTCGATGTGGCGTTGAACTTGCCGATCGCCGATTCGAGGATCGTTGCGTGTTCGTCTTTCGGGGTGAACGGCCCGCTGTTGCTGACGCCGAGGAAGCCCTCGAACGCAGAAATCACTTCGTCCATCGATTGATAGCGATGCTCCGGCTTCTTCGCGAGCATCTTCTGCAAGATGCCCGATAGCGCCTTCGGCACCCGTTTCACAATCGCTTCGGGCGGGATTAATGCCTCGGTTTGGTGCTTGGAAATGACTTCGAGTGCCGTCTTTCCCTGGAACGGCGTCTTGCCGGTGACCATCACGTAGAGCGTGCAGCCGAGCGAATAAATATCCGCACGCTGATCGACACTCGCGGAGTCGACCGCCTGTTCGGGGGCCATATACGACGGCGTGCCCATCACCGCACCCGCCCGCGTCAGGCGTTGCGTCTGGCCGTCTTCGTCGTCGTCGTTCAAATCGGAATCGTCATCTGCGGACTTCGCCGATGCGGAAACGGGCACGTCGGGTGTCGGCAATTTCACGAGGCCGAGGTCGGCCACTTTGACGATGCCTTCGGTGTTCAGCATCAGGTTGTCGGGCTTGATGTCGCGGTGAACCATCCCCTGAAGGTGCCCGTAACGCAACCCGCGCGCCGCTTGCAGCACGTAGCCGACGGCGACTTCCGCATCGAGCTTCCCCTGTTCCTTCACCAACTCCATCAACGACTGCCCCGGCACGAATTCCATGCTGAAAAAGTGCGTGCCACGGTCTTCGCCGATGTCGTAAATCTGGATCACGTTGTGGTGGACGAGTTGCGCCGCCGCGTACGCTTCGCGGGTGAACCGTGCGACGAAACCGGGATCTTTCGCCAGCCGCGCGTGCATGATTTTCAGTGCGACTTTGCGATCGAGCGAGACTTGCCGCCCGAGTAACACCGCACCCATCCCGCCCTTGCCGAGCACCTTGATGACTTCGTAACCGCCGAGCGTTTCGGGGATCTCGTCCGCTTTTTCTACCTTCCCTGCCTTCTTCGGAGTACGGGCCGGTTCGGCGCTCTCCTGAAAGACATCGGTTGCGTTCGGATCGTGCGCGATTGACGGCGCGAATTCATTCGTCCGTTCGACGTTCTTTTCGACTTCGGTAAACGCACCGGTCACGTTTGGGTCGCCACCGGAGGTGTTCGGGTGCGATTCCGAAAACACGCCCGTGGCATCCGGATGGCGTTCGACTTCGGTGAATGCGCCGGTCGCGTTCGGGTCGGCGGTGGCCAGCACTTTCGCGGGTTCGGGTATCAGTTTTGCGAGGATCGTGCCGTCGGGATCTTCGGGCACGACCATCAGAAAGACCGTTCCGCACTTCGGGCACTTCGGCTTGAACTGTCCCGGCTTCAAACCTTTCGGGTTCAAAGGACTCCGGCACTTCGGGCACGGGATACTCATGACATCAATCCTCTGTGGCAGCCGACGCCGCGACTCGGGCGGTTCCCAGGAAAGTAAGAATAATGGCGAGGAACAGACGCACGAGGGCTACCGGTCGCGATTGTACCCAAGGCGAGAAGTGAAGCGAACGAAAATTGCGAGAGGAATTAAATCAGTGAAAGTTTCTGGCCGACTTTCCAGTCGCGTTCGATGGGGCGATCGCGCATCACTTCGTTGTAAAGCGTGTCGCGCTCGACGGGCGTGCGGCCCGCTTCTTCGATTAACCGACGCAGTTGGGGCACCGTCAGTTCTTGCGGCGATTCACTCCCGGCGGCGTGGTAAATCGTTTCGTGAACGACGGTGCCATCGATGTCGTCGGCACCGAAGCTTTGTGCGGTCTGCGCGATCGGGATCGTCAGCATCTGCCAGTAGGCTTTAATGTGTTGAAAGTTATCGAGCATCAGTCGGCCGAGCGCGATCATGCGCAAGTCCATCGTGCCCGATGGCTTCGGCAGGTTCTGCCCGAGCGTGTTGTTTTCCGGGTGAAACGCGAGCGGGATGAACGTCTGGAAGCCACCGGTGATGTCTTGCAAGTCGCGCAACTTCAGCATGTGGTCCATGCGGTGTTCGGGCTTCTCGATGTGGCCGTACAGCATCGTCGCGTTCGACTTGCCGCCGAGTTCGTGCCATTCGCGGTGGACGCGCAACCACTGTTCGCCATCGGCTTTGTAATCGCACAAGATCGAGCGAATCTCGGGGTGGAAAATCTCCGCACCCCCGCCGGGCAGCGAGCCGAGGCCGACCGATTTCATGTCGGCGAGCAGTTCCTTCGTGGGGCGTTTCGTCAGTCGCTCGAACCAGTCCCATTCGACCGCCGTCCACGCTTTCAGGTGCAATTCCGGGTACGTGTCGTGGATGGTTTTGATGATGTTGCGATACCATTCGTAAGGCAACTGGTGGTGCAGCCCGCCCACGATGTGCATCTCCGTGGCCCCTTGCTCGTGGGCATCGCGGGCACGTTGCAGAATCTGCGCATCGGTCATCACGAACGCGCGTTCCGACTTCAAATCGGCACGGAACGAGCAGAATTGGCAGCGATAGACGCAGACGTTCGTCGGGTTGAGGTGCTGATTGACGTTGTAATACGTTACGTTGCCGTTCAACCGTTCGCGAACGCCGTTTGCGAGTTCGCCGAGCGTGAACAGGTCGGCATGTTGGTCGAGGTACATGCCGTCTTCGAACGTGAGCCGTTCGCGATTGTGAACTTTGTCGGCAATGGCCGCGATTCGCGTATCAGTTGGCATGGGAGAGGCCCTTCGGTTACGATTCTATTCATTAGAATAGGAACCGAATCGCGAGACTGCGGGCAACGGCTACCGTTCGTTCACTTTCACGATCTCGACGGCTGGTTTGGCCATCAGTACGCGGATGAGCGGCAACACCGGCGCGAGCGATTTTTCGTTGTCCCACGATGTGTCGGTGATCTTGATGTGCCCCGGCCCGATGGAGCCTTGGCCTCGGGTGCCATCGAGCGCGAGCCACTGGCCCTCGGCGTAGACTTCGTACCACATGTGATACGCCAGGAATGCCTTGCCGCTGCGGTCCGTGGCGTACACCAGCCCGTACACCGTGCGGCTGGAGATGCCGAGCGCCCGGCACATGCCCGCCGCCAACACACCGAACTCGGTGCAATCGCCGTTGAGCGTCTTTGCCACTTCGCTCGCGCTGGCTTGGGCTTGCGAAAACTCGACGCCACGCATGTTTTTGAACACCCACGTTTCCACGGCTTTCGCTTGCTGCCACGGCGTTGCCCCTGCTGGCAGTCCCGCCACCGCCGCTTTGGCGTGGGCCTTCACGCGGTCGTCTTGCCAGTCGATGAAGAAGCTGTGCGAGAGATATTCCGGGCCGGGAACTTTCTCCGCCACCGCGAGTTTCTGAATGCCGCGAATCGCACTCACTTGCAGGTCGAAAGTCTTCTTCGCCTTGTCGATGTTCTGGATAATCTGCCGGCCATCTTGCGGGATCGCCGACTCGGGTTCGGCTTCGGATTCCATCGTGATGCGGTAAACCGCCGACGCGGCTTCGTGCAAATTCGGCACCGGGCGAGCGAGTACGATCGACTGCGCATCGAAGATTTCGACGAGCTTCGTGGCGGGCCGCAGCGCGACGTCTTTCGTCGTTCGCATGTACGTGATGCGCCCGCCGAGTGCGGCCATATCCTGATCCATGCGGACCATCTCGAACGTGTCCGGATCGCACCAGATCGTACCGGGCGGCATCTTGAACACGACGCGGCCCTGCTTGTCTTTTAGCTCTTGCATAACCGCTTCGAGGCGGAGGAGTTTACGCGGTTTCTCGCCTTGAATCAGCGCCACTGTCTCGATCGCTTTCGCAGTCACCGTGGTTTTGATCGCCTGGTTCAATCGTCCTTCGTAGACCGAATATTCGAACGACTCGCCGGGCTTCGGCTTGCGATCCGCGAACAGCGTGGCTTCCTTGGCGACGCCGAGAACGCCTTCGGGCCACGGCACGCTTTCGGCGGCCGCCGCCGCGCCTTCGCCCTTGACGATGAGCGTCCGGCCATCGACTTTCCCCGTGATGGATAGCGTTTGATTCTTGCCGACTTCGTAGCGCATTCGCACCGTCAGTACGGTTCCTTCCATAGTCTCCATCGTGGCGTCTTCGGTCCATTGTTCGACCGGTTGCCCGAACCGTGACACGTTCATGCGGAACATCTTCGTGGCATACACGTACTTCTTGCCATCGTGTTCGTGTTCGCGAACGATCACGTGAAAGTAGCCAATCTTCTGGCCTTTCAGGTACGCCACATCCCACGTTTCGAGGACGATTTTGCCCTTTTCCGCATCGCCTTTGGCGTTCGCAGCGGGCTTCGGTGCGGTGCCGTCCGTCACCGGTTTCGGGTCCGACACGGGTACGGGGTCGAGGCTCGAACCGATGGCGGGCTTGATCGGTTTGGAACCTTTACCGTTATCCGAATCGAGTTGGCGGGGCGTTGGCATCGTTGCTGCGGGCGATCCGTAGCGGAGGGGGCGAATGACGAGGAAGCCGTCTTTGTCGGGGATCACTTCTGGGGCGGATTTGATGCTCGGTGTGCTGCCATTCTTGGGTCGAATGACGATCTTGCCATCGGTCGGTTCCTCCGCACTCGCGGCGAGGCAAGTGGCAAAGGCGAAAATCGCGAGCAGGCCATTCATACGCATCGTTTGTCCCTCTGCCACTTCCATTCGTCGGTATCGGCATAACGCGATTCGGGCATCACTCGTTGATCGATCCTCGACAATCTATTTCAAATCGAATGGAGTACGTTCAGTGTATCCCGTCGTTTGGATCTTTCGTTCGCGATACTCCATCGGATTGTTCCAAATACTCGTTTTGCCATCTTTGCTGGCAGCGATGGTGCGTCCGGTTGTGGCATCTTGCGCGATCGCGAAGATCGCGTCGGTGTGCGTGCCGATGCGACCGAGGTTTTCGCCGGTCGCCGCATTCCATTTTTGCACGATCGCGTCGGACCCGCCGGTAACGATGCTCGCGTTATCCGCACTCAGTGCCACGGCATACACCGGCCCCACGTGTGCGGACTTCGCGAATGTCGGCCGTTCGCTACCTTCGTCCCAAACGAGCAACTGACCGTCGTAATCTCCCGCGATGGCACGGCTGCCATTCGCCGAAATCGCGAGGCAATATGCGAGGTTCTTCAAGCCCGCGCAGGCCACCGTACGGTTGGCGGCGGGTTCCCAAACGATCGCTTCGTGGAAGCGAGCAACCGCGACCTTTCGACCGCTTTCGCAAATCGCTACGGCATGGATCGAACCCGCACCGAATGCCTTCTTATATGCGAGCGACCCACCCGGCCCCCAGATGCGCACACTGCCATCGACGCTACCCGCAGACACCCAGCCGTCCGTACTGATGGCCACGCTCATCACGTTTCCGGCGCGATCGTCTAAAGTGCGTAACGCCTTGCCAGTGAGCGCATCCCAGACGCGGGCGGTACCGTCGCCACTGGCAGTGGCGGCCCATTTTCCATCGGGGCTGAAGCCGACCGCGTTGATTCGGCGCGAGTGTCCTTCGCACGAAATTTCGTTGCCGCTGTTCGCATCGCGAAGAATGGCGGTGCCATCGCCGGAGCCGAGAATCATGCGCGGCCCATGCGCGCTAACGGCCATCGCCGTCGCGTTCGATCGTGGGATTGCTGGCAACGCGGGCAGCGGTTCGGCCACCTCCGCCGTTGCGTGAGGCACATCAAGAGTTTCGAGTTTCGCGAAGCCGAGCCAAGTGATGGCAACGAGCGTTGCCACACATGCGGAAACCGTAACGGGGCGACGCAATGCCCAACTGCCGAGGCCACGGAACGGGTAGGCCATCTGCGCGAAGAACCCCGTCGGGACATCGCTGCGCGCCACGCCGTAGATTTCCGGTCGTACGTGGGCGGGCATGTAAAACGTGCCCCACAACAAATCGAGGAACGGGAAGGTCGGCGCAAAGTTTCGGTCCATACCTTCGTCGGCGGAGGTGTGGTGCCAACGATGGAACACGGGGCTGGCGAGTAGGTATCGGAACGGGCCGAACGTCCAGTTCAGGTTCGCGTGAACCATCACCGAGTACGCGAGATTGATCGGCCCGAGGATCGCGAGCGCCAGTGGCGAGAAGCCCATCAACAAGACGACGGCATCGGCGAGTGCGAATTCGAGGATCGCGTTCACCGGGTGGAATCGCTGCGTCGAAGTCCAGTCGAGGACTTCGGGCGAATGGTGAATCGCGTGGAATCGCCATCCGAACCGCGTGTGAAACACCCTGTGAATCCAGTACATCAGCACATCTTGCACGAATAGAATCGCGAGACACTGCACCCACAGCGGCAACTCCCTCGCAACGAATTCCACGGGCGGATCGTTCCGGTATAACAGCAACACGCCGAGAACGAGTAGCCCCACGCGGCCGAACTGCGTGAGCAGCGGCAGCAACAGCCAGTAAAAGACATCGGTGACAGCCGCGCGTCGATCCATCCACCAGTTTCGCCCCGGATTACACGGGCTAAACCGCGTCAGCACCAGAAACAGTACTGCATACCCAGCCAGCCACGCCAGCGAGTAGCCCCACATTTCGCCGATGGTCGCAATCGTATTCACGTTCACTCCTCCGTACCCGATTTCGAGTGGAGGAGTGTTATCACGAACGCGAAAATTCTACCAGTGGGAAACCATTCCGGAATTCGCCGCGCCGCGTAGGCTTTGCGAAGCGAAGCGCATGGACGGGAGAATTCCTCTTGTCGCAATGGTCATTCTCCGGCATCTTGCACCGTATGCCATACGATGTCATCACATTCGGCGAGGCGATGGTACGCCTCGCTCCGCCAGATTTTCAACGGCTCGAACAAGCGCGCAGCTTGAACGTCGAAATCGGCGGCGCGGAACTCAACACCGCCGTCGGACTCGCGCGGCTCGGTCGCACTGCCACCTGGGTTTCGCGGCTGCCCGATAACCCGCTCGGCAAACTCATCGCCAATCGCGTGCGCGAAGCGGGTGTGTCGGATGAACACGTGCAGTACACCGACGACGGGCGATGCGGGCTGTACTTCCTCGAATTCGGCGCGGCCCCGCGTGCCAGTAGCATCTTGTACGACCGCAAGGATTCCAGCATCGCCCGCGTGCAAACGGGGATGTTCGATTGGCCGAGTATCGTTCGCGGGGCGAAGTGGTTCCACGTCACGGGCATCACACCCGCATTAAGCGAAAGTGCCGCGAATGTGACGGCAGAGGCTTTGAAAGCGGCGAAAGCGGCGGGGCTGGGTACGAGTATCGACCTCAACTATCGGTCGAAATTGTGGACGACCACCGAGGCGGGCCGCACCATGAGCAAACTGCTGGCACATTGCGATTTACTGATCGCCAGCGAGCCGGACGCGGAGAATCTGTTCGGGATTACCGGTGCAAATTTCTCCGAAGTAGCCGCGAAACTGATCGATCGTTTCGGCATCAAGATGGTCGCCGGAGTCCGTCGGGAAACGCCGTTAGTCTGGCGAAACACCTTCTCCGCAGTCGGCTACACCGAAGGCAAATTCCATACCACGAAGAGTTACGAAGTCGAAATCGTCGACCGCCTCGGTGCGGGCGATGCGCTGGCCAGCGGGCTGATCGATGGCATTCTCGCCGGCGACTTCGCACTCGGTTTGGACATCGGCGCAGCGATGGGAGCGATCAAACACAGCATCCCTGGCGATTTGCCGTGGATCACCCGCGATGAAGTGAACGAGCTACTTCGCGGTCAAGGTTTGCGAATTCGGAGGTGATGCGTGGATGCACTCGCGTTTCTAGAGAAAGCGGCGAAGGCGAAGCTGTTGCCGATGTACGCCTTGGTCGGCGAAGAGGATTTTCTGAAGCGGATGTGCCGCGATGCGATTATCGCACGGGCCGTCGGCGATTCGGACCCCGAGTTCGCCGTCACCAACTTCCCCGGCGACAAACTCGATTACACGACAGTGCGGAACGAACTTAGCACGATGCCGTTCCTGTGCCCGATGCGCGTACTCGTAGTCGATCAGGCCGATTCGTTCGTATCGGCACACCGCGAATCGTTGGAGAAATACATCGCGAACCCGAGCAAGATCGGCGTGCTGATTCTCGATGTGAAGACGTTCCCCGAAACGACGAAGCTCGCAAAAGCGTTGCCCGAAGGCGCGAAGATCGTTTGCAAATCGCCGACGGAAAACAAGCTCACCCAGTGGTGCGCAACCTGGACGGAATCCGCACACGCGAAGACGATTACCTCCGATGCTGTGGGGATGCTCATCGGCCTGATCGGCCCGCAAATGGGGCTAATAGCACAGGAATTAGCCAAACTCGCAGTGGCCGTCGGGGTGCGAACCGAGATCAACGCGAACGATGTCGATTCGTTCGTGGCGCGGAACCGGACCGCGAACGTGTTCGGCATCATGGACGCCGTCGGGGAAGGTCGCCCGGCCGTTGCGCTCGGTATTCTGGTGGAATTGCTCGATAGCGGCGAGGAACCGCTGAAGCTCATGGGGGCGCTGACGTTCCAGTTGCGAAAGCTCGCCTCGGTGGCACGCCTGACGCGCGACGGCCTGCCGCTCGGCCCGGCGATGGATAGCGCCGGTGTCGCGAAATGGCCACAGGCACGCCAGAGCACCGAACGGCAGCTTCGCCACCTCGGGATGAAACGCCTGTCGCAACTGTCTGAAATGCTCGTCGAAATCAACCTCGGTCTGAAAGGCGGCAGCCCGCTCCCGCCCCGATTACAAGTCGAACGCCTGATCGTGCGGCTGGCACGCCCCAACGACGCCGCCACGACGAAATCGCGCGCTCATAATTGACGTAAGTCACAATTGCGGACGTTCCAAAACCGGTTTTTCGGGTGTTTTTCCGGTTTTCGAGGCCCCAAAAGCCCTCTTTCCGATCGCATACCACGGATCGGTTTGCCGCATCTCGAACTGTTCCGATGGTTTACGTCGATGCTCTCGATTCCACATCAACCGAAACGACTGGTCGAAAATCGACCGAATGCGACCGAAAATCGACCAACATCGACACAAAATCGACCGGATGCGACATTTCTATGTCATTTCGCGACACTTTTGCGTCACTCCGTGCACGACACGAATTCCGGGTTACGTCGGATCGCCTGCGATTTTTTGACTTTGGGGAATCGCATGGGTGAGGGTAATCGCAAGAACATTCTTGACGCGACATCCGGAAGGCAGGTATTATCTTATCATTGGATTCGGATTAAATCGTTCGTTCCATGAAGAGATTCGATAAACACCTGTTCGGCGGCAGAAGTGTGTTCGGGGGGAGCAGCTATCGACGACACCGTTGCGTTGGGTGGCCTGCTCGCACAACTACGGACGGCGGACGCCAAATTTCGTGTGTTCGGCTCGGAGCAGCACCGTTACCGGCTCGGCCCGACTCTATCTGAAGCCGAGTTGGTGGCGTTCGAGTCGGCCAACGGCGTCCTCTTGCCAGAGGACTACCGCCGGTTCCTGGCTGCGGTCGGCAACGGCGGGGCCGGCCCGTTTTACGGCCTTGAGCCGCTCGGCGCGTTCGGCCGCGACCTGTCCCGGCCGTTCCCGTTCATCGCGGCGACCGACACGCTCACCGACGAGGAGCCGGACCGGGACGAGTTTCCGGGAGTGTTGGAGTTCTGCCACCAGGGGTGCGCGATCTACTCGTATCTCGTCGTCAACGGACCGACCTACGGCACCCTCTGGGACGGCCAGGAGGACTTCTACCCGACCGGACTGACGTTCGGCTTATGGTATCGGCGGTGGGTTGAGCGTGCTCTGCTGGCACTGGACAACGAGCGGCTGGTCCCCCGCCTACGGGTCGGCATGTCGCGGGCCGACGTGTTGGCCGAGGTCTGCGGGGAGTGGGCTGCGCGGCCAGCGCTCGGCCGCCCGGTCTGGTACTTCGAGGCGGCCGATATCCCGGCGCAACTAGAGCTGGACGAACGGGACGTGGTCATCAAGATCACCCCGTGGTCGTTTATCTCGGCAAGTCCATACTGAGGGGTGCGGGCCTGCCGCCCCAGGAATTTCATCGGGCAGTGAGCGATAACCCGCTCCTGTAACCGGTGCTGTTCGTGCCTTCGCCGCGCACTGGTTGCTCTGGCCGTCCTCGAATGTTTCAAAGCAGCATCGCTTTCCGACTTGTAAATCCCGTCTCGTCGATCAATGAAGTCGCCACGGCAAAAATCGCAGTAGAATGCCGGGATGAACCTACGGGGCCAAACGATGTCTGCACCTGTTGCGCAGTCCCGCCGAACGATGGCGGACTTCCTGCACACGCTCGGCGACATCCCCGCCGACCGCGTGCGTTGGTATCCATTTCCCGGCACCGCCACTGAAGCGGACGCGATTCAATTACACGAATCGCGGTGTTACTGCGAACTCGTCGATGGCACGCTGGTGGAGAAACCGATGAGCGCACCCGAAGGCTTTCTGGGGATGTTGCTCGGGTACTTTCTTAACGGGCACGTCATCCCGAGGCGTCTCGGTGCGGTGATCGGGGCCGATGCGCAATTTCGCATGGTCGAGGGCAACTTGCGGTTGCCCGATGTGTCGTTCACGCGGCGCGAGCGCGTACCGAACCCGATCCCGCAAGTAGGCGGTTGGTGCCCCGATCTGTGCGTCGAGATCGTCAGTCCGAGTAACACGTCCGTCGAGTTCGCTTTAAAGCGCCACGAATATTTCGCATCGGGCTGCCAGTTGGTCTGGGAGATCGACCCGCGAGCGCGGACGGGTGTAACCGCGTTTCCGGCGTCTGGTTTCTGGCGTTTTGACTTGCTCTTTACGAAAAGACGGCCTCTAAAGCATGCTGTTGGTGCTCGAACCCAC
>JAYWCL010000072.1:0-6989 GCA_043780595.1 Limnoglobus sp.
AGTGGGTTCGAGCACCAACAGCATGCTTTAGAGGCCGTCTTTTCGTAAAGAGCAAGTCAAAACGCCAGAAACCAGACGCCGGAAACGCGGTTACACCCATCAGGAACGGTGTCGGAGTAGATAACCTCGAACTTCATTCGTAAGGCTACTTCTGAACGTCACTTTCCAAATGCCTTTGCGATCTCACTGTAAATGACAGGCATGCCCATTGCAAGCATCGGATTCAATCCCGATTTACTGACGGTATCGAGTGGACCGATAAACTCATCGGCTACATATACATTACCGCCGACATTTCGCTTGGTTAGTAGTCGTTTCGATTCTGTAATCGGTTGGTGAGCATATGCTTTCCACCCGTAATGTTGGATCGCATCCATGTGCGTATACATTGGCCCCAACACAGCAATTGAAGCCAGATTTCCCGTTTGTGCGTCGAGTAGGACATCGTCACGTAGCTGACCCTTGATGCCAAAAACGACAAAGCCAACCGCATTCTGGAATCTCTGCGAAACGTGTAGCAGCCAACCGATGGCAACACGGCCATCAGGTAATGGAATTTCAACAACATCGCCTTCTTGAAGCATCGATACCCTAACTGACTGGAAGCCAAGTACTATTGTGAATTGGCCAATTGCGTTTTATTCTATCCAAAATCACAACGTCGGCCAAAGTATTACCAGAAGTCGGGGTCGGCCAATTGCCTCGATGCCTTGCTGATTTCACCACTGGTGATGCTGTCAATCGCGAATCGTTTGAAGCACAGCAGGAACAAATTAAGAAAAAATAGCAGATCTTGTTCGCAACTTGCTTCATCGGAGAGTTTGATCACTTCCCCCAAGTAGCGGCTCGCATACTGAGCTTGCTGCGAGTTATCGATTTCAGACAGTCGTCGTACCGCCTCATCGCGGTTGACGACATTCCCTCCACCCGGCACGAGAAGTACCGAACTGCCGGATATCGGCTCACGAAAGGCGTTGGCTGCCGCTCGATACAGAAGAAACATATCGAACGGAGTATTTGAAACCACCTTCGGATTCGTGGCCAATGTGGAGCAGTGATCCAACCAAGTCAAGTGAATCGCCAATACAGCGCTCCTCTCGCGATCATCGCGAAGCCCGTCGAGATAAGCGGATGCGTCTACTGATCTCAAAACTTCCACGTCAGCCTGCGTAAACTGAGGTACTATTACTTGGAATCAAAACATATAGCCTTCACAACTCGGATTCCAGTCAAAACGACTTGCCCGTTGACCATCGAAAGTACTCCGATTTTTCGCGAAAGCATACGTGGCCCATAGGACTCTCCGATCAGTATATCTTTCCCTTCATTGTAGAACCGGATCATCGGCGTGATGTATAAATCCGCGATTTCATTCCTGACTGCATCGAGTTTGGACAAATCGGGTCGGCCAACAGGCTTTAAGCCCGAATCGTCAACTTGCCACCATTTCGCGGCGCTTCGCAATATGGCATTCGGAATATCTCCCTCTTCGGCTTGAGAGATGTAAATGCAATCGAAATGCGTATGCACCGCGACAGATTTGCCGAAGATTTCGGCAAGGTACGTAGCGAAACCCTCCGATTTATGTAGCGTCCATATTTCTGAGAGTAATGACGCGATGAGATCAGAAGAGAAATTTTCGTCCACGGTGGTTGTGATCCTTATAGACCTCGGGGCAGGTAGTCCGCAACGGTGAACTGCTCACCTCGGACGATCCGCATGAACTGAATATGTTCCTCAACAGTGAACACGCCACTCTCCATAGCTGCCCTTAGACCGGCTTGTTCAACCTGTTGCAGCATAGCCGCGTTACGAATGTATTGTGCGGCAACGGCATCAATTACACGTCCCTCATAGATGTACACTTGGTGGAACCCAATTTCCCCGACTGATAAACTTCGGGATGCTCCGCCCGGCAGGCTTTCACGCAAACACAGAACTGCGTTTTCGCAATCGCCAGCAACGCCACCCACACTGTTACGAGCTTGGCCTACAGCATCGACAATTGGTTGAGACACCACTGGTGGTGGCACTGGGGTTTCCACTGGTGGTGGCACTGGCTCTGGCCGTGGCACCGGTCCTTCGCCGGGAGTGCCTGCGGGACGTTCTGGCACCATCGCTTGGCGTTCGCCGCGGCTTATTGCGGCGGCGCGGCGTTCGGCTTGTGCCGCTTGTAAGCTCGCACGGGCCTCGGCTTGCAGTGCAGCCCGACCTGCGGTTTCGGCGGTAGCACCGGCAACCGCAGGCCTGGCCGACCAACTACTCGGTGCAAACGGGAGCATCGACAATAAGAAAGTGCCACCACCGAGAAACCCGCGCGACCAACGCTCATTCGATGTCAATTCGCGGCCCGATCGCGCTTCTCTCCCAGTTACGGCCTCGTAAAAATCGACCAACCCCACGACCGAGACAACCGAATACGCAAACGTGGTGATGACCGAACTTGCGATATGCTCGCCGCTATTCCGCTGGTCGTTGTAAATGGAGCCGACATTATTGATCGCCGAATTGACCGGACCCTGGATCACTAAACCGGGAGCGAACGGTAGTGCCGCAATTTGCAAAGATCCGACAATGATCGGAGTGTAATCGATGTTTGGTAGATACGCGATCACATTCCCGATTTCGCCGAAGGTTGCGCCGAATGTCCAGCCGCTCGAAGTCGTGGCGTTCGCGATGTTTCCTGCGGCGATCATCTCGGCGTAGGCGGTTTTGGTCATGAACGGGACGAACATGCCGTTGGCGGTGGTGTTGTACAGCCACTCGTCGCCGGGGCGGATCGAGGTCGGCACGCCGACTTGCGTGACTGGGGCGGTTTGCACGACGGGTGGCGTGCTACTATCGACAATGATTTGCGGCTGGTTTTGCAGGCGATTCAGCGCCTCTTGCGGCGTCATCTGCGGAGCTTGTGCCGGATTTTGAAGCGTCGTTACCAACGGCCCTTGCCCGGCCTGTCCGTTCGTGAATTCCAACGTCGTCTCGGTGGGCGGTGGGGCGTTCGGGTCAATTTGGAAGACGGTGTTGACAACCGTAGGGTTGGCTGCGGGTGTCGCTGGGCTGGTGCCGACTTCGACGCCGTGGAGTGTCACAGTGATGTCAGCGGGAAGGCTCGGCCCGGCAACGGGCGTCGCGGGGCTTTCGGGGGCGATTGGGCCGAAGAGAACTGCGGCCAGATCGGCATCGGACAACGAAAGCAGATACGCAATCTGGTCGTCGCTGAGTGCGTCGATCCAATCGAAGGCTCCAGGTGACGCTGGGGTGTCAGCGGGTGGCAAAATCGCCGTTGGTACGTCCGGAGTTGGCGTGATGATCGTTTCATTTGGCGGCAGCGCAGCAGTCAACGGTGTGGCCGTGATCGGGTGCGATGGGTCGTCGGCGAATCCGAGCGTTGTCGCCGTGACGGGGTGCGATGGGTCATCGACGTATTGCAGCGTCGTAGCCATCGTGCTCGTCGAGCCGATGGACTCGGGTAGCAACGTCGCGGTGGCATCGGGCACAATCCGCGGCTCGACTTCGGTTACCGTCAAGAACGTACGGGTTGCAGATTTCATCGGGCGACATCCAATTGCGAAGATGGGAATTCATTCGATCGCAGACCGCGCAATCGATTCGTCAAGCAGAATCGGGAGAATCCTCCAAGTCCGCCTCTGTAATCGGAATCGTCGTCTCCGCGTATTTCCCGAACCGAAAGTCGTTCTGAGGGCAATCCCGTATTTTGTAGGTAACACAGACCACGACCTTTGCAAAAGGGGAATCGACGTGTCTACGCCGAACCCGCCGGTTGAATCGACCGATCACGCCGAAGCCCGCTTGGCGAAACTCCGCGAACTCGAAGCCCTCGGCATCGACCCGTGGGGCCAGCGGTTCGATGGCCATCAGGGCATTGCGAGTATTCGCGAACTGCCGTGCGAGCCGTTCGACGATGCGAACCCGGGGCCGAAAGTGCGTGCGGCGGGCCGCGTCGTCGGTCGTCGCAAGATGGGGAAAGTTTACTTTCTCGACCTCTGGGATCAGACCGGCAAAGTCCAGGTGATGCTCGGCTCGAAGCAGATCGGCGACGACGGTTGGAAGATCGCCGAACTGCTCGACCTCGGCGACCTCATCGGCATCGACGGCGCGTTCGGCAAGACGAAAACCGGCGAACCGACGATCCGCGCCACGCAACTCACGTTCCTCACGAAATCGCTCGAACCGCACCCGACCGGCTATTACGGCATGTCCGATGAAGAGTATCGGCTGCGGCACCGCTACCTCGATTTAATCTACACCGCAGACACGTTACGCCGCGCCCAACAGCGGGTGAAAATCGTACGCGCACTGCGAAATTACCTCGACGATAATGGTTACCTCGAAGTCGAAACGCCGACGTTGCACGCCATCGCGGGTGGGGCAGCGGCGAAGCCGTTCGGTACGCACCACAACGCACTCGACATCCCGTTGTTCCTGCGAATCGCATTGGAATTACCGCTGAAGCGATTGCTCGTCGGCGGGCTGGAGAAGGTCTACGAGATCGGCCGCGTCTTCCGCAACGAGGGCATCAGTCGTCGGCACAATCCCGAATTCACGATGCTCGAGTTGTACCACGCTTACGGCGACTTGTTCACGATGATGGACCTGACGGAGAAGGTGTTCGTGGCGTGCGTCGATTGCCTTGGGGGTGGTCAATCGCGCGGCTACGGCGAACGGGTCATCGACTTCGCTCCACCGTGGCCACGGGTGAAATACGCCGACATTTTCCAGCAAACGACCGGCGTGGAACTGTTCGACCGCGACGGCGTGAAGGCCAAGGCGACCGAGTTCAAAATCCCGCTCGAATTGCGCGACGACAAGACGAAGATCGCGACGCCGAAGGAACACGAGGTGCTCGTTCAGGAACTGTTCGAGCATTACGTCGAGCCGGAGTTGGCGAAGAGCGACAAGCCGATTTTCGTTTACGATTATCCGGCAGCGCTCTGCCCGCTCACGAAGCGGAAGCGCGAGACGCCGGAGTTGGCCGAGCGATTCGAAATGTACGTGGCCGGGATGGAACTGGCGAACGCCTACACCGAACTCAACGACCCGATCACGCAGGAAGCGACGTTCCGCCGGCAACTCGCGGGGCAGAATAGCGACGATTCGATGGCGACGATGGACACCGATTTCGTACGGGCACTCCGCCACGGAATGCCACCCGCCGGCGGCCTCGGCATCGGCATCGACCGCATGGTCATGCTGCTGACGAACACGACCACCATCCGCGATGTGATCTTGTTCCCACTGTTGCGATCCGAATGAGTGCGCGTTAGCGATCTTCGGTCGGCAAACCGGCCGCTTCGGTGATGCGGTTGAAAGAAGCGCGCGCGTTGGTGTAGTTGATGAGTTGCACCACATCGCGGTTGCCGCCGCACTGTTTTACCGCTTCGGCGGCCTCGGCATCCGTCAGCACGATCGGCGATGCAGCCAGTTGCCGCGCCACGGTGAACATTGCTTTTTCCTTCGGCGCGAACTTCGACCAATCGCCATCGAGCGCGTAGATCTGGTCGTCGGTTTGACCGAGTGCCGTCAGCCTTCGTTTCGCGTCGGCAGTAGCATACCAGGCGCGATCTTGCCGCGCGACGATCCAACTGACTTGCGCTTTCAGCAGTGGCGTGAGGTCGCCTTTGTCTTCGGCTACACGCTGGCTGGCGACGCGGCTCTTGCCGGATACGGGGAAGTTCGCGAGCAACTGCGCGAACGGCGAGATCGACTCGTCGCCGAGGATTTCTTGCGTTTTCGCCTTGTCTACAAGCGGCAAACGTGCGGTTCGCGTTCGGGCCGCAATCAGCGACTTCTCGACGATCGCGCGCGATTCGAGCGGCGGTCGCACCGCGTCGATCTCCAACGGCGTCACTTTCGTAACGGTCTTGCGATTCTTTTCCGACGTCGGCGTCAGGTAGGTTTTGATCGGCAGAATCCGGTCCGTCGGCAGTGGCTTGTCGGAGGTCTTCGCGAAATTGCTGCTCTCCTTCGATTGCGGAATCCCCGCGCCTTCCTTCCAGCGGTTCGTCGCGTTGTTCTGCGCCACCGATAGCAGCATCTCCAGAATTTGCAGTTCGGTGAATTGCGTTTTGAGTTCCGCAATGTCGGCATCGTCGAACCGGTGCGGCTCGAAGCTGATCTTGCGTGCGAAAGCGTAGGCGGCCCGTTCTTTCGGCGTCGATGTGGACCAGTCGCCATCGAGTGCTGCGACTTCGTCTTCCGTCATGCCCGCGACCGCGAGCTTCGTTTCTTGGTGGCCGAGTCAGTACAGGCAGTTGTTCGTGCGGCTGACGACCCAGAAGAGTTGCGTTTTGAATGCGTACGTCAACGTCATGTTCGGCTCGTTCTCACGACCGAAACCGGTGCGCGCTTCGCCGGTGTTGATGTACAGCGAACGCAGGCGTCCCTCGTAGCTGAGGCCGCGCTCGCCCGCATTCGCAATCTCTTCCTCCGTCGGCGCAGGCAGATCGAAGCGCGGCTTGCGCGCTTTCAGATCTTCGAGTGCCTGTTTCATTTCGGGTCGCGTCAGCGGCACCGGCAGCGGTTTCGCTGCGGGCATCTGCGCAAAACCGTGCTCGGCCGCCAAGGCACCGAGCACAACCGCAACGTATCGCTTCACCGGGAAATCTCCTGTATCAGAATTCGTTTAGCCGCAACGCGCAGGCGTAGCGGAGTGATTAATCGTCCTCGCGGGAAATACTCGTGACGGGTTCGGTGACGACGCGATACGCCAACTTCTTCGGCTTCGCGGTCTTGCCCGGTTGTTCGGTCGTAATTGTGACATCGAAGCGATATCCCGTGCCGCGCGGCGTGCCGTCGCCTTCGATTTTGAAATCGACGAGCTTGGCACCGCGTTCAAAGTCGGCATCGAGGAAATACGTCTGCGGCGACTGCGCTTTCAGGTCGCCCGCCGTCTTGCCCGCCTTCCACGCGGCCAGCACATTTTCCATCGCCGGTCGCGCCTTCTCCGCCGTCGTCGCCATCGCGAGCGG
>JAYWCL010000073.1:0-12208 GCA_043780595.1 Limnoglobus sp.
TGCAACTCACATTCTGGGAGAAACAGGCACTTTACGATAGCCGAATCGCAATCGCAAACAAACGCAAAACTGCTACCCACTTTTGAACCGTGCCGAAAATAGTGGTTAGTTTTCAGTTGAGTGTTGTGAGTGGGAAAGTCGCTCGTCGCTCAGGTCCAGTTTGTAAAGCAGCTGGTTGTACTCGTAGCGTGGCGTTGGCGTTTTGTTGCCGGAAAATGTGTTCGTGTAGGTGCCTTCGAAGTAAATAACACGACCGCCCGCTTCGTCGAGGAACGGGTGTTGGCGCGGGTTGTAAAACGTGTAATTCGGGTGGGTCGCGATGCGGATTGCCTTCGACCACGGCCCGAGAATCGTCGCGGATTCCACATACCAGACTTCGCCGAGTGCGGACGGTTTGCCGGTAGCATTCGACTCGACGCCGATCATCGTCCAGCGTTTGCGGTAGGCGTTCCAATTGATCGATGCCGTGTGAATCGTTACGGGTTTCCCCGTCTCCCTATCGACGAGCGGTTGCGAACTCGGCGGGCGGTCTTTTTGCCACGCGAACTGCTTTGCGATTGGGTCGAGGGCATACGCCTCGTAAGCGTTCGGATCTCGGATGCTGTCCCAGTTGGCCTTCACTCGCGTGTGACAGAACGGACTGGCGAAGTACCAATACTCACCGTCCCGGATGGCGTTGCCGCGCGGGAACTTCCACGTGTTCGAGGCTTCGAGTTCGACGAGGATGCGGAACACGCCGAGATCGTCGTCGAAAGCGACGAGGCCATGTTCGACCTGATCCGCAAGGCTTTTTCGACGGGTGAAGTGCGAAACGAGACGTTCGCGGCCCTCGTTATCGGGGACGGCAAGTAGCCCGAATAGCCAGACGGGGCCAGGTGCTTTTAACGGCACCATTGCCCGCACGCGATCCGGGAACTTCGCATCGGTGAAGTAATCGTAGGCGATGCCATCTTCGGGATTGTGCTTCAACCTGGAAGTTGCGGCACTCGTTTGAAACTGCCCGAGCGGGTATTGCGGTAAGTTCGTGTCGCCCCACAACCAAAATAATTTGCCTCGGTACGGCACAACCTGCACCGAGTCTTGCCCCATCACCCCTGCGTTCAATGAATGACGTTTCGGTGTAATTCCGAGTAATTCGCGATGGCCATCGATCCCCTGCCCCGTCAGCCGACACACCCGCGACGCGATGTTCGTACGGTCGATCATCACGCGCAGACTTCGGCCCGGCGCGGTGCGTGCTTTGATGCCGCGGAAACCGAAGCCATCTTTGGCTCGCTCGTAACCGGGCGACGCGATCGCAAAGTAGACCTCGCGGTCCATCAATCCCGGTTCGTGAAACGCAACCCAGCCACTGCTATCGGTGAAGAAGGAAATGTCGTTGACCGTGCGTAGTTCGACGAGCGGCACGCCACGGCCCGTCGCACGGTCGATAATCTGAATACCGAAGTACGGTTTTGCAACCGGTGTTGGCACGGTTGCGGCCAGAATGCAAATTGCGGAGAGCCAGCCGAGCATCGGTCATTTGTTCTCGAAGAGGACATCCATCGGCTTGCCGGTGTTGATTCGCGAGGGGCGATTCGTCGCGTCCAGAATCTCGGAATCGGGATCGATACCGAGCGTGCGGTAGATCGTCGCACCGAGGTCGAACGGCGAGTATGGGTCGGTCACGGGGAATGATCCGGTCTTGTCCGACTTGCCAATCACTCGCCCGCCGCAGACACCCGCACCGGTAAACAATCCGGAATAGACGCCCGCCCAGTGGTCGCGCCCCGGAGTCTTTTCGCCGGGCAAGAACGATACCTTCGGCGTACGACCGAACTCGCCCACCGCAACGACGAGCGTATCTTGCAAAAGCCCCTCGGATTCCAGATCGTCGACGAGTGCGGCGAGTGCGCGGTCGAGCCAGGGTAATAACTGATTCTTCAGTTTTCCCCAGTTATCCGTGTGCGTATCCCACGTTTGCACGGTGCCCATATTCGCCTGAATGATCGGCACACCCGCTTGAACGAGACGCCGCGCGAGCAATAGCGATTGCCCGAATAGATTTCGCCCATAGCGATCCCGCGTCGCGACGGCTTCACGATCGAGCCGAAACGCACTGGCCACCCGGCCAGAGGTAAGAAGCTCGAAGGCACGTTCCTGATGGCCGCGAAATGCCGGATCGCCGACGGGTGCCGTCGCAAGTTGTTCGAGTAAGCTACGTCGTTTGTTAATCCGCTCGGAGTCGGTACCCTTTGCGGGGGTGAACGCATCCATCTTGAACGCATCCGCGTTCGGATCCTGCGTCACGAGCATCGGGTCGTGGCTCGCCTTTAGAAACCCCGCATGTTGGCCTGGCCACGTGAGCGGCCCTTCGATCAACGCGCGAGGCAGTGTCACGCCGTTTGGGATGCCATCGTTCCGTGGCCGCAGATAGTTCAACCCCGCTGCGTAACACGGCCAGTTGTTCCGCGAGAGGATATTATCGAGGTCCGAACCGCGTTGGTTCGGCATCGTCGCACCTGTCAGCAGGCGGTGCGTGCCGGGAAGGTGGCCATTTTCGCGGTGCGACATCGTGCGAACGAGCGCCCATTTATTCATCCGCTCGGCCAACATCGGCAGGTGTTCGCAGACTTGCACGCCCGGTAACCGAGTCGAAATCGGCTGGAATTCACCGCGCACTTCGGTCGGTGCGTCCATCTTCATATCGAGCGTATCGAGGTGGCTCATCCCGCCCGTCAGGTTGACGAGAATGACCGATTTGCCCTTCGTGGGAAGCTTTGCCGCCGCTCGGTTGGCAAACAGCGTAGGCAATGTCAGCCCAGCGGCGGAACAGGCACCGACCTGTAAAAACCCACGGCGATTGTGGAGTGATGGCATCGTATCTCTCACACGGAAAATAGGAGGAGCGTTACGCTCCCGTTCAGGCAGGTATAAGTATTGTAGATCGAATCGTAGCCAGAAGCCAGCAAGATTCTACTTCGACCGGCTCTGCCCGAGTGCCATCAGCACGTAGCCGGTAACGAGGCTCGGGTCGCCTTCCATCCAACGATCCGTTTCGTTCGTCCAGCTACCATCGGGTTTCTGACGCTTGATTACGGCATTCGCGAGGTCGGCACGCCAGTCGTGTTTGACGCCGTTCGCGTCTTCAAATATGTCGTCGCCGAGCGCGGTCATCGTCTTGGCGAATGTCACGTAATAGTAGTACAGCCCGCGGCTCGCGAGTTGGGGCGGCATTCCGGGGTTCGCATCGAGGGTATAGTTCTTTTTCACCCAGCCGATGGCGGCCTTCATGCGTGGATCGTCTTTGGTGATGCCGCAATAGATCATGCTCTTGATGCCCGCGTAAGTCATGCTGCCGTAACCGGTGAGCGGGGCGTTCGGGTCGTCGCTGGTCTTGGTCGAACCACCACCCGCAGCCGAGTAAATGAAACTGCCATCGTTGATTTTATTCGCCCACGGTTGCTTGTTGAACTCACTGTCGAGGTTCTGGCATCGGCTGATGAACACCATTGCGCGTTTCATAGCGGGGTCGCTCGCCGGAGTACCCGCCGCCTTGAGTGCTTCCAGAAAGAAGGCAGTATTGGACAGGTCTGGTCGCGATTTACTATCGTACCCTGCTCCACCGAAGAAATCGTCTTTCTCTGTTTTGCCTTCGCCATCGTCCCACTGGAGCTTCTTGAGAAACTCTACAGCCGAGCCGACGACCGCTTTGTATTTGTCTTCCCGCTTCGCCGCGACGAGTGCCATCACGTTGATACTCGTCACGTAATTGTGCAGGTTCACTTTGGCATCCGACCCCGCGATGTGCCCCGCCTTCGGGTTCACGAGGCTCTCGATGAACTTCAACCCTTTCGTGGCCGGTTCATCGTCGGGCGACACGCCGCACTGGAGCAACCCCGTAACGACAACGCCCGTGATGCCGAGCTTGCCAGGCGACTGCCCCCAACTGCCATCGGCATTCTGCGCCGACTTTAAATACGCGATCGCCTTGTCGATGGTCGCTCGTTGGGCTTCCTTCGTCGGCTTCGGATCCTCGGCACGAAGCCCCGCACTCAACGCAATGAACGCGATTGCGAATCCGATTCTCGACATGATGGAAATCTCCTTGTGGTGTTTAACCGCGTAACTGTTTCGGAATCTCGCCGCTGTAGCTCGCCCAGAGCGCGTCCATCGGGTGGGCACACCAGACGTCGGGGGCGACGGTTTTCATGTGCCGCGTAATTTGCATCAGGCAGCCGACGTTAGCGATCAGCACCGCTTTCGCGCCGGTGGCTACGATGTTTGCGGCCTTGCGGTCGCCGAGTTTCTCGGCCATCTCGGGTTGCGTGAGGTTGTAGCTACCCGCTGCCCCGCAACAGAGTTCGCTTTCGGGCAACGGCACCAATTTGATACCGGGAATCATTTCGAGCAAGCTGCGCGGCTGTTTGAAAATCTGCTGCGCGTGCCGAAGGTGGCAGGCGTCGTGGTACGTTGCCGTGATTGGTAGCGGGTGCGTCGGCGCGATCGGCCCGAGTTCGTAAAGAAACTCGTGAATGTCGCGTACCTTCGCGTTGAACTTCGCGGCCGCCTCGGCGGCGGGGTGGTCGTGCATCATGTGCGCGTAATCTTTGAGCATCGCGCCACAACCGGCGGCGTTCGTGATGATCGCATCGAGGTCGTTCGGAATTTCACCCGTGAAGCCGAAGACTTCGCAGTTCTTGGCGGCGAGTTCGCGCGCTTCGGGTTCGCGGGCGCTGTGGTAATGCAACGCACCGCAACACTGTTGGGCACGTGGAATCCAGACTTCGACGCCGTTCTTCTGGAGCACGCGGGCCGTGCTCATTTGCGTTTCTGGGTAGATCGCGTCGGCGACGCAACCGAGGAACAACCCGACCTTCGCGCGCTTCTTTCCCTCGGCAGGCAGGATTTCCGGGAACGAACCGTAGTGGGCTTGCAGGTTCGGCAGCATCCCCTTCATCGTGCGGAACGACTTCGGCAACAACTTCGAGAACCCGAGCTTTTCGATGGCCCAATCGACGCCGGTCCATTGCAGTAACCGTGCAGGTGCGAGCGCGAGCCGCGTGCGGAAACGCGAAGGAAATATCTTGAACAACATGAACCGTTGAATGGCGTTCAAACCCTTCGCATGGCGACCCGGTTCGAGTTCCTCCATGTAGGCACGGAACGGCTCGATGAGTTTGCCGTACTGTACACCCGACGGGCAGGCCGTCTCGCACGCCCGGCAATTCAGGCACAAATCGAGGTGCCCCTTCACATCCTGATCGAGTTCGAGATCGCCATCGATCACCTGTCGCATGAGGTAAATGCGACCGCGTGGCGAATCGGCTTCGTTGCCCGTTTCGACGTACGTGGGGCACGCGGCGGTACAGAGGCCGCAGTGAACGCAGTCGAGAATCAACTCGTAATCGAGCTTCGGCCCGATCACGTTGAGTTCGGTTTTGGTTGCCATGTCTATTTGTCAGTGAGGCAGGTGGGAGTTCGAGTTTTAACTCACAACGATCCACTATTCACTCATAACTATTTTAGTCACAAAACAGTAGTTTTTAGTTAAGAGTGGATCGTTGTTAGTCGAATAGTCGGCCGGGGCTGAACAGGTCGCTGGGGTCGATGGTGCGTTTGACGTGCTCCATCAACTTCCAGGCGGGATCTTGGGCTGCGACCCTACGCCAATCGTTAGGGGCACGCCGAACCGCCACATTCGCGGGCCAGTCGGGCGTTTCGGTCGCGTGTAACCAGAGTACGCCATTCAGCGGTTGTGCATGAATGATACGCGAATTCGCGAGTGGGAGTTTGGCAATTTCCGCCGCAACCTGGCTCGGCAGCACGCTCGCTTTCGCGATGTATCGACTCGCGGGGTGAATCTGGAGTGCCGCGATCGTCGGCCAAATCTTCGCGGTTTCTTCGGCGATGACGGCGATGTTAGCCACCTTCAATTCGTCGAGCAGCGTCGCGCGTTGCCATTTCACCGTCGTGGCTTTTTCCTCGAAGCCGATGACGCACTGCCAGTGAGAGTTCCGAAGCCCAATGGCCTCGGCTGCGACTGGATTCAACAGTTCGATGGCGACGGGGCGGCTCTTGCTGGTATGAAGTAAATCCAGAAGAGTACCGATGCGTTCGATCGGTACTCCGCAGCGGATGACGGCGACTGACTCCGATTTCGGCTTCACTTTGAACGTCGCTTGCGTGATGACGCCGAGCGTGCCGAGCGCGCCGACCTGGAGTTTCATGAGGTCGTAACCGGCGACATTCTTGACGACGCGACCGCCGCCTTTCACTTCGACGCCGTCATCGGTGAGGAACTGAATTCCGATGAGGTAATCGCGGATGGTGCCATACCCAAAGCGATGCGAGCCACTGACGTTCGCCGCAATCATGCCGCCAACGGTGGCACGCTCGGGGTTCGGTACGTCGATCGGTAGCCATTGATTTTCGACGGCTAATGCGTCTTGAAGCGTCTGAATCGTAACGCCCGGTTGCACCGTGATCGTCATGTCGCGGGCCGGGTAATCGTCGATGGCGTTCAGCTTATTCATGTCCAACAGGAAGCCGGGCTTTGTGGGCGCGCGACCGACATCGAACATCGTTCCCCCGCCGATCGGGTAGATGCCTTGCCCGCTGGACTTGGCTTCCAGGACGATGGCAGCGAGTTCGCGAACCGATTCGGGGCGGCGTTGGGAGAGCAAATCTGGCACGGAGGTACCCCGATGGAGTGCGATTGGTACGAAGTCGTTTTATGAATCCTGTGCCCGTCATCCACGGTTCGTCTCGCCCTGACAGTGGCGTTCCGTAGTTATGTAAGCAACTTTCAGCCTTACGGGTTCGCCGATGTCCTCCGAATCGCCGGACGGTTTTTTGCACGAACTCGCGAAATGCGGGTTGCTCACCTCGGCTCAATCCGAGGAATTCACCCTTTGGGCAAAGGGCAACCGCGCCGACGTGCAAGCGATCGCGAGAGATCTCAATCGCCGCGGTTGGCTGACGCCGTTCCAGATCAAGGAAATCTACAAAGGGCGTGCGGCCGGGTTGACGATCGGCCCGTTCTTGTTGCTCGAACTCATCGGCGAAGGCGGAATGGGGCGCGTTTACAAAGCCCTGCACACGCGGTTGGGCCGCGATGTGGCGCTCAAAGTCATCCGCAAAGAGAAGCTGTCGAACCCGCAGACGATTCGCCGTTTCCATCAGGAAATCCAGGCGGTGGCGCATTTGTCGCACCCGAACGTCGTACTGGCGTTCGATGCCGATCGAGTCGACGAGACGAATTACCTTGCGATGGAGTTCGTCGAAGGCATCGACCTCACGAAACTCGTCAAAGCGCGTGGCCCACTGCCGATACCGGAGGCGTGCGAGTATATCCGCCAGGGCGCGATCGGTTTGCATCATGCCTTCGAGCGGGGTCTCGTCCATCGCGATGTGAAACCGTCGAACTTCATCGTCGCGAAAAGCGGCCAAGTGAAAGTACTCGATCTCGGGCTGGCGATGTTGAAAGAAATACCCGGCGGCGAGGAAGCGAGCCGCGTTACGCAGGAAGGGTTCGTACTCGGCACGCCCGATTTCTTGGCACCCGAACAAGCGAAGAATCCACTCGCCGTCGATACCCGTGCCGACGTGTACGCACTCGGCGCAACGCTGTTTTATTTGCTGACGGGTAAAGTTCCGTACGACGGTGCCAGCCCCACGGAGAAGATGATTCGGCACGTCTCCGACCCGCCACCTCAACTGCGCGTTCACCGCCCGGAAGCCCCGCAACAACTCGACGCGATCATCCAATGGATGATGGCGAAGCGGCCCGAAGATCGTCCGCAAACGCCGATTCAGGCGGCGATCGCGTTGCAACCGTTCTGCCCGCCATCGTCGGGTTCGTTCCCGGTGAACACGCTCAAACCATCGCACCCCGAAATCGCCTTGCAGCCCGCACCGCCCGAAGTTCCGCGTAGTAGCCAATTATTCAAGTTGCCCGGCAGCGGCACACCGGTCCGCGTGCGCGAGCGAGGTCGAACCGGCGTCAGCCGATTCACGACCGCGATGGTCACAATCGTTTCGCTCGTGGCACTCGGTGTGTTGGGCTACATGCTCTATCGCATCGCTGTGCCGCCAGTCGTTCCTCCCGAGCCGAGTTATGCGAACGAACTCAAGATGCAATTCGTTCTGATTCCGCCGGGTACTTTTACGATCGGCTCGCCCGATAGCGAGATTGGCCGCAGCCCCGACGAAAGCCCCGCACACGAAGTGACACTGACGACTGAATTCTATCTTGCCACGACGGAAGTGATGAACGGGCCGTACGCCACGCTCATGGGAACGAGTCCTTCGATGACGTCGAACAAGGCGCGCTCGAGCGGCGAGATGCCGGTGGAGTCGGTGACGTGGGAAGAAACTCAGGAATTTTGCAAGCGTTTGAACGAACGCGATCGCACCAAACGGAGTGGTTGGGGGTATCGCCTGCCGACTGAAGCCGAGTGGGAATACGCCTGCCGCGCGACATCGAGTACGCCATTCGCCTTCGGTGAGAAACTGATCCCGAACAAGTCGGCGATCTTCACCCCGGCTACGGAAGATCCACTTTCGGAGGAGGAAATTCCACGCCCGCTCGGTTTCCCGAGTCGGGTGGCACAGACTACAGCGAACAAATTCGGCCTGTACGACATGCACGGCAACGTCTGGGAATGGTGCCAAGATTACTACGTGCGCGGTTATCCAGCCGGGGCACAAACGAACCCCGCCGGGCCGAGTACCGGCGACTTACGCACGATTCGCGGTGGCTCGTTTTCGGACCCTGGCAGCAAGTGCCGATCCGCCAGCCGGCGCGGACTACCCGCCGACACCCGCGACATCCACGTCGGCTTCCGCATCGTCTTGGCACCCTTGCCGTAGTTAGTCCAGGACCGTGCGGTACGCTTCCTCCTTGAAGCCGACGAGCATCGTCTTGCCGACGCGGGCCGTCGGTGCTCGCAAGTTTCCCGTTGGGCCGATGAGTATCGCAAGAATCTCTTCATCAGTAGGTCGATTCGCCTTCAAATTCAGCGTAACGATCTTCTGTCCGCGTGCGGCCACGATCGTTTCGACGCCCGCAAGTAACGTCAACACCTCGGGTGCGGCGATCTTCCGCTTCGTAGCATCCGCCATTTCTGCGACTGTCGTGCCGTGCTGCTCAAGGTACCCCTGAGCATTCTTGCACGTCGTTCAGCCTTTGCGATGGTAAAGCCAATCGATGTTTTGAGACACATCGCACCTTCCGTTTCCGTGTAAAGAATTCGCGCAACACCCGAACTGATAGCCGATTCCGCAATCGGAATTCCAGCCGAGGCCGCGAGTCGGTTGCATTTGCGAAACAGCGCGGCACGCTTACTCGGAAAGCTTACCGCAATTGAGGTCGAACAGCGATGAATTGGCTACGGGGTCCACTCGGGAATGTCCGCATCGTGCTGCTACTCATCGCGTGTCTCGGCATCCTGATCGGCACGCACGGCTGGCAGATACGCGAGCGATTCCAGCACATCAAGACCGGCTTTCATTCGACGCAGGCCACCGTCGAATTGCTCGAATTCGATCAGTCGTTGACAGCGATTCGAGGCGAGATGGTTTGGGTGTTCACTCCGAGTATCGTCTATAGCTATGAGGTCGATGGCCGGGAGTTACACGGCAAGCGGATCGACTGCGAGGAAAGCGATTTGTACGGCAAAGCGGCGATGCAAGAGTTTGAATCGCGATACGGCGTCGGTTCTATGGAGACGTGCTACTACGACCCCACAGACCCGACGGACGCGATGCTCTTCAAGCCGAAAGTCGATCGTTCGACGGGCTATCTGAATACGGCGGGTATCTGCCTGTTTACCTCGCTGTTCGGCATCGGCATGATACAAGTGTTGACGGGCCGATCCGCTCGGGTCGCACCGCGTCGTCGTGCGCCGCCGACGTGGTCGCCCGAAGATGCTGGACCGAACGATCCACTCGCTCGCACGCGCCAAATCTATCGCGAACGGCTCGAAAATCGCGATTAGTCATTTTCCGGGTTAGTTTCAGTCGATCCCTCGCTGGCGCGTCGGGAATGATTTAGATCGCACCGAATTCGAGGAGCATCTGTCGGAATCGCGGGTCTTTGTGAATTGCGTTTAGATCGTTGTCTTGAATCATGTAGCGGAAGTCGCGGTAGCCGAGTTCGATGGCGTGTCGTAGCGTCGTCAGTGCCAGTTCGCGCTGCTTTAGCACGGCATATCGGCAGGCGAGGTTGTACCGGGCCGTTGCGTCTTTCGGTCGCACTTCGACCAGCAACCGGTCGACCAATAAGCCTTCCTTCAGTTGACCTTTCGCAGTGAGATTCGACGCTTGTGCGCGAAGCACCTCGGCGAAATCGGGCACTCGTTTCAACAACGACGCGAAGAATTCCATCTCGAAATCGATTTGCGACCGTTCGGCAAGTTGGGTGAGTATCGACGAATTTTGACGTTTACTCGGGCTGGGCATCGGTCTTCTCCTCCGCCAGTTCGGCGCACGTGAAGACGAAAGGATTTAATCCGATTATAGCTTCGATTACGGTGCGAGCAATGCGAAAAGCCACGCGAACTTGCGTGCGCGTGGCTTCGTTCGACAATTACACAGCGGGTTCTTCGTCTTCTTCTTCCTCGTCGTCTTCGTCGTCGTCATCGTCGTCGAGGTCGTCGAGATCGTCGAGGTCGTCGTCCAAGTCGTCGTCGTCGTCGAGATCGTCGTCGTCGTCGTCCAAGTCGTCGATGTCGTCGGCAAGGTCGTCTTCCTCATCGTCGTCATCATCATCGTCGTCGTCTTCTTCGACATCTTCATCCGCATCGGCGGTGGCGCAGCGTGTGCCATCTGGTGCGGACTCTTCCCAAGGTAGCACTTCGTCTACTGTGGGTTGCGCGAATCGCGTGGCTAAGCGTGCAAACATGGCGACGTTCCATCCTCTCAAAAAAGCTCTGATATCGAGATCGGCCCGGTTACTCACACGTATCGGCGTCCGACTCGGGAAACTCCAAAAAACCGCCCGATGGACGATCGACCGCAGGCAATTTCGCACTGCATAATCGTGCAACGGTCGGTTCGAGGTAGACGTTCTTTAGGAAACCGAGAAAGCGGTGTCAAGCACTCGCTTGCGAATTTCTTTTTGAAGGGACAATTGCCAGTTTTCTCGCGTAAAATATCGCTATAACATGCGGATTCGATGAATCTTATACCGTCTGAATGGTGCCGAGTGCCCGTGCAAAATCCCGCAACCTCCGACGGCGAATTCTCGGTGCCACCAGCCGACAACTTCTTTTTGAGCAAGCCCCCCGGCCATTTGTCGGACGGCGGGCCGCGATACGTCGAAACGCCCGCCGACCCGTATGCACCCGATGCCCGCTCGATTGCCGAGCCTTGGAACACGGTCACCGCGTTCGCGTTCGTCGTTATCGTCGCATATTGGGCTGTGAAATTACGCGGTCGATATCGGGCGTTTCCGTTCGTGACGGCCTGCCTGCCCGTGCTGTTGGTCGGTGGCGTCGGCGGCACGATGTACCATGCGTGTCGCACGCAGTTCGCGTACTTCCTCGCCGATGTGCTGCCGATCTCGTTACTCGCGTTAGCGGGGGCAATTTACCTCATCGTAAGGCTCGGTCGCGGTTCGGGTTGGTTGCGAATTGTGGCATCGATCGCGGGCGTCATCGTCGCGTATTTGTTCCTGAACGGCGTCGTCTTTCGCGGTATTTTCCGCGAAGCACTCGCGACCCGACCGAACATGGCGGTGAATCTTTCCTACGCCTCGCTCGCGGCCGTGATTTTACTGCCGCTGCTGATCGTACTCGCACGCATGCGGTTCCGGCACGGCAAGTGGATTCTTGCCGCACTCTTCACCTTCGGCCACGCTTGGTTCTTTCGGCTCATCGACGGCGCAAACGTCGTCGATTGGTCGATGGGCACGCATTGGCTTTGGCACCTTTTCGGCGCAGCCACAACCGCGTTTCTTTTCGAGTACTTCTACCGAATCGAACGCGAAACGATTTAAGGCATGGTTCAAAACGAATTCGCAGTTTTGCCGTAAAGTACCACCGAAACTTGGCATGGTTCCAATCGCGGCGGCGGCGGGTTGCAGGAAAGTGGTTTCGGCACTTTCCACCCACCCATCCGCGAACTCACTCCCGAATTGCGGAATGTAGCTAACCCACCAACGACTTACGTCCGAATTTGGCCAATTCCAATCCCGCCGAAACCACTTTTCGGCAGTACTTTTTGG
>JAYWCL010000074.1:0-32117 GCA_043780595.1 Limnoglobus sp.
GCCTTCATCACGATCCAGTCGATCTCGCCTTTCATGAGTGCGGAGAGTTTCGCCGGTTCGCTCCCGCGCGTGGCGGCGATGCTCGCTTTCGCCTGCGAGGTGCTCAGCCGTTGGCTCGGGCGGGGTGGTTCTTCATCGCGGACGATCCGCAGCACCTCGTCGAGCGCGGCCAGCTTCAGCCGCTCCTTCTCGATGGGCGGGCTACCGGCGAGCAGTTCGTATAGCAGCACGCCGAGGGCGTAGACGTCGGCCCGCGTGTCCACATCAAGTTGGTTGAACGTGGCCTGCTCCGGGGCCATGTACGCCGGGGTGCCGACGAGGGCCCCAAAGCCGGTGTAGATCGTCTTCTCCGTGAGTTGCTGGCCGACGGCTTTGGCCACGCCGAAGTCGATGACTTTCGGTACGGGCGTTTCGTCATGCAGTGCGACGAGAACGTTCGATGGCTTGATGTCGCGGTGGATGATCCCCTTGATGTGCGCGTGCTGTATCGCCTGGCAGACGGGGACGAACAATTCCAGCCGCTGCTTCGGCGTCAGCTTTCGGGCGTCGCAGAACTCGGTGATCGGCGTGCCTTTCACGAGTTCCATAACGAAGTACGGCCGGCCATCGGTCGTGGTGCCCGCGTCGAGCACTTTGGAAATGTTCGGGTGATCCATCACGGCGAGCGCTTGCCGTTCGGCCTCGAATCGGCCGAGGACGCTTCGCGAATCCATGCCAGACTTGATGAGCTTGATCGCCACTCGCCTTTTGATCGGTTCGAGTTGGTCGGCCACCCAGACTTCGCCCATACCGCCTTCGCCGATTTTTTCGAGCAACTTGTATGGCCCGATTCGATCCCCCACAGATGCAGAATCTTTACCGGTGGCCGGTTCGTACGCACCCGTGCGCGCAAAGTCAGCCGGTGGCCGGTCGAGCAAATGAGACCGGGCGACGGCGGCAAGTAGTTCCGCTACCCGCTGACGTTGCATGGGGTCCGGGCACTCGCGATCGAGGAACGCCGCCCGTGCGACCAGATCGGTAATGGCCAGAGCGTCGGAGAAGAGCGTTTCGTCGGACATCGGGTAATCCTCGTAGCGGGCGATACGAGATCATGCGGAATCGGCGTGTCAAACGCACCATGGAAATTGCGATTCGCGCATTTTGAAGCCGTTCAAACCCACTTCACGTTGACGCCCAGATACTCGTCCTTGTTTTTCAACAAGCCTTCATACGCTTCGCCCAAGCCTTCGGGTGCGATGGTGTGCGTCACGAGTTTGTTCAAACTCAGGCGACCGTTGGCGATCGTTCGCAACAGCCACATTTGCGCCTTGTTGATATCCCAGGCACCCGCCAAGCGGATGTGTGCGGGTTCGAACAACATGTTGCCGTGCGCGCCGCTGACTTCGATGTAACGGCGGTGCAGGTCGTCGTAGAAGTTCACTTCCGCCGCTTTGCCGCGCGGGCTGCCGACGACGATGACTTGTCCCGCATCGCAGGCGAGGCTCATGGCGGTGGGGATCGCGGCGGGTACGCCGGTCGCGTCGGCGACGACTTCCGCGCCCTTCGTGCCGAGTAGCGCGTGGAGTTGTTGCTTCACATCGCCCGCCTTCGGGTCGATGACGAAGTCCGCACCGGCGGCGAGTGCCGCTTCGCGGCGCATTTTCACTTCGTCGATGCCGATGACGGGCGACATCCCCGCCGCGATCTGGCAACGGAGCGCGAACTGGCCGATGATGCCGAGGCCGAGCACGGCCCCACTGCGGCCGAGTGTCAGCCCCGCGCGGATCGACGCGCCGAGGCCGTAACGCGCGATCACCGCGACAGCGGCTTTCTCGAAGCTCAGCGTGTCCGGCATCTTCCAGACGCGGCATCGTTCGTGGCCCACGGTGAGAAGTTCCGCCGACGCATGATTGCCGGGGAAACTGACGCGATCGCCTTCCTGGAAGCCACCGGGGAACTCTTTGCCGACCTTCAGCACCCGCCCCGCGGCCGAGTATCCGGAGCGAAACGGGAACTTCCAATCGGGCAGGTTCGGGTCTTTCAGCCACTGGTGCGAGCCGGTGTACACGGCGAGTTCGGTACCCGCGCTGACGCCCGAATACTCGGCCGCGATCAGGATCTGATTCGCAGCGGGGTCGGCGAGTGCGACCTCGCGGACGCCGACTTTGTACGGTTCGAGAATGACCGCTTGCCGTGCGATAACCATGAATGCTCCGGGTAATTGTGAAAAATGCGCGTGTGACTACAATACGACTTCAGGAGTCGTTATGCCGCCACCGGACCGAATGTTGAACACGCTTCGCCGGGCCATCGACGCCGTGACCGCCACGCCGGGTCGCGTCGGGCACCTCGTTCACCTCATCGATGCCAGCGATGTTTTCGTCGTCGGCGATCTTCACGGCCACGTACCGAACTTTCAAGCCGTCTGGAAACTCGCCGATCTGGCCGCGAATCCGCAACGGCACCTCGTGTTACAGGAACTCGTACACGGGCCGTTTCCGTATCCCGATGGCAGCGAGAAGTCGCATCAGCTCGTCGATTTGTTCGCGGCGGTGAAGTGCCAGTTTCCGGATCGCGTGCATTACTTGCCGGGCAATCACGAAATGGCACAGTGGACGGGCCGCAAGATTTTGAAGGGCAGCGACGACCTCAACGAGCGGTTCCGCAAAGGCGTGATTGCCGCGTACGGGGCGGCGATGCCGGAGATTTATCGCGCGTACATCGAGCTATTCCAAGCCTGCCCGATGGGGCTGCGCACGGCGAACCGCATCTTCTTCAGCCACACGCTGATCCCCGGCCGGAACCTGCCGCTGTTCGATGTGCGCAAGCTCGAACAAGACAGCTACGACGACAAAGAATATCAGCCCGGTGGCATCGTCTACGGGATGCTCTGGGGCCGCGATACCTCCGAGGAAAGCGTCGAACTATTCTTGCGAAAGGTCAATGCCGATTGGCTCGTCACGGGCCACATCGCTGCCGAAACCGGCTTCACGGTGCCGAATTCGCGGCAAGTCACGCTCGATTGCTCCGGCTCACCCGGCGGCTACCTGATCGCTCCCGCCAACCGCGAACTCACGCACCGCGACCTCGTCAGCGGCATCGGCGTGGTGTAAACGGCAGGACCGCTCAACCGTCGTACGTCGATCGCCATTCCGACCAGTCGTTGCGGATGGCTTTCGCCATGTCGCGAGCCGACGTTTCGAGCCAGTCGGCGGGTCGCATATCGAGGTCTGCCAAGATCGCATCTTTGACTTCGGAACTGCCGAGGTGGATGTTCGTCGTCTCGACACCCATCGACTGAAACAACGTTTGTAAATCGGCTGCGTTCGCAATCTGGTCGAGTTCGACCGGCGAACAGCGCGGCGATAATCGTCTCACGATCCAATTGCCCTCGGCTTGAAAGAACGGGTCGGGGCAACGGATCGCAATCGCGTTCAACTCTTCGACGCGCGATGTCAGGTCGCCGTTGGCGAACGCCCAAGCCGCACTCGGTGGCGTTTTGGCTTTGCATTCGCGGGCCACCCAACCGCCTGCCCATTCGGCCAGCGCAACGTATCGAGGCTTCCCCAAACTCCCCTTCCCCACCTTGCCACGAAAGCGAAACTGAATCGACAGCCCTTCGCTCGGCAACGATGCGAGCAGTGTCACCTTCGCATCGGCGGGCGGTTCGATACTCGGCTCGGTAAGTACCTCCGTCGTTTTTGCCCAAAAATCGACGGGGTTGCGTTCCTCGGCCATCGCGATCGTGCGTAGTTCCGCGTGTCGTTCTTCGAGCACAAACGGTTCCGGGGTCGCCAAACCCTGCCGATACCCATCGACGATCCATTGGCATAATTTCGCAAATTTCACATCGAACGCATCCGAGCGTTTCGCGAACCAGGCACTTGCAGCAAGGCGAACCAAATCGCTGGTGTAAGGCAACGTACTCGCTTCGTCCAAGTCGTTGATTCCCCACACCAGCCGGCCGTCGGCATCGCGCCAAGTGCCGAAATTCTCGACGTGTAAGTCGCCAATCGCGAGCACATCGGGGGCATCTTGGAGGTGTGCGCAAACTTCGGGCCACCGCTGCAACCAACGATAATACGTCGCACGAAAGAATGGGAACGGATCCTTTTTCGCCATGACCCGATGCTTCTCGGCAATGTCCGGTTCGTGTACGGTACAGACCGAACGCAGCCAATCGTCGTACTGCTGCGTCGCGATTTGGATGTTCATCGGGCGTCCTTATGAGTGTGATTACTCTTATACTTCACGCGGTCGGAAATGACACGTTTCCGGTATAACAATCCAGTTTTGTTAGCCCGACGCGCTAGCGAGGGATTTCTATCGTTTCTACGACGGCGTGCCTTCTGTCAGGGATTTCTGAATTGGTGCGAACCGTCGACGTGCGATAAGTGTCTTCAACGTTACGCCTGGCACACCTCATTATTGTGACCAGTCCGCGATACCAGGCGGAACGTTCCGCGCCCTTGATTTTCGTACGACCCAAACTAACATTCCTCATCGTTGAGTGGGGAAATACCGCCCTCATTATCCGGGGCGCGAAAGGGTATATCGGTGTCCGATTCTTCGTCGGCGAGCGTGCGATCCGGGTATCTCTTCGGGTTGATCGCGTATACGTGGTGGGGGCTGATCCCACTGTATTTCCTGTTCGTTCGCCATGTACCCGCGCAGGAAATCCTCGCTCACCGCATCGTCTGGTCGATCGGCGTGCTCGCGATTCTGACGACGTATCTCGGCAACTGGAAAGCGGTCGTTGCACTATTGCGCTCGCGCAGACTCATGGCGATACTCGCGCTCAGTGCGGGGCTGCTCGCGCTCAACTGGCTGCTGTACATCTACGCGGTCGTTCGCGGCAATGTCGCCGAAGCGAGCCTCGGGTACTTCATGATGCCGTTGGTGAACGCCTTCCTCGGCACGGTCTTTCTCGGCGAAAAACTCCGGCCGGCACACTACCCCGCACTCGCAATCGTCGCCATCGCCATCTTGATTCCCTCGATTGCGGCGATGTCGTTCCCTTGGCTCGCGGTGTCGCTAACGATCTCGTTCGGCTTGTATGGGTTGGTGAGGAAAGTGACGCCCGTCGATAGCGCCATCGGCCTGATGGGCGAGACGCTGATCTTGTTGCCATTTAGCGTGGCCTACCTCGCTTACCTCAGTGCCATCGGCACCGGTAGTTTCGGCCCCGATCTGCGGCTCAACGGCTTGCTCGCGCTCAGCGGCGTGGTCACGGTCGTACCACTCGTGACGTTCGCAATTGCCTTGAAGCGGTTGGAGTTGCTCGCGATCAGCTTCATTCAACACGTCTCGCCAACGGTGCAATTGCTGATTGCCGTGCTCGTGTTGAACGAAACGCGGCAATGGTACGACTGGGCGGCGCTCGCGTGCGTCTGGGTGGCGGTCGCGATTATCGTCGCCGATGCGGTATTGCAACGGCGTCGCGTACGGGCGGCTTTGAAGGATCAGAACCCCTTCATTCGAGATACGGCGGAAGTGAATCTCGCGCCGCTCTCGATTGTCAAACGATGATAGTGTGGACGGCGGTTTGCAGTTCGCCACCCGTCACGTGAACCTTGCGTTCGGCGTCGATGTAGATGTTGATTTCCGAACGCACGCCGAACTCTGGCAGGTAGATTCCCGGTTCGATGCTGAAGCAGGTACGGGGAATCACGCAGCGATCTTCGCGGGTTTCGAGGCCGTCCATGTGGGCACCGTTGCCGTGGACTTCCTGCCCGATGTTGTGGCCGGTTCGGTGCGTGAAATTCGCCCCGTACTTTGCGCGTTCGATCACTTCGCGGCACGCATGATCGACGAGATAACCCATCAGCGGTTCGTCGGCGGCGAATGCATCCTTCACCTTCTTGATCGCCGCATCGCGGGCGGCGGCGACGATGTCGAAAATCTTCGCGTACTTTTCCGGTACCGTTTCGCCGACGTAGGCCACTCGCGTGAGATCGCTATAGACCGCACGTGGGCGGTTCATCTTGGCCCAGAGGTCGATTAGCACGTAATCGCCCTTACGGATCAATGAATCGCGTTCGGGTAGTGGCTCGAAATGTGGGTCGCCGGAGTGCGGACCGACGCCGACAATCGGCGGGCTGTACGTCGTGAGGCCATGCGTGTGGAAATGCTCCATGATCCGCTTCTGCACCGTGCATTCGGTCGTCTGACCCTTCGCGCGAATCTCATCGGCGATGAACTGGAACGCCACGCCGTACGCGGAGTCGGTGTGCTTGGCGGCTTCAAAGTGCGACTTCGCTTGTTCGTCGTCCCACGTTGCCTCGAACTGCTGAATGAGGTCGCCCGACGAGACGACAACGGGGCCGTACGACTGCACGAGTTCGACGGTGCCGGCATCGACGCGAGAGACGTACGGGTTGCCGTTACGCGGCGAATACTCCATCGCCACGCGGCCCATGCCGATGATGATCTGGCAAACGCCTTCTTCGAGTTCTTGCCACGTGCGATAGACCGTCTTCGAACTGCCCGGCAGGCTATCGAGTGCTGCCGGTTCGATCGTGTGAACGAGTTTCTTCGGCTCGCCAGTGGCGGGCACGAAGTAGAACCAGCGCCGCGAGAGTTTCTTCTCTGCAAGCCCGACCACCCGCTGCGCAAGGATGTTGCTGCCGCGGAAATCGTACATCAGCCAGCCGTCGATACCGGCGGCCTGAATCGCAGTTTGCACCTTGGCGAGATCGAACACGCGCATTCCTCCGAAGATTGATGCTTCTATAGATACACTCTCCATTGAATCTCGGCGATGGCCGATTCGACTTGCGATCTCGTTTACCGTCCGCATAATCGTACTATCCTCTACATCGAAACTGCGACTCCCACCGGCACATACTCCGCATGAACCGACACACCCTTGTTGCCGTGACCTTGCTCGCGATGGCTACGACCGGTTTCGCGGTCGAACGCAAAGACCTGAAACCCGGCCTGACGATGGCGACCACGCAGACGGGCACCGTTACCCACATCGTTTCAGGCGTCGGCATTACGATACCGGCGGGTGAGTCGAGTGCGAGCAAGATCGTCTGGAACGGGTACATCCAGATCGTCACGCAGGGCAAATACACCTTCGCAGCCCGCGCAGCGAATGGCACCGTGAGCGTGACGCTGTCCGATGGTGCGGAGGTTTTTCAGGCACTCGATGTCAAAGGCGATGCCACCGGCGAGGCGATCCACGTCGGCCCGGAATTGCCGCTTCCCGCGAAGATTTTCCGCTTCACCGCCACGTACGAAATGACGGGCAAAGACCCGCACCGCATCGAACTGCTCTGGCAGGGGCCGGGGTTTCGCCAAGAGCCGGTGCCGTACTTCTTCTTCGGCCGCACTCCGGATGTCGCCGATACGCAAATCGATGCTTACGATCGCGGTCGGTTCCTGTTCGAAGAACATGCGTGCGTGAAGTGTCATACTGCTGTCAGTTCGGACGAAGCGAAAGCGTTCGTCGATCGTCGCGGGCCGAACCTGAGCGCCATCGGCCAGCGGGTGTATCCCGGTTGGCTCGATGCGTGGCTTGCCGACCCCGCGAAGCTTCGCCCACACACGACGATGCCGAAAATGTTTGCCGACGATGCCACGGGCCAAGCCGAACGTTATGCCGTGGTGCAATACCTCACGTCGCTCGGTGGGCCGATGTCGGAAACGCGGATGCCTTCGATTTCCAACGAGTATTCGAAAAGCATCGCGAACGGGCAGAAGCTGTTTACCACCACGGGATGTGCGGCGTGCCACGGCAAACAACTCGCGGCCACCGCGAAAAAATCCGAAGATGACGAGGACGACAAGCCGACCGCGATCGACGCCCGTGGCACCTTCTACGGCCTCGGTATGACAACCGGCGCACAATCGCTGTATTCGCTCGGCGCACTCGGCAGCAAGACGAAACCCGAAGAGCTGCAAGCGTACTTGCTCGATCCGTTGAAGACGAACCCGCACGGCCGAATGCCGAATATGGCACTCAACAGCGTGGAAGCCCGCGACATTGCGCGGCACCTTTGCCGCACCACCGACGACACGCTCGACCGCATGAAAGTCCCGACGCCAAAACTCGCGCCAACGGCATTCGCACCGAAATTAGAAAAGGCTGCGTTCGAAAAATTGAAGGTGAGCGACCAATGGCGCGACGTCGGCAAACGGTTGCTGACGCAAAAGGGTTGCACGAATTGCCACACCGTCGAAGTGGGCGGCAAGGCGTTGGCGAGCGCCGCGGTAATCGGGTTGTCCACCGTGCGAACGAAACCGACGAGTGGCTGCCTGAGCGAAAAACCGCTGGCTGGCAAGTCGCCGGTGTATGCCTTCGATGCAGCACAGCGTTCGGCAATCGCCGCGTTCCTCACATCGCAAACCGCGAACGCCATCTCCAGCGCGTACCAGGTTCGCATCGCACTCAAGCGATTCAATTGCCTCAACTGTCACCAGCGCGACGGCGAAGGTGGCATTGGTACCGAACTCGGCGACCAGATGAAGAAGCTCGAAAATGCCGAGAACGCCGACGATGTGCAACCGCCGCGCCTCACGGGCATCGGGCATAAGTCGAAAACGAGTTGGCTGAAATCGGTGCTCGTTCAGGGTGGTCGTGCGCGACCGTGGATGAATGTGCGGATGCCGCAATACGGCGAAGGCAACGTCGGCCACCTGCCCGAAGCGTTTGCCCACGCTGAAGGGACCGTCCCCGATTCTTCGACTGCAAAGGTCGAATTCACGTCGGCAAAAGTCGAGGCCGGCCGGAAACTCGCCGGGAAAGAAGGCCTCGGCTGCATCGGTTGCCACGACATCAGCGGGTTCGTCGGGGGTGGCACGCGCGGGCCGGACCTCGCACGCACCGCCGAACGGGTGCGCCTCGAATGGAACTCGCGTTGGATGCACAACCCGCAACGCATCACGCCGGGAACGCGGATGCCGCAGAACTTCAACAACGGCATCTCCGCGTTCGCGGGCATTCTCAACGGCAACGCCGATGCGCAAATCGAAGCACTCTGGGCGTACTTTTCGCTCGGGCCAGGCTTGCCGTTACCCGCCGGAATGGAACCGCCCAAAGGGTTGATATTGAAGGTAACGAATCGCCCCGAGATGCTGCGAACCTTCATGCCCGATGGGGCCGGAACGAAAGCGATTGCCATCGGCTATCCCGGTGGCGTGAACGCGGTGTTCGATGCCGAACAGTGCCGTCTCAGTTACGCATGGGAGGGCAACTTCCTCGATGCCTCGCCGGTGTGGGACAACCGAGGTGGCGCACCCGCTAAGTTGCTCGGGCCGAAGTTTTATAACGCGCCGCAAGGGAACCCGTGGGGACTCACGAGCAGCCGTAAGGTACCCGACTTCGCGAAGCGTGCCCGCGATTATTCGTACGGTTCGCCCGTGCCGCTCGAGAAAATCTATCAAGGCCCACGCCACGTTCAGTTCGACAGTTATACCTTGGATATCAGCGGGAACCCGACTTTCCACTACCGCGTTGGTAACGACGCAGAGAAGGGTGAGATCGTCATTGCGGATACACCCGTGCCGATCAAAGCCTCGGTGGCTTCGGGCATTTCCCGACGGATACTCGCCGAAGTTCCCGCGAATCGAACGACGTGGCTGAACGCCGGCAGCACGAACGGCGAGCCGCGTATTTACGCACCGAGTGGCACGAAGTTGGCCATCAACTGGAAGGGCAACGAACCCGAGGCTCCCGCCATCGGCGCGAAGCTCGTGCTACCCGATGGAAACCGCGCGATGGTGCTGATGCTGACGGCCGGGCCACCCGATACCGTCTGGCAGTTCGTGCCGAAAGCGGGCGGAGGTTGGTCCGCGATCTTGAGGCTACCCGAGCCGAAAGACGCCGCGAAATTCGAACTTCAGCTGTCCGCATGGTCGCTGCCGCGCGACGAAGAAAGCCTGTTGAACGCGATCGGTAAGTGAGAGATTCCGAACTACCCGTCCCCCGAGTACGCCCATGAAATTTCCGCTTCGTGCTGTAATTGCGATTGTCGTCGCCGCGCTGTTCGCTGCGAGTTATGCGATCGACGATCCGCGTATGCGGGCGCTCGTCGGCGTGCCGACGCTCATTGCCGTGGCGTTCCTGTTTTCGCGGGACATCCGCGCGATCAATCGCCGCGTCGTGATCGCGGGCATACTCATGCAACTCTCGCTGGCGGTGCTCATTCTGAAGGTCGATCGCGTTCGCGATGGCTTCGAATTCGCTGGCAACGTCATCACGAAAGGCGTCGAATATAGCAAAGCGGGCAGTTGGATTTTCGGCCCGCTCGCCAGCGATAAAGCAATGGATGGCGCGTTCGGTGCGAAGACCGGCATCCCGTTCCTCATCACGCTCACGTGTACCGTCATCTTCGTCGCGTCGCTGTTCAGCGTGCTGTATCACCTGCGGATTTTGCAATCGGTCGTCTGGGTGTTCGCCAAATGGATGGTCTTGTTGATGGGCAAAAAGGGCGTGAGTGGGGCCGAAAGTCTCTCGGCGGCGGCGAACGTGTTCATGGGCCAAACCGAAGCGCCGCTGATCGTCAAACCGTACGTCGCCAGGATGACGCAGTCCGAACTGCTCGCCATCATGATCGGCGGCATGGCCACCATCGCGGGCGGCGTGATGGCGATTTACATCGACATCATGAACAAGGCAGGCATCCCAAATGCCGCGATGTCGATCCTCGCCACGAGCGTGATGGCCGCGCCGTGCGGGCTGTACATCTCGAAGATTCTCTACCCCGAAACCGAAGAACCCGAGACGCGCGGCGACGTGACGATTTCCAACGAGAAACCGCACGCGAACGTGATCGATGCCGCCGCCGCAGGGGCGTCCGATGGCATGATGCTCGCGATTAATATCGTCGCGATGCTGATCGCGTTTCTGGCGTTGATCGCGCTCGCGAATGCGTGCATCGGCTACTTCAACGCGTCGTGGTCGCTCGAAGCTTTCTTCTCGTACGTCTTCGCACCGGTGGCGCACATCCTCGGTGTCGATACCGCCGATGTGCCGAAGGTCGCGCAGCTTCTCGGCGTCAAACTCGTCGGCAACGAGTTCCTCGCGTTCGATCAGATGACGCGCCTGTTCAAGCCCGGCACGGAAGCCGGAATGTCGACCCGATCGTACGCGATTGCCACGTACGCACTCACCGGTTTCGCGAACATCAGCTCGATCGGCATCCAGATCGGCGGCATCGGCGCGATGGCCAAAGAACGTCGCGGCGACCTCGCCCGCCTTGGCTTCCGCGCCCTCCTCGGCGGCTTCCTCGCCACGCTCGTCAACGCCGCCGTCGCCGGCGTGTTGATGCCGTAATTCTTGGCGAGCGGGGTGCGTCAGCACCCTGATTCTGCCACCTCGGTGGGCAATGGGGACAGGTGTGTGCGACCTCAGCGAAATCGACACTGTCCACGACACAGGAAGAATCAGGGGACTCACGTCCCCCGCTCGCCTGAGGCGCGGCTAAACGAAAATCATACATTTAACCTCTGTTAACCTGTTGCGGTTTCCTTCCTACTTTCGAGGTCTTCTCCCTATGGGTTTCCATCAGACGCCGACGCACAAGAATGGCAAAGGTAGCTTCCACCAGATCGGCCTCGTTCGCGGGCAGTTCGGCAACGTACCCGAAGCGCCGTGGATGAAATTCGTTCAAGAATCGGGCTTCGACGGCTGGGAAGAAGCCTCGTGGGAACTCGATCTGCGCCGCTGCGATACCGACGAAGGTGCGGCCGCATTCGCCCGTGAACGGGTGGCGCTCGCGCAGGCACACGGCCTCGAAATCTTCACCGTCGCGAGCCACTTGCAGGGGCAGATTCTCGGCGACGAACCGAGCGCCAAGACGCTGAATTTCTGTAGCGGCAAAGGGGCCGCGAAGGCGGCGTACAAGGCGTGGCGGGCCGCGGGTAACAACCCGCCGCGAACCGACCCGTATTACGTCCCGCCCGAAGTCGCGACGCTCGTTCATGCCGAAGCGAAGAAAGACCTCGAAGCCTGCGTTCGCTATGCCGGTCACCTGAGCAAAATTCAGGGCCGCAAAGTCGCACTCCCCGGCTTCGTCGGCTCGCCCGCCAACTGCTGGAGCCACTGGTTCCTGTTCCCGCCGCTGCCGTCCGAAATCGAAGGTTACGCCATCGCCGACGTCCGCCAAGTCGCACTCGAACTCATCGTGGAACGCTTCGGCCCGATCTGGACATTGTGCAAACAGTACGGCGTCACGTTCGACCTCGAGTGTCACCCGAGCGAACGCGCGATGGGCGACCTCGAGAGCGCCAGCGATTACATCAACCACATGAACCGTGCGGGCTTTGAAGGCACCGTCGGCTTCAACCTCGACGGTAGCCACCTCGAATGGCAGAACGTCTCGGTGATCCAGTTTATTCGCGAGTTCAAAGATTACATCCACTGCGCCCACGTGAAGGGCGTGCAAGTCGAGCGCGAGCATTGCCGTGGCGGTCGCCTCGGCGGTCACCGGAGTATGGGCCACTGGACCAACGGCTGGAAGTTCGTCACGGCCGGTACGGATCGCGACGCGAATAGCCTCGAAGAGATTTTCATCGAACTCAACCGCGTCGGTTACGACGGGGCCGTCAGCATCGAGTGGGAAGACAACGACGCGGATCAGATCTCTGGGGCACGCGCCGCACTCGCAAATTGCCGCAAAGCCGACCTGCCCCCGAGTGGAATGAAGCACGACGAAATGCTGAAGGGATAAGGCGTTCCGTGGGTGTACTAACTTAACTAATATCCCCGGCGGTAGTGCGACCGACTTCGTCGATCGTCGTAGTACCGTTGAGGATCTTACGCCAGCCGTCGTGACGCAATGTCGACATGCCGTTTTTGAGGGCTTCGAGGCGGATGACGTTGGAGTTCACTCGCTGTACGACGAGGTCTTTGATGTAATCGGTATTGACGAGCAACTCGTGGATGCCGGTCCGCCCGCGATAACCCGACTGGCGGCAGGAACGGCAACCGGCCCCCATCTGGAGGCGGACCGGGCTGCCGTCGTCGTTGTGTTTGTGCGGGAAGTCGATCGGCAGTTCCTCGGTTACCGGCACATATTCCGTACGGCAGTCGGCACAAATCGTTCGCACCAGACGTTGCGCCAGCACGCCTTCCACCGTTGAAGCGACCAGGAATGGCTCGACTTTCATATCGATGAGTCGAGTAAACGCGCTCGGGGCATCGTTGGTGTGCAGCGTGCTGAACACCATGTGCCCCGTCAGCGATGCCTGAATCGCGGCTTCAGCGGTTTCCAAGTCGCGCATTTCGCCGATCAAAATAATGTCGGGGTCGTGCCGCAAGATCGACCGCAACGACGAGGCAAACGTCAGCCCAATCTTCGCGTGCGTCTGAATCTGGCAAATTCCCGGCTGCTGATATTCGACCGGGTCTTCGACGGTGATGATCTTCGTCGATTCGTCTTTGACTTCGTTGAGTGCGGAATACAGCGTCGTCGATTTCCCCGAACCGGTCGGCCCCGTCACGATCACGATGCCGTGAGGCAGGTCGATCAGTTGGCGGAACTTGCGGTCGATGTCGGGCAGGAACCCGATGCTTTTCAGGCTGAATACCATGCGGCTTTTATCGAGGAGCCGCATGACGACGCCTTCGCCGTGTACCATTGGAATGATCGACACGCGAACGTCGACTTCCCGCCCCGAGACGCGCATCTTGATGCGCCCATCTTGCGGCAGGCGCTTTTCGGCAATGTTTAGCCGGGCCATGATCTTCAAACGGCTGATGATTGCCGATTGAAAGCGATTGATCTCCGCTGGCAGCTTCTGTTCCTGTAGCAAACCGTCGATGCGATACCGGACCCGCAGCCCCGTTTCTTCGTGTTCGATGTGAATATCGCTCGCCCGCTCGTTCGATGCCTCGACGAGGATTTCGTTCACCAACTTCACGACCGACGCTTCCTGCGCTTGTTTCGCGAGTTCGCTGTCGTCGGTCTCCATGTCGTCGAGAAACTCGATGTCGGCTTTGCGATCTTCGACGAGGCTACTCACGGTGTCGCCGCCGACGCCGAAGTGTATCTTGATGAGCCGCGTGATTTCCTTCGGACTGCCGAGCACGGGATGAATGTGCAGCCCCATCAACGTGTTCAACTCGTCGATGGCATAGGCGTCGTACGGGTCGCCGGTTGCTACCGTCAAGGTGCCGTTGTGGCGGGCGATCGGCATCAAGTTTTTGCGGTGGAGCAACTTCAACGGCACCGCAACCAACGCTTCCGCTTCCACTTTCGTCTGTGTGAGATCGACCCATTCCATCCCGAATTCTTCGGCGAGAATCGGCAGGAGGATCTCTTCCTTCACGAAGCCTTTTTCGATGAGCGTGAGATGCGGAGCTTTGTCGGCCGCAGCGGCCACAGCATCGGCGGCACGCGCGACATCGGAATCGGAGAGGATGCCGCGCTTCGCTAGTTGCTGAATGATCTGCATAGGTTGGGTGCTACGAGAACGCCGAATTCGGATACTCTCAATTTACGAATATATCTGTAACCGAATGAGAACGTGCTGAGTCTGCGGGAACCTTAGCGGTTGAATGCGGTGTGTCCGAACGGTTGTTCGGGTCGAATCGATTACGGCGTGGGACACTGTCCCGTGTCGCACGCCACACGGGATCGCTTCGGCAGTTTCGGACGAATCCAGGCAAAAATCACATACCCGAGATTCGCGAACGGACGCAGCCACCACCTCCGCGTCAGCCACGCCAGCCAGCGAAACCCCGGCACCGATTGCCACATCGCGATCAGGGCATCGACCCCCGTAATGATCTCGCCACTCTGCCGTTTCACGTGCATCGAGTGATGCACAGCCGCAGCATCGAGGCCGTACGATTTCGCATCGAACTCCGGCAACGAGATATCGACGTAACCGAGCGTGCCATCGGTCACCCGGTGACGAAACATATCGATTTCGCGCGAGCAAAGTGGACACAAACCATCGTAAAAGATCGTCAACTGCGGTGCGTTCATGGCGAGTTCTCCAAGACATTCTTAGGCGCAGTTGGAGACAGAATTCACAGCACTCGACGATTTCAAGTTCGTTTACTCCGCTCTCGTATCCTCTCGCGTGCCCAGATTGCGGCTTCGCGGACGATGGCGTCTTCGTCGGTTGCGGCGAGATCGAGCGACGGGATGGCACGTGCGTCGCCGACGTTACCCAGCACGATGGCGGCATTTCGACGCAGTCCTGCGCGTTTCGTGCGTGCGAGTGATGTGTGCCCGAAACGCTTCTTGAACTCCACCTGGGAGATGCTGAGGAGTTCGATTGGGTCGAGAAACTGTAATGCGGGGTCGTGCGGGAATGTGTGCGAAGCGCCCGCGTCGCGATTCCACGGGCAGACTTGCTGGCAGATGTCGCAGCCGAACAGCCAATCGCCGATGTTCGCACGATGTTCATCGGGGATGGCGGTGCGCAGTTCGATCGTCAAGTAGCTAATACACCGTCGGGCGTCGAGTGTGCCGGGTTCTGGGAATGCCTGCGTCGGGCAGGCATCGAGGCACGCGGTGCAGGTGCCACAATGGCTGTGAACGTGTGGCTTGTCGGGTTCCAGATCGGCAGTTGTCAGCAGTGCTCCGAGGAAAAAGAAACTGCCGCGATGCTTGTTGATGAGCATCGTGTTCTTGCCGAACCAACCCAGCCCGGCCCGTCTGGCGAAGTCGCGTTCGAGCAGCGGTGCGGTATCGGCGATGGCACGCGATATCGTACCGGGACGCTCGATTTGCAGCCATTCTGCTAAAAGATTCAGACGATCCCAGATATAGCGATGATAGTCCGGCCCGTGCGCATATGCCGCCACGCGACCGTGGGCGCGTTCATTTTTTGCGGACGTGGAAGCACCGTATTCCAACCCGACCATGACCACATTGCGAACGTCAGCGAGGACCGATTTCGGGTGTTGCCGTGCGTCGGCGTGCTTCGTGAGGTAGCTCATCTCGCCGTGGAAATCGCGATCGAGCCACGCCGTGAACCGCGAGAAACCGTCTGCCTCGGTGGCGGGGGCGATCCCACAAAGCGAAAAGCCGAGACGGTTCGCCTCGGCTTTCAGTCGGTCCTCGACTCGCACGGTCGTTCCTCGTCGAGTAAAGAATTCGACAGGATTAACACGATGAAACAGGATTAATAAACCGAGTCTTTTTTGCCAACAATCCTGTAAATCGTGTTAATCCTGTCAAACTAAAGCGACACTTTCGCGCCGAAATCGCGTTTCTGCTCGCTGATGAAATACGTCGAACACGCGGCATCGATCAAGTCTGGGCTGAAGTTCACTCGCTCCATGTTGTATTTTGCGATCGACATCATTTGATCGAGCAAGTCGCGTGGCTGGCACATCCGGAACGGGCGTTTGTTGTTGCGATACCACTTATCGATGAGGTAATCGACGCCACTCGGGTCATAATCGACGCGCTTGCCCTTGCACACCAATTCCCAGATCTTGCGATACTGCTCTTCGCTCGGGTCGCGAATTTCGATCTTGAACTTGATCCGCCGCAAGAACGCTTCATCGGCGAGTTGCGTCGGGTCGAGGTTCGTCGAGAAAATCAGAATCTGGTCGAACGGCACTTCGACTTTCGTGCCGGTGATCGTCGTCAGGTAATCGTACTTTTTCTCGAGCGGCACGATCCAGCGGTTGAGCAAATCCATCGGTCGCATTTGCTGGCGGCCGAAGTCGTCGATCATGAAGATACCGCCGTTCGCCTTCATTTGCAGCGGGGCTTCGTAGTATTTGCCGATCGGGTTGTATGTAAGGTCCAACATCGACAGCGAGAGTTCGCCGCCGACGACGATCGTGGGCCGCTTGATCTTGATGTAGCGCCGGTCGAATTCGTTCGCCTTTTTCAGTAGCCCGCCGTTAGGGTCTTCCTGATCTTCCTCGCGAATGACGGTGTGCAAAATCGGGTCGAACACGCGGATGATCTGCCCATTCGCTTCGACGGCGTACGGCACGTAAATCGTATCGCCCATCAGCCGCGTGATCCGCTCGGCCACGCTCGTTTTGCCGTTGCCGGGGTAACCGAAGAAGAAGATCGATTGCGCGGAGTTGATCGCCGGGCCGATCTCGTTGAACGATTCATCGCTGATGATGAGGTCTTCAAAGGCCTTGCGAATACTCCGCCGCGTGACGACGATTTTCTTTACGGTTTGCGCGAGCACGGCTTCGACGTAATCGGTGAACGGTACGGGCAGCGGGCCGACGTAGCTCGTTTTCTCCATCGCTTCTTGAAGAGCAGCGGTGCCCTTCGGCGGCTTGATTTCGTAGATGAATGCGTTGTCGCCGCCACCGCTGCCACGCTGGCCGACGATGTCGATCAGCGTCTGTTTCCGGAGCGATTGCAGCACCGGTCCGAGTACGGGGAATGGCACCGCGAGTTCGTTGGCGATCTCGCCGCCCGTGAGTTGGCCGCGCGTGAAAATCACTCGCAAGATCATGTCGAACAGGAACGGACTCGGCAGGCCGAGTTCTTCCCATTTCACCGGGATTCGCGGAGCGAACTGGTTACCGCCAACCGTCGGCGAGCCTTCTTCGTCGGTCGGCGGCGGGTCGCCGAGGAGCGTCACGCCATCGAGGCTGCCGTAGCGTTGGGCATCGGCTAACAGTTGATCGTAGTGGAGCTTGTGCAACCGCAAATGTTCGACCGCACCCGCATCGCCGGCGGCTTCGGCTTGTGCCAAACAGTCGAGTACCGCAGGCGCAACGGCGTACTTCACGCCGTCGATGTACATGTGGTGAAGGTACTCTCCCGGCCGAACGTAACAGTCCGCCGTGTGCGTCGGGAGTTGCAACATCTGATCGTAAAATTCATTCGCGATAATGAATCGCATCGGCCACCTTCACAGCTGAGTCCGCAAGTTTACACTTCGTCTATCTTAGAATACAGATGGTAACCGTTCACGGGTTCGATTGTATTTCCAACAATCAGACGCCGTAGGTCGTGGCCGAAGAGGCTTTGCGATGAGGCCCGACGAACGCCAACGACAACATCCTTTATGGTTTTTATGCTCCGCGTGCTAGCACTGTCGGGCCTCCCAAAGCCTCCGGCCCGACCTACAAAACCAGTCGTTCGATAGCGAAACGGAAGATCCCGTGAACGATTACCACAGATGGCCCGATTGGAAATTTCAGCCAGGAAGTACCCTTCACGTCGCGTTTACTTGCCGCCGACAATCGCTACCCGTGCGGTGGAGCCGGGGACGTCCTCCAACTCGACGCGGAGGTCTTCCGTTCGTTTCGTGCGATCGACGAGGATCGTCACGATGTTCGGCCCCGCTTTGAAATCGAGCACGGTTTCGGGCTTCACATCGACGGTGGCGCTGCCGAGGTAGACCGTCAGCCCTGCGACGCTTTGGAACTTCAACTTCGCTGCGCCGGGTGCGGTAACATCGAGCGTGAATCGAACGACCGATTGCGGTTCCGAGCCGTTCCAGACGACGAATTTGGGCATGTCGTTGACGGGCAAGTCGCCGGAGACTCTCGTGTAGGCCGAGGACCAAACGAACGCCGTCGGGTTCTCTGCCGTAGCCGAAACGCGGGTGCGACGGAACAAGTTGAGGTTCTCGTTCAAAGGGTCGATCACCTGCCAACGACGGACCATACGTGCGCGGTTCGGTGCGTAAGGCCCGACCTTGCCGAGTTCGGACATGAAGCGAACGAGGTCGACGAATTCTTGTCGCGTCAGCGAGTCGGTGAGGCCAACGGGCATCAGCGAACTGGCGTTTTTCTTGCTCGCGATATCGTCGGTCGCGATTGTGACTTCCTTGTCGTCCGACAGTCGCAACACGAGTTCGGTCTTCGTTTCGCGGAGCTTAATCCCCGAAACGACCTTGCCCGAAAGCGTTTCGACTTCAATCGCGTTGTAGCCTTCTTTCACCGCTTTGTTCGGCATCAGCAGCGATTCGACGAGGTAATCGATCTGGGCACTCGCGCCGATACTTGTCATGTCGGGGCCGACTTGTCCGCCAGCCCCCGCAACGCCATGACACGTCAGGCACTGCATTTCCTTGCGTCGGTAGATCGCTTCACCGCGAACGGGGTCGCCTTGTTTCTGTACTTCGACGACGAACTGCTTGACTTCATCGGGCGTCGGATCTTTGCGCGCCGCTGTGAGGTTCCCCGCTTTCGTGAGGGCGTCCATCAGCCCCGGCAGATTCTGCCCCGAGCCGCGGGCGATACGCAGGCCGATCTTTGCGGTGTCGGCCACGATTGGCTTGCTTTTCTTCAGCGCCACTTCGAGTGCGGCGGGGCCACCCTTTTGGCGAAGGAACGCATCGAAAATGTCGCCCGCGGATTGCGTGAACGTGGGGTCGGCAAATAGCTCCGCCGAGGTGGTTGCAGACTTCGCAAGATCGAAACCGATCGTGCGGACGAGTGCCATCGACCGCACCGGCGTTCGCTTGTCGTTGGTAACAATGCCGGTGAGGAACTCCTTCGCGCGAGCATCGTTGTATGCCGCCAGCCCGTCGAATGCCGCTTGGCGATCTTCGATGGCTAGATCTTTCGCGGAAGCGGCGATCGCTTCGAGCGCAGGGCGGACAGTGGCGTCTTTCCACAAACCCGCCAACCGGCACGCAGACCTTGCGGCCAAGCGATTCTCGGGATTGCTGCCGGCTGCGATCTCGTCGATCATCGTCGTAAGGCTGAGGTTCTTCGGTGCGGGGACTTTGCGAACCCGTGCGGCATCTTCGAGCGATTTCAACAACGACACTCGTTGCGTTGGGGTCGCCTTCGTGGCATGTTCGAACACTTTCGCGAGTTCGTCCGGCCCGCCGATTTGTGCGACTAACAGCCAGATGGCCGACTCCTGATCCGGCGACAGTTTGCCACTCGTCAAGAGTGCCACCAACGGCTTCACGGCATCTTTGGAACCCGATGCTTCCATCGCGAAGACGAGTTTTTTTGCGTCGCCGCCGAACGTCAGTTCGCCTGCCTTAAACGCGGGTAGCCAGATCGGTTCGAGGTCGCGGACCGTCAGCCAGAGTGCGTAATCGAGCGTTTTGTCCATCGGCTTGTCGAGTGCCTTCAGTGCGGTTTCAACGGCGGCCGACGCGGTCGATACGGCAAGGCCGCGAATCGCTTCCATCCGTACGCGAGGCGACTCGTCTTGCACTGCCGCCGCGAGCAAACTCGGTGCGTCGGCAAGCTTCTCCTGCCAGTGAGTCAGCACGCGAACCGCCCCTGCACGGACGCCGGGATCCTTCGCGGAAAGCAGCGAACGCAACAGCCCGGCTTCGGATTCATCGAATGCCTGGTACATCCAAAGTGCTTCGAGGCGATGGGCTTCGGCATCCGGTGGCAGTGCCGCCACCCATGTCGCGAGTGCGGGAAGCACCTCGGTCGGGCCGAGTTCCTTCAGCACGCGCTTCGTTTGTTGGCGGGTCCAATCTTCGGGCGATTTCAGTTGATTCAAAAGGTCCGGAATCGGTGTACCGACGAGCTTGGGGCGGGGAACGAGCGGGCGTCCCTTCGCGGTGATCCGCCAGATGCGGCCGTGGGTATGGTCGCGGCGCGGGTCGCGAAAATCGACTTCGCCATGCTGGATGATCGGGTTGTACCAGTCGGCAATATAGATCGCTCCGTCCGGCCCCATCTTCACGTCGATCGGCCGAAACGCGGGGTGGTTCGTCTTGATGACTTCCTGTTGTTCGCGCGATTCGTAGGTGCTGCCGTTGTCGCGAAGCACGAAGCGACAGACGCGGTGGCCACGGAAATCGTTGGTAATCAAGCTGCCCTGCCAGTCGTCGGGCAGGTGGCGACCGCTCACGACTTCGAGTCCGCAATACTTCGGGCTGCCGGGGTTCATGCCGTGTAAGATGCGGTTCGTGCCGTATGCCGTCAGGTACGACGCACCGGGCACCGCGTGGTTGATACCCTCCCCGCCAGCGCCATCGGTGACGAACGATTGGCCGTACTTATCGAAGTGGTGACCCCAACTGTTGACCCAACCGCGTGCGAAGACATCGAGGCCCGAAACTTCGGGGCGGTATCGCCAGATGCCACCCGCGTTGAGCCGTTTCACGCCGTGCGGCGTTTCGAGGTGGCTGTGAATGTAAATCGACTGGTTGAAGTACAAGGCACTATCTGGCCCCCAGCGAAAGGTGTGAATGATGTGGTGCGTGTCTTCGGTGCCGAACCCGGAGAGCATCACCCGCGTGCGATCCGCCTTGCCGCCGGGCTTCGATGCGGACAGGTGAACGAGTTCGGTGCTGTTGGCCACATACGCGCCGCCATCGCCCGGTTCGATACCTGTGGGTATGAGCAAACCATCGGCGAACACGGTCGTTTTGTCGGCCTTGCCGTCGCCGTCGAGGTCTTCGAGAATCAGGATTTTATCGTTGGCTTTCTCGCCCGGCTTGATCTGCGGGTAGATCTCGCTCGACGCGATCCAGAGCCGTCCTTGCGGGTCGAAGTTCATCTGGATCGGCTTCGCCAGCAGCGGATCGGCGGCGAACAGGTTCACCTCGAATCCGGGTGCGACGATGAACGATTTCCGCTCGATCTCCGGATCGGAGTCGGGGATTGTCGCGTTCACTTGCGCGAACGCGATGTACGGGAATAGCGAAAGTGCGATGAGCGTAGCGAGGTATTTCATGGGGAGAAATTACCGAGTGAGGTCGTGGAGGGAATTTCGTTCGAATGCAGTTTTGCGAATCGGTTAGCGAATTTCTGTTCTATCGAAATCGAGATCGAGAGTCGTAGTCGATGATTCATCCAATACTTGCACTCCCCGAAAGACGGATTCGAGAAACTCTCCCGCATCTTAGCTCCAGCAGGGTGTAAATGCTCGTTAAAATCCGGACCTGCATTCCGGTGGGAGTCTCCCGCCGGGACAAGCCCGGTGGCTCGTATGCGTCTTGATTTCTCGCCTCGTGGAACGTGTACGATCAACTATTGCTCAGGCCGAGTGCGATGGCGATGCTGGAAGATCTTCGCGTTCTCGATTCGGATGGCGAACAATCGTTGCTGACGGAGAACAATTTGCCCGACGATAATGCAGGATCGGATCATTTGCCGCTCATCGAGTCGTTCATCGCGCGGAGTAACGAACAAAATGCGATTTCCAATGGCGTGGACTCACCCGCGTAAACGACTGGAAACCGCTTCGCCCACACGATTTTGCGAAGTCAATAAGTTCTAGACAATTTGACGTAAGTCGGAATTACGCGACCTGCACGGACGTACCCAAAAGTGTCGCGAAATGACACAGAAGTGCGCGCAAATGACATAGAAAAGGCGCGCGCGGTCGATTTTTGGTCGCATTCGGTCGATTTTTGGTCGGTACTTGCGCCGAGTCCAAGCGAATGACCCTCGGCGTAACCCGCGATCCGAGTTCGAGATACGGCAAAATGACGCGAAACCGATAAGCGATTTGCGATCAAAAAGTGGCTTATTGAGACGGAAAAACACCCGAAAACACGGTTTTTGAACTTCCGCAATTCTGACTTACGTCGATTTTTTCATCGATCGCAATCGCGAACGACGGCAAAACGGCAACACGGTTTTGCACCTCGCACTTGTCGAAACGGTTGTCGGGGCGTTTCCTAATCTGTGTCAATCACACGGAGGGGAACCGGCATGGCCGTTGGACTATCGCTCGTTGGGCACCTGCGACCCGAACACCGCGTGACGCTGACCGAAGCGCGCGACTGGCTGGCGCGGGCCGCCGTCTGGTTCGAAGCCGTAGGCGATGCCGTCCTCGACACGCGGCTCGTTCGCGATTCCGAAGACAAACCGCTATTACAAGTGCTTCTGCACCCCGTGGCCGACCCCGTCGAAATCCGCATCGGCGGCTCGGGGAAGGTCAAAGCGACGACGCGCACCTCGCCCGCCGGGCCGGGTTATCACGCGCACGTCTGTGCGTTGTTCAAGCAGATCGCCGCCGACTTCGAATTCGACTGGGACGAACCCGACGCCAACCACGACCCCGCACGCTACTTCGTTTCCGAAGATCGCGGCCGCCTCGAACGGCACTTCCTGCACTGGCTCGCCACCACCTGCACGACGGCACTGCGAGATGGGCCGACAGCTGCGGGCATCTACGCGATCGGGATGCCGCGGCAGCCGAAGTTCCGCCACGCGGGGCCGGTGCTGACGCCGCTCGGCCCGAAGCCCGTCGAATGGCTCCGCGAAGTGAGTGCGGACCCCGACCGTGGCATCGAGTTTTTCCCGTGGTGGGAACCCGACCTGAACGCGACGTTCTTCGCACGCCGCGCACTCACCGATCTCTGGCTCGATTTCCCGTGGCGCGCACCGTTAACCGACATCGAAGGCGAACTCGTCGATCAAATCGCATCGGACCTGGCGAACGCGCACTCGCTCGATCCGCAGGCCGAACTGCCGTGGACCGAGTGGGCAGCGGTGGTTGCCGCGATCGAAAATGACGCGTTAAAGTTCACCGTCGAACCGGTGTCCGACGAACTCAAAGCCGAGATCGCACAGAAAGCGAAAGGGCAATCGGCAGCCGAGATCGGCTATCGCCGTGCGCCGATCAGCGTGCCCCTCACCGGCGGTTGGCACGTCGAAATTCCCGGCAGTTTCGCGATCAGCCGCAACGAAGACGGCACGACCTGGACCGCGTGGAACGACACGCGAACGGTCTGGTTCCGCGACCTCGCGATGGGCGCGGACCTCTCCGCACGCGATGCCGTGACCGCGGGGCGGAACAACCTGCCGAGCGGCGAAGCACTGCCACGATTGCAGAACGGCCATGTCGTAGGCGACGCGGTTTTCGGCCCGTACACCGAGGATGGTCGCGCCGGTTGGCGCGTCTGCGGCGTGGTCGCCGCCGAGGGTCACCTCGCCACGTGCAACGTCTATATTTCCAACGAAGCCGACCGCGAATGGGCCATCCACACGTGGGAGTCACTCGGCCACGAATCGCACGGGTGACAGGCGGTTTGGGAGCGAGAACCCTTGGTGGGTTGGAAGAAACATCTGTCAGACATCAGAGGCGACACATGGTGGAAGACTCAAACAGCTACGGCCTTTCCGCATTGGGAATAGCCGGTGACTTATCAGTAGAGGTGCTAAGCCGACCCGACGGCGGATGGTTACTATCCATCGAGTCGACCACATGGTGCTTCGTATTCGAGTTATCTGGCCCCAATGCAATCGGCGAATTGGCCGAGTTCCTTCAAACTTACGCCGGCCGGGCAGAATTCGCCGAGATGGCGATCGGCACCTTCGGAGGAGCAGTCGTTCGGGTGGTTAAAGACAGCGAGTTTGAAGATCGGTTCTTCATCCGAGCTACTTGCACTGGGCCAATGGTCGAGTTTACGTTGGTCGGGAATGCGGCGAAAGATTTTGTGTCCGCAGTTGTCGAGGTCGCCACTGAGTTCGGGCCGAGGCCTGACTAGTTAGAAATGAGGCTGTCGTGCGGCACGAAGCTTGGAGCGATGGCAGTTTCTTCCCAATAATTAACCGTTCAGCGAGATCGGTCGTCGAAGAAGGTTCCAAGATAATCTGGTGCGTCGAGGCTGTGAGTTGGGATGACGCAATGGCACGCTATAACGAGTGGAAAGGTTATGAACCATACCGCCCAATGGACGAAGACGATCCGGGGATTTATTCCGCCGACGAAGAAGCGGAGTCCGCTCGAATGTGCAATGGTCGCGTGGAATCAGACGGTACAGTCGAGGGCGATGCGTGATTCGTTTCTGGAACTTCATGAACAATCGAGTCATAACGAGAAGCCGAGTTGTCAGCAGAGCCGGATACCCACAAGTGTTCCCATTCCCTTCGTGAATGCTGCGTGAGGCTTGTCGGAAGTGCTTGCCTGGCGTATAGTTCGATTGCTAGGAAGCACCCGGGGGCGAACTGGTATCGACCGGGCAGTTGAGGTGTTTGGTTGCGTGCCGAGGTTGATCGGTTGGCCTCGTAAAAATCCGATCAAATGATAACTGCAGAAACGCAGTTCTCTTTGGCTGCGTAAGGTAACACTTACTTCAAGCCCCGTTTGTCAGTCTTCGCCTGAAAGATTGCCATGCGGACGCCAAGTCAGGCTCGCGATCACCTGAGAACTGGGCAACCGGTTCGCCTCGGTGGCGGTGATTGCTAAAAAAACTGACCGATAGTTTACCCAGAACCCTGTCAGCCGGAGTCTGGGCGAGCAAACGTGGGGCGACCTTACGGTAGGCCTCAAGAATAGACGGACTACGCACGTAGACGCCAGCATTGAAGTGCCACGGGACCCGGGTTCGATTCCCGGCGCCTCCATTCAAAAGCCACTTGCGAGTAGTCGCAAGTGGCTTTTTTCGTTGAGTTTACGTCAATTTCGACACCTCTACAAATACCCATTTTGGTCTGAACTGGTCTGAAATTGGTCTGAAATCAGGCCAACCCCCCCCTTCGAGTTTCCGAGACACCGATTCGACCGGCGTGTATAGGGAAAGGGGACGCGCCATGAAGGAACTCAAACAACTCGATGACGGTCGCTATTTCGCATTCGTCGGGTACAAGAAATCGGGATCGAACCAGCAGCACAAGTTCTTCCTCGGACGGGATGAGAGCGCCGCCGTCCAACGGGTCGCCATGATCCGTAGCTTGTGGAAGCACTCCGCAACCTTAGCCCGTGTGATGGGCGAGCCAGTCATCTGGGACGAGGTCGGCTTGGGCATCGCCACCGAGGTCGCGGCGGGCGAATCGAGTATCTCCGTCGAGATCGAGGCCGGTGAATTCCAAGACATCGCGGTCGGCATCCTCGCCGACTGGCAGGCCATCGTCCCAGGCGTGCGATTGGCGATGCGTGACAAGGCCAGTGAGGAAGAAGGCGGTCGCCTTCGGCGGCAGGAAGCCGAGAAGTACATCTCGATGGGTCGAGAACTCCTCGAATCGGGTGGCTCGCACACGCTGCATGAAGCGATTAAAGCTTACGTCGCGGCAGTGCGCAAGAACCCTTTTTACCTCATCGGCGACAAGTCGCGGCTTACCGACTGGGGTCAGGTCAAGATCGACCAGATCGAGTTCTGCGCCGACCACATGCCCGACTTGCGGCTTGCCACCCTGAACAAACTCGCCAAGATCACGACCCTACTCGAAGTGATCGCCGCCCGACCCCTCAAGAAGTCGCCGGGCGGGAAGCCAACCGACACGCCGATCAGTGGGAGCTACGCCACGGCTGTGATCAAGGAGTTCCGAGTCTTCATCAACTGGCTGCACGACTCCGACGAGTTCCAGTGGGAGAAGCCCCGCGACTACGCCGTCAAGCCCGTGCGGGTGAAAAAGATCGCGGAGAAGTCCGGCCCGGTTCGGGTGGCAACGTACAAGCAACCCGAACTCGCCACACTCTGGGCCTATGCCACACCGTGGGAGCGTTGCTTGATGGCGCTGGCTCTGGCAATGGGGTTCGGCCAAGCCGAGGTCGCCACCGTCCGCCGGGACGAAGTGCTGCTGCGCACGAAGCACCCGCACGCCGAGGAACTCCATCTGGATTCGACCGATGCGGATTCGTGGGTCATGCGGATTCGGAACAAGACCACCGTCTACGGCGAATGGTGGCAGATGCCCACGGCGGTTGGAGCGATTGAGTGGTTGACGGGACATCGACCGGCTTCCGGCGAACCCTTCCTCGTCCTCACAAAGCTGGGTAAGCAATTGAAGTTCGAGGGGCAACGCAACACGCAGATCGCCAACGCTTGGAACCGACTGTTGAAGCGTGTCCGCAAGGATCACGGCGACTTTCGGGTGTTGTCGTTCAACAAGCTACGAAAAACGTCGTCCAACTGGATCCCCCAGAGCGCCGGTCAAAGTGATGGCGACTACCTCGCTGATCTCTTCTTGTCGCACGGTGAACCTGTCGAAGGCGACCTCAACGCCTACACCAACGAGCGCTGGGCCGACCTGCATGCGAAGATCCGCAAGTTGGCCGAGTGGTTGCAGCCGATGATTGAAAGTGTACCAGACCCTTTTCCGGCGTTAGAAAAGAATGGCGGCGCGAATATCAGCCCCGGCACGATCCAAAGGATTATCGATCTGCACGAAGCCGGCGACCGCATCGCCATCATCGCGGAAAAAGTGAACGTCTCGAAGGAAACCGTCCGAAGATGGCTCAACCGACATCTGACAAACTCTGCGCGATCAAAGACAGACTGAAGCCACGTTGAACTCGATACAGGCCATCCCGTGATGCGGTGAAGACATCGTGATTTGAAATCGGAAGTTCCGGCCTTCGTCACCACACTCCTTCACTGCGTGCAGGGGTGACAACTCGAAGCCTACTTACTTGCATTTATGGCCAGTCTCGCCGACCACGAATGGTCGTCGGCTGACTCGAAGACAAACATCCGGCTGGCCGTGTCTGCCCCTGCTCGCATTTGGGAGTAGATGCTGGCCAGCCGGTTGATCGACCACTTGCCGAGTGGCGTTTCTTCACCGTTGGCAATCAGCAAGTTGGCTATGTCCGAGTCGGCATATTTGACGACCGCCGCCTCTTGCTGGAACTTCGTGATCCACGAAAGGACGATGGACCGCAACTCGCCGTTCGGAATTCTCTCGGGAGCCGAAACCAGCAGGGTATCCTCTCGGGCCTTCTTCTTCGTCCTCAAGCCCGTCTCAGGATCAGCGGCATCATAAGCCCAAAACCCGTACAGCGGCGTGTAGCCGAACTTGGCATCCCTGATGGTGCTGGCCAACACAGCGTTGCGAGCAGCATTCTTCTCATACGGAAGCCCTTGAACGAACGCCGTGATCAGCACCATGACCTTGCCGGTCTGCGCCAACTCCCAGGTCCGAGCCAATGATCGTCGCGCGGCTTCCTCTAGGCTGATGCCGTCACGCCGCGCCAGGTATTCGTGAAATTTGAACATACTTCGACCTTCCGTTGCGATTCCCGCTTCCCCTTATCTATCCCTGTCAACCTGTTGAATTCAACCGCCTCACCCGTGCGGATGGCGGATCACGCTGCCAGCAGTCAAGATGGCCTGCGATAGCGCCAACCGAACTCCATGTCTGTGAGCGTCTAATTGGCGTTCAAGAGTAAACCCTCCCATCGTCGCCGACGTACAGATCCATCTCACCCCACGAATGCGAAGCTTCCGTCAGCTTCTCGTCCACACCCTCGGGCCAGTCGCCGTCCCAGAACCCGGCCCCATGATGATTGCGAGTAAGCCAGAAATCGTGTCCGGCCCGCTCCACGTTTTCTTGTATGTATTCCCAATTCTGCTCTTGGAAGGCGGCACAGTCGGCCTTCATACGTTCAAGCGTTTTGGGGGCGAGGTCGGTGATGGTGTAGTTGGCATCCATCGGCTCACCGCCTGCGGGTGTGCTTTCGTCAGTTGACGACCACAACGCCGCCTCGATGTAGGCGTGGGTGAATTCGTCGAGAGTCATCGATCACCCCGCTTTTCTTGGACGCCGGAACACTTGAAGTAGGCGTTCCGCCCGGTGCAGTTCGTGATCCGCTCCCAGGTAACGGTTTCGTGCATCCCAGTCTCCGAAGTGAAATAAAGGACGCCCCTACACGTCGCCGGATCGCGCATCTCGGAAATCAGCCACGTCCGCATGGTTTCCGAGACGGGCGGATCTGAAGCGTGTATGGGTTGCTGGCCGTGGAGCGGGGAGCGACGAACGCAATTCGGCGGACCCCAGGGGATGGAACGCCCTTCGGCGCGTTTCGTCGCAAATGTGAATGGGGGAAAAGGATGACCGAAGCAGACAACCTGACGAGGTGGCAAGACTCGGGTGAACCCCACGTCTGGGTCTGGCAATGTTCCGGTGCATGGAGCAACGACGAGTTCGTCAGCCTGCTCGCCGCGCTGCGAACGAGTCCATATTGGCCGTTGAACGAAGCTGATGTCCTCAAGACGCTGGAAGCAGCGAGGAACACATACTGCGATCTCGAACGGTGGCACCTCCTGGGCGATCAAGGGCAGACGGATCAGTCGCCGGCTTCGCCAGATGACGGCGAGATCTGGTTTTGATTCACTGTTTCCGAGACTGACCGCTAAAGGCCGTGTAATGAAAATGAAAACCGCGTTCTACTGGCCGGCGTTTCTCGGGCCGTTGGGGAAGCAGGCCGATTTTTGGGGAGTTGCGAACCTCCTGATGGAGAGCGTGACGGCCTCTGATCTTGAGTTGTTCGTGGACACCGAGTCGAGCCGCCCGGCCCTGGCACGGCTCTTTGGCGAGATCCGCCGTGGCCGCGTCCGCCGGATCATTATCCGCAGCCTGTCTGATCTGTGCCTCACTCCCGAAGAAGTCATGCGGTGCCGTCGAGGTGACGACAAGAGGCGTGAAGGTGGAGCAGATCTTCAGCTTGTTGCCGTGCGCTCTGGTGCGGATGCACCCGGAACTTGTTGGTCGGTATCGGCACCGGCAGCGGATCGCCAAGGTTATCCTGGCCGCTGAAGCCCGTGTAATCAACATGAAAACCGCGTTCTACTGGCCTGCGTTTCTCGGGCCGTTGGGAAAACAGGCCGATTTCTGGGGAGTTGCAACCCTCCTGAAGGAGAGCCTAACAGCCTCTGACCTTGAGTTATTCGTGGACATGGAGCCAGCCCGGCCGCCCTGGCACGGCTCTTTGACGAGATCCGCCGTGGCCACGTCAACAGGGTCGTAATTCGCAGTCTTTCGGACTTTTGCCTCTCTCCCGAGGAGGTCATGCGGTTCGCCGTCGAGGTAACGACAAAAGGCGTGAAGGTGGAGCAGATCTTCTGCCTGTTGCCGTGCGCTCTGGTGCGGATGTACCCCGAACTCGTTGGCCGGTATCGGCACCGGCAGCGGATCGCCAAAGTGATCCGTGTGCGGAAATCTGGCCTGACGATCTTGGAGGTCGCATCGATAGTCCGCGCCAGCCCGCAGCAAGTTTTCCGAATACTGTCGAACCGTTCTGATCAACACCCCGGAGCAAACTCATGAAGTTTGAAAGCAAGCCTGTTACCCGCGAAGAAGCTCGACGAGCAGTTGAAGCGATCCTCGGACACTCCAAAGAGATCCTTGCGACCACCCTAGCCGAGGCTGTCGCAGAGGCTGAACGCCTCAAAAAAACTGATGGCATGCTGATCGGCATCAACAGCTTGTGGCAGTGGTACTGCGCCTTGCCGCCAGATCAGCAGGCGGCAATCGGCACGTTCGAGGGGAAGTACGCGAAGATGCGATTCTGGACATCAGCACGGTTTCAGTGTCGGCCCAGGTAGTGTCAAGACGACACGATTTCCAAAACATGTTGGTTTCCTGCGAGGAGAAATGTCGTGAATAAGAACCAGAATGCAGTGATGTTGAGGTACGTTGGCGCAGACCATGCCCGTCGATTTCTTTTGCAACGCGGCGATTTCGCTTATTGGACAGGATCAGGTTGGAGCAAGATCCTCGACAACGCGAAGATATTTTACAATTACCGAGCGGCTGCGACGGCATGCGGCGCGATCCAATACCAGCAACACAAAGGCAATGGCATTCGTACATTCAAAGCAGAAGTGAGCTTCACTTTAGCAGCGGACGAAGTCGGCAGTATCAGCAAGGAAGCCTTGAGGAGATACATCGCGGAGGCGTTGAGACTTGACGTGGAAAACAGCGTCTTTGGGGACGGGCCGGTGGAGGGTTCTTTTGTAGAGGCTCGTCTGAATCTCTTGACCCTGGAAGAAACGAAGCCACGAAGGAAGGTATTCTGAACGTCATTGCGCGCAACGTTGGACCTTGTTCGTGATGGCCACCAGTGAGGTCACTTGTAAAGGAGCGTTGAAGGTTACGAACACCGGTTTGTCCTATCACGGCGTTCACGTCTGTGACATGTCGCGGTGCTAAGGGCCACTGAAATTGCGTTAAATGAGAAGATACATGTTCATTTTTCTGATTTTTCAGTTGTCGCAACCCGCCGAGCGGCTTCGTTCCTGCGAAGTGCAAGGTTTTGTGGGGTGAGGGTGACGGCGATTGAAGTGAAAGACGGGCCTGTTGACGAAAACGAATACCACCCGTGTTTCGCGATTCCGTCACCAGCGTCGTAACGATCCGCGAACAGCAGGGTTCCCACTGAGCTATTAAAATCGCGCTATGCCCGCCGAGTTTTCCGGCTCGGCGCGTATTTTTGCCAGCCGATGTTCCCAAGAGTTTCCAGTCCCCGGCAAATAGTCGTGACGTATGGTTAGCGTCTTTTTTGAAACAAGAACGTTAATAGCCGTATGACAGTGTCAGCGGGGGCGACCCTGTGTCAGCCACTTTTAATACCTGGCGATTTTTTGACCTTCACTCGCAGACATTTCTTCAGCCTCGAACTATTAACAACGACCTATGAATTCCGTTTTTTCGCAAACAAGAAAAGAGGAACACCGAGGAGTGAATGTAACTCACCTCAGATGGAACCGAACGCCAGGGTTCCTTCAAAAAGGATCTTTAGTATTATGTTTTGGTACTCGCTCCATGAAGAATGGTGATCTGGCTGGCCCATGAGTTTCATTCCTAGCTTATGCCCAGTAAGTCTTTGATAATGTCACGCCACGCCATCGAACTATTACTACAAGCACTTGACCCGGCTGAGGTTGCTAACAGCAAGGCTCGACGCTGGATGGAACAATCGCAGGAGATACAGGTTAGCCGTGTACGCCTGGGTAAGAGTTCGGGATGGGACAGGGCCAAGGAGCCGTGTTGATCGTCCGTCAGTGCATTATTAGCCGGGAGCCATTGACCACCCACGGTCTTGGCAAAACCTCCAGATCGCCCTCGTCATCCCGAGCCAGGAGGTAGGTCGGCTCGGCATTGGGCGGTACAGCTAATACCTCCTCGCCAACAATCTCAAATTCTTCCGCGAAGGGCCAGTCGCCTTCCTTGAAGTCGCCACCGTCGATCACCTCGGTGATTCGCTGAGGACTTCATTCTCGTCAGCATAGTCAGGGACTTCCACCACGTCCTCCCAGAAGAGGCCGTTGGTTATGACATCGGATACTCTGACCGTCTTGCGAACCCAATTTAGTTTGTGGCGTGATCAAGGCAGGTGCGTGGTCATCGACGCTTGGCTACCGATGAGCGGATTCGGGTTGAAGTCCTCTGATTTGGACGAAGCCGTGCCACCTCGGAAGCAATTTCTTCCATGTCCAAAGGCTCGTAAAGAGACTCATTTGTCAAAAGCGGGGAGATAGTGTAGTTACTACTATTACCCCGGCCCGTATGATCCGCATTGAGAATTCGCTGGAAAACAAGCCGTTCGCGAGCGGTTTCGGCGATGAAAGTGTCAGTCTTTCGAGCCGAG
>JAYWCL010000075.1:0-15228 GCA_043780595.1 Limnoglobus sp.
CGTTCGGCATCCTTGGGATCGCACTTCTCGCGATTGGCTTCAAAATGTTCGAGTGGATTACGCCGAAGCTCAACATCGAAAAAGAACTGGCCGAGAAGAACATCGCGGTCGGCATTATGGTCGGCGCGTTGCTGCTCGGCATCGCGATGATCGTCACTCGTGCCATCGGCGGGTAAACCGTGCAACCCCAACGGAAAAGCCGGAACATCCAGTTGTTACTTCTCGGCGGCGGTATGCTCGCCGGGACGTTCTGTTGTTTCAGCGGTTGCCTGCGCAATCACAATCAGACTTCGGAACCCGAACGCGATCCGCAGTGGTACGATGCGCAAGGGCAGCCGATTACACAAGAATGGAAGACCGACGAGAACGGAAAACGCATCCCCGTTCAAACTGCGTACGACCGTTCCGGCAAGCCACTCCGGTTCGACGAGCAAGGCAATCGCATTTATTCGTCGAGCGGGTACACCTCGAACAGTTCGCACTATCACCGTTCGGGCGGCTGGTTGCCGATGATCTGGGGATGGGGCAACGGTTCGTCGTATCGCTCGGGATCGGGCAGCAGTTCTCGTTCCGGTTCCAGTCCCGGTTCGACATACTTCGGCGGCTCGAAACCCGGTGCCAGCTCGTCGCCTTCGTCTGGCGGAAAGTCGACCGGCGGGTTCGGTTCCACCGGTTCGAGTGGCGGGAGCTAAACCGCGCCAGCGAGGGGAACCCGCGAGTAGGCACGAAATCGCAGAAACGATAATAATCCCTCGCTAGCGCGTTTTGAAGTTGCGCTATTTTTGCAGGTACGCCCAGGGGTACGACGAAGCGTCTAACCCTGGACTGTGGGATTTAACCCCGTTGGGGTAAGAATTGGCTATGTATTTACCCCAACGGGGTTCTACCTTCTAGCCCAGGGTTAGACGTTCTACGTCGTACCCCTGGGTGACCCTGGGTGCTTGTAAACCAAGCAAATGAGATTGCGTCGTCTCCGAACCCGATGATAGCGCAACTTCAAAACTGGCGCGTCGGGCTAACGGGATTGGATTGTTAGTCGTTTCCAACCGCGAGAAGTAGTTTTATTGGCACGTTAAAAACGTGCCCCACGTTTGGCGACCTACTGGGGTGGCAGTTCGCCGCAGAGGGCCAACGCGCGCAGTGCTTGCGCAGTGCTGATGTACGTGCTGTAGTGGTAGGTGTCGCGGAACAGCGATTTCATCCACCAGCGGCCCGACACGCGCTGATTTTGTTTGAGCCATACGATGCCCTTCTGAATGCGGGCGTCGTTCGTCGGGGTTCCCGATTCTCGCAACAGCACGATGGCCCACGCCGTCATGTACGGGTCGCTCGCGGGGCTGGCGGCATCGGGTTCGCCGCGAATCATCGCGATCACTTTCGGGTCCATCTTCTCGTGCCACTTCATAAGGTCCGACATCCGCCGCGTCGACCATCCGCCATCGGGTAATTGCTGTTTCCAGAGCATCGCGATGGCCGCTTCGCGCTGCGATTGCGGAACGAGATCGGGCATTAACGCGGCCAGTTGCAGCTTCAACGCCAGTTCGTAATCGCTGATCGGCACGTGCTGCCGCAGGTACGTTTGCATCCGCTGGATGCGTTCGAGCGTGTCGGCGTCTTTGACCGTGGCCAACCAACCCGGAGCCGTGGCGATCGCTCGCGCGGCTTGCACGGTCAGTTCGAAATCGGTGGTGATGTACGGGATTTCGACTTGATCGATCGTCTTGATGAGACCTTCATCGGCGAGGCAGAGCAGCGTTTGCCGGAGCGATTTGTCGGTGTGCTTCGAGAGCGTACCCGTCACGTGTTTGTCCCACGCAGCCAGCCCGGAACTACGCCAGACCGATGCGATACTGTCGCCGAACACCTTCACGCCATTGCGCAGACCCGGCTTGCCGACCGTCGCGCGAACGCCTTCGACGAACGACGCATGAACCTCCGCACTCGGCTTGCCGAGTAGTGGCGTGAGGATCGGTCGCTCGACCATGTACACGCCGGTACTGTGGCAGGCGACGCAACTCTTTTCGCGCACCCAATGATGCGCGCCGTCGTCGAGATACTGCTTCGCCGCCTGGATCGTATCGGGGCCGAACGCCTTCACCTTCGGCTCTTCGGCCGTCGCGGCGGGCACCTCGATGCCTTTCGAGAGGTATTGATAGTCGGGCTTCGCCTTCGGTTTCGGCTTGGCGACGGGCGGATTCTCCGCCGAACTCGACGCGGAGTGCATGAATGCGGCAAGCAGTACGAGCTTCAGAATGCGTTTCATGAAACCTCGGAAGTGGTATGGCGTGAGGGATTCGACAGTGGGCATGGCAAATCATACTTCTCGCGGTGGAAAATGACACGTTACCAGTCTAACAATCCAATCCTGCCAGCCCGACGCACAATCGCGCAAGCTGGCGCGTCGGGCGAACAATCCGTGCCCATTTTTCCCCCATTTGCCCGCTTCCGGCACTAATCGCTTGCGTCTGGGGTGGGGGTTGGTAGCATCTCATTTCCTCCCTCCCCGGTGTTGCAGGTTCTCCCCATCATGCTGTTCGCTGCCACGTATACGCAAGATCTCGATCCGCTCGGCCATCGCTTTGCATCCACGGTTGTGGCGGCGTTGCCGGTGCTCGTGCTGTTTTACCTGCTCGTGGGGCGGCGCTGGATCGCGAGTGGGGCCGGTGCGGTGGGTGCGATCGTGGCCGTCCTGATCGCGTGGCTCGTTTACGGGATGCCCGTTCAGATGGCGTCGTGGTCGTTCGTTCACGGTGCGATCTTCGGGCTGCTGCCGATCGGCTGGACGGTGTTTGCCGCGATGCTGCTTTACAATCTCACCGTGGAGACGGGGCAATTCGACATCATTCGCCGATCGATTGCGGGGCTGAGCGGCGATGCCCGCGTACAGGCAATCCTGATCGGCTTCTGCTTCGGCGCGTTCATGGAAGGCGCAGCGGGGGCGGGTTCGCCGGTGGCGATTTGCGGCGCGATGCTCGTCGGCCTCGGCCTGCCGCCGTTGCGTGCGGCGGTGATTTGCCTCATCGCGAACACCTCGCCCGTTTGTTACGGTGGCCTCGGCGTACCGACGCTCACACTCGGGCAAGTCACGGGCATCAATCCCGATACGCTCAGCGTGATGGCGGGGCACCAGCTACCGATCCTGTCGTGCATCATCCCGCTGTACATGGTGAAGTGCATGTGTACCTGGAAGCAGACGCGCGATGTTTGGCCCGCGCTCGCCGTCGGCGGTGGCTCGTTCGCGATCTTCCAATACTTCTTCGCGACGATGCACGTCTGGATTCCCGGCCTCGTCGTCTGGCCGCTCACGGACATCGGCGGCGGGCTGTTCTCGCTGATTACGCTCGCGCTGTTTTTGCGATTCATCTGGAAACCGAAGGACGAATGGAAGTTCCCCGCCGAGGTGGCTAAGCCTTCTGGCAAAGCTCCGGTTGCCTGCCAACACGCCGATATCGACTTTTCCGACGACCTGAAAGCACACGGCACCGAGAAGCCTCTGACCGCGTGGATCGTGGCGAAGGCGTGGTCGCCGTTCTTGCTGATGTCGCTTTGCCTGGCGATTGCCGGTACGATCCGCACGATGGAGTCGTGGCCCAAGGCGGACGGCACGAAGGGGCCGCTCGCTTTCGCAGGTGTGAAAACGACGTACACGGAGAGCGTGCCGACGCTACATAAAGAGGTCGAGCGAGCGAAGCGGTTGCAAAAACTCAATGCGACCGACGACGAGAAACGCGAAGAAGCGATCTTCAAATTCCCGTGGGTGACCGCCCCCGGCACGCCCGTGTTCATCGCCACGATGTTCTCGGCGTTGCTGCTCGGCGCGAGCCTGCCGATGATGAAGCGCGTCTTCCGCAAAACGATCGTGCAGATGAAAGTCCCGATCCCGACGATCGCGTGTATGCTCGGGCTGAGCTACGTGACGAAGTACGCGGGCATCGACGCCACGCTCGGTGTCGCCTTCGCCGAAACTGGGGTGCTTTACCCGTTCTTCGCGGCGATCCTCGGCTGGCTCGGCGTCTTTCTCACGGGCACCGACGCGGGCAGTAACGCCTTGTTCGGCAGCTTGCAAAAGATCACCGCGGGCGAAGTCTACAGGACCGGCGTGCTGCCGGACCTCACGTTGCCGCAAGCCGAGGTACTCATCTGCACCGCGAACAGCACCGGTGGCGTGATGGGAAAAATGATCGACGCACAGAGCATCTGCGTCGCAACCGCCGGCACGAATCAGATCGGCAAAGAGGCAGACATCTTCCGCGCCGTGATCTGGCACAGTATCTTCCTGGCGTGCGTCGTTGGAGCACTCACGGCGCTGCAAGCATTCGTGCCGCCATTCACGAAGATGGTGCCGATACCGTAGTAAACGTCGCGTGGAAACTGGCTGCGTCTTCGGCGATTGATACGATGTGCAAATGAGCGAATGGCAGCTACCTCGGAACTATCGTTATGCGGGTGTCGTTTCCGGTTTGCGCACGGAGCCGGACCGGCGCGATCTGGCCGTGATTATCAGCGACACACCGGCGGCGGCGGCGGGGGTGTTCACGCAGAACCGCGTCTGTGCGGCCCCCGTTCATATCAGCCGCGCGCGTTTGCCACGTAGCGATGCGCGGGCGATTGTCGTTTGCTCCGGGAACGCGAATGCCTGCACCGGCGAACAAGGCATGGCCGATGCCGAACGGATGGCCGAACTGACCGCCATCGGAGTCGGGTGTTCGCCGCAACAGGTGCTCGTCGCATCGACTGGGGTGATCGGGCGACTGTTGCCGATGCCGATTCTCGAAGCGGGGATACCGAAGGCGGTGGCTGCCGCGCGACCCGGTATCGATGGTTTCTTTTTCGCTGCCCAAGCGATTCTGACGACCGATACCAAAATCAAAACCGTGACGCGGACGATCGGCGACCGCACGTTGACCGGCTTCGCGAAGGGGGCCGCGATGATCGGCCCGAACATGGCGACGATGCTCGGTTTCCTGTTCGCCGATGCCGCGGTCGATCCGAAAGATCTCCACGAAATCCTGACAAAATCGGTGCAAACGACCTTCAACTGCATCTCGGTCGAAGGCCACACGAGCACGAACGACACGGTCTTTCTGCTGGCAAATGGCACGGGACCACCGCTCGGCGGAGCGGCGCTCGCCGAGTTCGGCGATGCGGTCACATCCGCGTGCGAATCGTTGTCGCAGCAAATTGCCGCCGATGCCGAGGGCGCGAATCACCTCATCAAACTGCAAGTCGACGGTTGCCGGACATTCACCGAAGCGCGGACGATCGCTAAGGCGATTGCGGAAAGTGCGCTCGTGAAAACCGCGATTTACGGTGCCGACCCGAACTGGGGGCGAATCGTTTCCGCCGCCGGTTACGCCGGGGTGCCATTCGACGAAACCGATGTCGTGTATTTGCACATCGGCCCGTTCTCGCTTTACGAACGCGGGCGACCGTTGCCGTTCGACGCGGTGGCCGTCTCGGGGTACTTGAAGGCGAATCGCGACATCACCATCGATCTCCGCTTCGCGCTCGGCACGGCGGCCTGCACGTTTTACACTTGCGATCTCACCGAAGAATATGTCAAACTGAACGCGGACTACACCACCTGATTCTGCAAGCCAAGGCACGGATGCAACCGCTCATAGAAGTGCAAAATCTGCGTTGCGAGTTCGGTGGCTTCCCGGCCATTCGCGACCTCACCTTGACGCTGCCGCACGGCCGCATCGGGTTGCTCGGCCCGAACGGCGCGGGCAAATCGACGCTGCTGAAAATCTTCATGGGCCTGATCGCGCCGACGTGTGGCACCGGTCGCGTACTCGATCAATCGCTCGGCGGTGATCGCGATGCCGCAAACAACTGGCAACTTCGCCGGCAAATCGGTTTCATGCCCGAAGCCGAGGCACTCGTACCCGGCCTGACCGGGATCGAGTTCGTCAGTTTTGCCGGGGAATTGTGCGGAATGCCGCGCCGTCACGCTCAACGCCGTGCGCATGAAGTGCTGAGTTACTTGCAACTCGAAGAAGCCCGTTACCGCCGCGTCGAAGACTATTCTGCGGGCATGAAACAACGCGTGAAACTCGCACAGGCACTCATTCACGACCCGCCGCTACTGCTTTTAGATGAACCGACGAGCGGCCTCGACCCGGCGGGCCGCGACGCGATGCTGAAACTCATTCGCGAACTCGGCGTGGAACATGGCAAGTCGATCATTTTGTCCACGCATTTACTCGCCGATGTGCAAGCGGTGTGCGAACGGGTGGTGATTATGGCAGGCGGGCGGTTGCGAGGGCAAGGCACGGTGGCGGAACTGTGTGCGGTGCGGAACGACCGCTTCCGGATTCGCATTTTGGGCGATGGTGCCCGTTTCCGCACGGAACTCGAAGGCGAAGGCGTCAGCATTCTCGCCGACAACGGCCACGGCGAATGGCGCGTGACCGTGCCACCCGGTTGGTCGAACTTGAACTTCTACAAGATGGCCGACCTAAGCGAAGTCGCAATCCGCGCACTACTCCGCGACGACGAGACTCTGGAAGAGTTGTTCTTGCGTTCAGTGAGTTAAGCGGGGTGATTGGCACGTTATCGTGCTAGCCCGCAGCGCCAGTTTTGAAATTGCGCTATCATGCAGTTCAAACACGCACATCTTGAAAATGCAGGCGTTTCCAAATGTCAGTCTTCCGGCCTGTAGGGCCGATTCTGTCAGCCCAAGGCAAAGCCTTGGGTAACCGGGTTGCAATATCCATCGGCCCTGAAAGGGCCGTTCAGGGTGCAACGCTCTGGCGCTCAATCCCAGACATACCGTTCGTCCCATGCGACCTCGTATCGCAGTAACCACTTGCGCAACTCGTCCGGAAACGATTGTTTCGCGTGATGTTTCGGCTGCGTCCGGATATACTCCCGCACGGCTTCCACGTTCGATTGACTCACGGAAAATATCGCGTAACCACCCTGCCAATGAAACGGGGCCGACATGCCACGCGTCTGGTTTACCCATGCCGACGAAGTGGACTTGATCTTTCCTATCGCGTCGGCAATCGCAATCGTTCGGCCCAATTGAAACAACATGTGAACGTGATCCACTACGCCGCCCACGATCAACGATTGACAGCCGAGGTTGTTCGCCGTCCCGCCCAACACCTCGAACAATTCGTTCCGCCATTCGTCGGCCAACACCGGCTCGCGATTCTCGGTCGAGAAAATGGCATGGAGGTAAACCTTCGCCAACGATTGCGGCATGGCTCATTCCTTGCAGGGGTTGATGAACGGCCCCTTCAGGGCCGGATCGTGGGTGCGGCGAATACCCAAGGCTTCGCCTTGGGCTGACAGAACCGGCCCTACAGGCCGGAAGACTGACATTTGGAAACGCAGGTGTTCCAAAAACCCGTGTTTGAACTCCAATGTCGCGCAACTTCAAAACGCGCAAGCGAGGGATTCGCTCCAGACGATCGAGGCACAGAATCGAGTTTCAGAGGGTTCCCTTGCTTGCGCTGCGGGCTGGCATGAATTGCTGGTTCTCGCTTGCGTTTCGTTTCACTTCTCGCCACACTAGTTTTATTACACCCACCGAACCGGGTTCTCCGGGAGATTCTGAGCATGTTCCGCACGCTGTTCGCTAGTGTCATCGCACTGTCACTCACGTACCCGCTGTCGGCGGCCGATCCCGATTTTCGGGACTTCGTTTCGGCGCAGGCGGTCGCACTGCGAGCGAACGATAAACCGCCCGCAACGCTCGCCGAGTGGCAAAAACAGCGTGGCGAACTGCGCGAGAAACTGTTGGCATCGTGGGGCGGATTCCCCAAAGAGCCGTGCCCGCTCGATGTGCAAAAGCACGGCGAACTCAAACGCGACGGTTACACGCTCGAAAAAATCAGCTTCCAGACAATGCCCGGCGTTCGCATGACCGCAAATGTGTACGTGCCGGAAAAGAAGGGCAAACTGCCCGCAATTCTGCAAGTTCACGGCCACTGGAAAGGCGCGAAGCAAGACCCCGTCGTACAGGCGCGCTGCATCGGTGCCGCGAAGCTCGGCTTCTTCGTCCTGTGCGTCGATGCCTTCGGAGCGGGCGAGCGCGCTATCGGCAAGGCGCTCGGCGAGTACCACGGCGAGATGGTCGGCGCGCTGCTTTACCCGATCGGCAAGCCGCTCTCCGGCATCCAGGTTTACGAGAACATGCGGGCGGTCGATTACCTGCAAACGCGGCCCGAAGTGAACGGCGCGAAGATCGGCATCACCGGCGCGAGCGGTGGCGGTAATCAGAGCATGTACTCGGGGGCGTGGGACGAACGCCTGAGTGCCGCCGTGCCGGTCTGTTCCGTCGGCAACTACCAAGCCTACTTGCGGACCGCGTGCTGCCTCTGCGAAGTCGTACCCGGCGCGCTCACGTACACCGAAGAATGGGGCGTACTCGGCCTGACGGCACCGCGCGGGCTAATGGTCGTCAGCGCGACCAAAGATTCGTACCAATTCTCCGTCGAGCAAGCGAAGAAGTCGATCGCACAAGCCACGCCAGTCTTTGAATTAGCTGGAAAGAAAGCGAATTTACGCCACGCGATCTTCGAGAGCGGGCACGATTACAACCAGGCGATGCGCGAAGCGATGTACGGATGGATGACGTTGCACCTCAAGGGCGAGGGCGATGGCAGCCCGATTCGCGACCCGGAAATCCGCCCGGAAGCCCCGGAAGATATTCGCTGTTTCCCCGGCACGAGCCGTGCTGACAACTGGCTGACACTGCCGAAGTTCGCAGCAGCGGAAGGTACGAAATTACTCGAACAGAACGTGCCACCGAAGACGGCAGCCGAGTGGGCGACGACGAGCGAGACGATGCGAAAGACACTCGTAAACAAGGTCTTCGGCGGGTTCCCAGATCGTGCGAAGTTGCCGAAGCAAGTGCAAATCGACGCGAAGATCATGCGGTTCGCACCCGAGCCGGGGCTGATGCTGACCGCCGACTTGCGCGAGTACGACCCGAAGAAACCAGTGACGATTCTGCTGAATTTCCAGGGCCGCGACGTCGCTGCGAAAAGCGAACTCGCGAAAGAAGTGCGTAAAGCGGGTGGCAACCTGATACCCTTCGACCTGCGGGGAATGGGCATCGCGGGCGATACGATTGGCCGCGCGCCGGACCACAATTCCGCCGAGTGGTCGCTGTGGCTCGGTCGCCCATTGCTCGGCCAGTGGACGTTCGATGTCGTGCGGCTGCTAGACTACCTGGAGGCCACCGAAGGTTTGCCGAAAGATGTGACGATCATCGGCGACGGCCCCGCCGGTTTGGTTGCACTCGCGGCGGGGGCGATCGAACCGCGGATCGGGAAAATTGCGGCAGTCGGCTCGCTCGGAAGTTATATTTCCGACGAGCCATACGTCGGCCAGCGACTCGGATTGATGGCACCCGGCATCCTTCGCGACATCGGCGACGTCGCACACCTGGCGGCACTCGCGGCACCGAAACGGGTCGCGATCGCCGGTGCGGTTCACGGTGGCGGAAAAGCTTTCACCGAAGCCGAAATGCTCGCGAACTATCGGCCGGCCACCAACGTCTTTGCGTTGTTAAAAGCGTCGCCCGAACTCAAACTCACGCACGCCGCCACCGCCGCCGACGCGTTAAAGATGCTCAAATAATTCTGGAGGTCGCAGGCTCAGCGTAGCGAATCGCATGAGTTGTCGCCGACGGTATGATGATATACTTCGACCGGGGTACTCGATACGTCATCGTGCCAGCCCCGAACTCCGAACTCACCACGAATCACACGAAATACACGAATCACAAGAAAAAAGAAAACGCCAATGAGGAAATCGTTCGCGGCGTTGCCCTTCGGGGTCGTAGCGGCGTCATCGCATCGTTTGCAGAGAGATTCACGAGCGAATCGCCCGCTCGATTGGGATGCCGGATGCGGTGCGCGCCGAAGTCAACGAAGAGCAACAAGTGCGGGTTACCGCTCGGGGAAGTTCCAGAGGCGGCCTGCCATTATCGGAGCGAAGCGCGTGGGCACGATGTATCGGATCGCAACGCGATTTTCACGTGTGTTCGCGACCCACGCGAATTCGCGAAGTCAAACAATCGCAGGCGATCCGACGTAAGTCGGAATTCGCGACTTGCACGAAGTGACGCAAAACGGTCGCGTTTGGACGCAAAAGTGTCGCGTTACGACGCAAAACGGTCGCATTCGGTCGATTTTCGACCAGTAGTTTCGGCTGATGTGTAATCGAGGGCTTCGACATAAATTGCGATAAGAGTTCGAGATACGGCAAACCACCCGTCGATTTGCGATCGAAAAGCCGCGATTTTGGCCCTCCAAAACCGAAAAAACACCCCATAAAGTGGTTTTAGAGCCTCCGCAATTGTGACTTACGTCGAATCGGAATCGCGAAAATCCGGAATTCAGTGCCGCGACCGTAGACGCACCGTGGCGTTCTCGTTTGATAACCTTATGCTTACTGGCGAAACGACAATCCGCGTCCGCTATGCCGAAACCGACCGGATGGGGCTGCTCCACCACGCGAACTACCTCGTCTACTTCGAGCAAGCGCGGACCGACCTGCTAAGGCAGATCGGCGGGAACTACAAGGAACTCGAAGATCAGGGTTACTTCCTGGTACTGACGAAAGTCGAAGTGAAGTACCGCAGCCCGGCGCACTACGACGACTTGCTGACGATCCGCACGACCGTGACGCGGACGACGCCGATCCGGCTCGAACATGCGTACGAAGTCTTCCGCCCCGACGGTACGCTGGTGGCGCTCGGTGCGACCACGCTGGCGTGTGTGAATCGCGAGGGGAAACTGCAAGCGATGCCCGAATGGCTGACGAAAGCCGAATGAGGAGGCCCCCGTGCGACGGCTTTGGATTCACCACGTGTTGCCCGCTGCGTTTACGGCGGTGCCGGTGCTCGCCGGGATTCTGGTCTTCGCGGCCATTCCCCCCGACGCCCGCCGCGATTACCTCTCCCGCGTCGCCGTTTCGCCCATCGACTGGCTGATTCTCGCAATCGGGCTGACGCTGTTTACGATTCAGACTTTGCTAGCGTGGAAGGCGCTGAAGTGGGCCGAGTCCGACTTCGACACCCGCCCGGATAAGTGGCTAAACCACTTGTCGCAGGCCGCCGAATGGTTCCCGCTGCTCGGGCTAATCGGCACCGTGGCCGCCATTTTGCAGACGTTTAGCTCGATTGCGCCGGGCACCACGCCGACGCCGCAAGACATCATCCGCAAATACGCACCGGCGATCACCGCCACCGGCAGCGGGCTGTTCATGGCGCTCCTGAACATCCTGCCGACGTGGATCGTTGCCACCGGCCGCGACCTCATCCGCAGCCTCGCCGGTTACCCGAGTCCGCCGCCCATCGTGACGCTCACCCACGCCGACGAACGCAATACGGGGACGAAACCGTGATTGCGCAACCGAAACGCTCGGTCACTCGCTTCTTCGTTCCGCTCATCGACGTGATGATTCTCCTGTTTTGCATCTTCTTGCTGATGCCATTCGTCAGCAAGCCCGACGAAGGCAAAGGCACGTCCGAACCCGAAGCCATCGACCCGACGTTGCCGACGAACGTCGAGAAACTGCAACAGGAACTCGCCGCCGCCCGGCGACGCATTGAGGAACTCAAAAAACAACGCGCCAGCCTCGGCGACCGCCTGAGTGTGCGCGTCGTGGAAGTCGATAAAGAGACCGGCAAGCTGTTCGCGTTCGACGCCGACGGCGGTGGCAGGCAGGAAGTGCGCGATCAAGCCGATGCGGAGCGAATCATCAACCAGCAACGCGCCCGCGCGGGTGCCAAGGACGTGTTCTTCCTGATTCTTTACCCGCGCGAACTATCCGGGTACCCATTGCGCGAACAAATCGAAACCTATCGCCGTTGGTTCAAAGACGTCCCGCACGGCTTCGACAACCCCTGGGGCGGGTAAGAGACGCGCTAACCAGCTATACTTCGAGCGGGGTGATTTTGTTAGCCCGACGCGCCAGCGAGGGAAACCCCATTGAATCCCGATGCCGTTACGGAACGTGGAAATAGCAAACATCCGTAGCGGAAACTTCAAATTTCAAGCGAAATAATCGTTCGCGGCGTTGCCTGAAAAGGCCGTTCACCTGTTTGCGGTGGCTCGCCTCGCCCTTTGTTCGCGTCGGCGTATCCTGTTCTTGCAGCGTCCCTTGCACTTGGATCGAACGGGGGCACGATGGGAATCGATGTCGCGGCGACGACGGCGAAGATTGTGGCGAACGTGGAAAAGGTCATCATCGGCAAGCGACCCCAGTTGGCGCTAGCGATGGCGGCGTACCTTTGTGAAGGGCACATCCTTCTCGAAGACGTCCCCGGCGTGGCCAAGACGATGTTCGCCCGCGCACTCACCCGCAGCGTCGGTTGCACGTTCAAACGGCTCCAGTGTACGCCGGACTTGCTGCCGTCGGACGTCACCGGCGTGTCGATCTTCAACCAGAAGACGACCGAGTTCGAGTTCCGCCCCGGCCCCGTATTCGCCCAAACGCTACTCGCCGACGAAATCAACCGCGCAACGCCCCGAACGCAGGCGGCGCTACTCGAAGCGATGGGCGAGCGCCGCGTCACCGTCGATGGGCAGACGTACGTTCTGAAGCCGCCGTTCCTCGTGATCGCCACGCAGAACCCGATCGACCAAGAAGGCACATTCCCTTTGCCCGAAGCCCAACTCGACCGCTTCCTGATTAAACTGAGCCTCGGCTATCCGAGCTTCGAGGAAGAATCGATGATGCTGACGCGGCTGCAAAAAGGCCACCCGATCGACGACTTGCAACCGGTCGTTTCCGCCGATGCGCTGATCGCCTGCCAAGAGGTCGTGCGCAATATCCACGTCGATGAGAAGCTGAAAAAGTACGTGCTGGAAATCATCCACGGCAGCCGCGAAAGCGAAGACGTGATGCTCGGCGGCAGCCCGCGTGCCTCGATCGCGCTGTTCCGCTGCGCCCAGGCACTTGCCGCGATTCAGGGCCGCGAATTCGTGATCCCCGACGACGTGAAACGCATGGCGCAACCCGTCCTCGGGCACCGTATCATCTTGCGCCCCGAGAGCCGCCTACGCAAAAAAACCGCCGCCCTGATCGTGAACGAAATCGTCTCCGACGTGCGCGTGCCAATCGTCGATCGCAACGTGAAAGAGAACAAGGAATACTTCGGGTAAGCAATTCCGTATACGCCCCGTTGCACTTGGACGCCGTTCCGGGTACTCTTCATCGATTCCTGAATTCCTGTGGAGGCGGTGTGATGCTGAAGCGTATCGCGTTGTTCGTTGCGGTTGCGGGGCTGTTTCTTGCGGTCATTTTTGCCTCGAATGGCGATGCGGAGACGCCGGAGAAGAAACTCGCCGTCCCCGAGATGAAGTTCAACGATGTGAAAGAGATCGCGCCGGGCGTGTTCTTTCGCTATTCGTCGATCAGCGCGACCGATACGAAAATCCCGTTCGGCGGCTCGAATAATATCTGGATCGTCTTCAAAGATTACGTCGTCGTGGTCGATGCCAACTTCCCGAAGGAAGCCGAAGACGTCATCGCGGACATCAAGAAAACGACCGACAAGCCGATCAAGTACGTGCTCGATACGCACCATCACGGCGACCATGCGTACGGCAACTGCGCGTGGGCGAAAGTCGGCGCGAAGATCGTCGCGCACACCACGGCAGCACGATTCCTGAAAGTGAACGGGCCGAAGCAGTGGACCGATGCGGGGAAGGATCGCAAAGACATTCGCGACAACGAGCTGAAGCAAGCCGACATCACGTTCGACGATAAGTACGTCCTCGACGACGGCACGCAGCGCGTCGAGTTCCTGCACTTCGGCCACAGCCACACCGCCGGCGACGCGAGTGCGTATTTGCCGAAGCTCAAGATTCTCTGCACGGGCGATGCGTGCGTCAACGGCGCGTTCAACTTCATGGGCCATTCCAACTCCGCAGCGTGGGTGAAGTGCCTGGAAAAGATGGAGAAACTCGACGTCGACCTCATCGCACCGGGCCACGGCAAAGTGACGGGTAAGGAACTACTCGCGAAGCAGAAACGCTACTTCGTCGAGATGCGCGGCGAAGTACAAAAGGGCATCGACGCGAAGAAACCGCTCGACGACATCACCGCCAGTTTAGAGATGCCGTGGTACAAGGAGTGGACCGGCAAACCGGCGAAAGACATCAAAGATAACGTCAAGCACGTCTACGAAGAATTGACCGGCAAGATCGACCACGAGCGACTCGGAATGATCGCGCCACCATACGGTTATTCGCCGAACCCGCGCGCAGTCGCGGAACTGCCGACGGTAATTCGCGGAGCGATTGCCTCGGAGTGAACGACAAGACCCCCACTTTAGGAGGGGGTCTTTCGCGGATTCCGACCGTGTGGCGTTACGCCTTCGGCGGATTGCGAAGCCGTTCGATCTCCGCATGCAACTTGGCCATCTCGGACGCAATCGACGTGCTCCGTCGTTCGGCTTCGATGCGCAGTCGTCGTTCTTCGACCGCATTCGCGTCGGCTTGAGTGCGATCCAATCGCTCTTGATCTAACTTTCGTTCCGCTTGGCTGCGTTCCAATCGCTCCTGATCCAGTTGAATTTCCACGCGATCCGCACGCCGTTCGGATTGTCCGAGTCGTCGTTCGGCCCTTTTCAACGCCGCTTTCGTCGTTTCGAGTTCTTCGGAAAGTTCCACTGGTAACGCCTGGAGTTCGCCGCGAAACCAGTATCGAACCCAACTATCGAGAATACCCACTTCGAGTTCGAGTTCCGGAATGGCGAATCGCTCCTCTGCGTTCGCTTTCACCGCCACGTACTTCTTGCGCGCGTTCATTTTGAACAATGAGAGTATCTGATTCTCCGGCTCGAACAGCAAATAATACGGCACGTGCAAGTCGCGTTCGTAGCGTTGCATGTTGTCGACGTAGTCTTTGCGTTTGTTCGATTCCGAGACGTATTCGATCATCAGGAACGGCTTCGATTTCTCGTCGTTATGCATGTTGTAGCTGCCGGTCGCGTCGATCTCGCCCTCGTAAATGATCACCATGTTGTCCGGCACGACGCGCAACAGATTCGAGATCGGTCCGTACTGCACGAGCAGTTCGCTGAAGATGTGAATCTCGGGACGAACGGCGCTGATCAGGTCGAAGCTTTCGAGCGTAATCTTGCACTGGGTCGTTTGAAACGTGGACTGCATGAAATGCTCCAACGGTAGCGATTCGCAGTATTCGCGCGCCGCTTGCTCGTAGAACAATATGTCCGGATTCGTCGACTTCACGGCC
>JAYWCL010000076.1:0-4735 GCA_043780595.1 Limnoglobus sp.
AACCGGTTTTTTGTCATTTTCGCGTCTCAAAATGCCCGTTTTCGATCGCAAATTACCGATCTGAAAACGCCGCCTTTGCCGTATCATCGACTCGTATCGTGGTTTGCGTCGAGACTCTCGATTACACATCAGCCACAACTACTGGTCAAAAATCGACCGAATGCGACCGAAAATCGACCGGATGCGACATTTCTGTGTCCAAACGCGACACTTTTGCGTCCAAACGCGACCGTTTTGCGTCACTTCGCGCACGATGCAAAAGTTGACTTACGTCGGATCGCCTTGTATTTTTTGACTTCAGGGAATCGTGTGGGTGAAGTCGAAATCGCAAAAAATCGTAAACGATAATCGGTCGAGTGTCGTCTATAATTTGACTATCGCGATAGTATGTGGGTGCCCAAGTCACCCTGCTTGCCACACCTTCGAGGTTCCCGATGCGTAATCGACTCTCCCCGACGCGGCTCCGCAAACGCACGCCGCTTCTCGGCATCGAGGGCCTCGAAGATCGCGTCGTGCCGGTCGCGATCCTGAACATCACGAACGCGCCGACGGGTATTTTCCCGCAATTCGACCTCGTCGATCCGAACCCCGACGTCGGTGGTGTGTTCGGCACATCGGCGGTGTATCTGCCAACTGGAAACATTGTCGTAACCGATCCGCTCGATGATGCGGGCGGCGTCGATGCGGGTGCGGTGTATTTGTTTAACGGTACCACGGGCGCGCTCATCAGTACCCTCACCGGTTCGCACGCCAACGACAAAGTGGGACTTGGTGTGCCGGCGCTTTTTGGCGAAAAAGCGCCGGATAGTGGTGTGACGGCGCTCTCCAACGGCAACTACGTTATCAACAGTCCGTTTTGGAATGGCACCAACGGCAAGCCAGTCGGGGCGGTCACCTGGGGCAGCGGTACTACGGGGGTAAGTGGGGTCGTATCCGCTTCCAACAGCCTCGTCGGTTCGACCGAAGCGGACTCGCTGTCGAAGCAGCTAATCGGCGGGTTCGGCCTCTTTATCTATCATCCTTCGAACGCGATAACGGCGCTCGGCAATGGCAACTACGTCGTTGGCACACCGAGTTGGGACGACGGTATGGTTGTCGACGCCGGGGCGTCCACCTGGGGGGATGGGACCAAGGGTATCAGTGGGGTCATTTCAGCTACCAACAGCCTCGTCGGAGGCACCGTGAGCGTCGATCTCTCAAGAGGCACTAGGAACACGCCGCTCGCGAACGGCAACTACGTCGTCGCAAGTGACAATGGAGCCACTTGGGCCGATGGATCGAAAGGCATCAGTGGGTCTATCACTGCCGCCAACAGCCTCATCCAGTCGGGGTTTGGCACGGTATCTGTGACTGCGCTTACGAATGGCAATTATGTCGTCCGGAGTAACGGGGCAGTGACTTGGGGAGATGGTTCCAAAGGGATTCGTGGGGATGTCACTGGCACCAATAGCCTCGTCGACGACTCCGTGGGTAACGGCGGTGTGACGACGCTCACCAACGGTAATTACGTTGTAAACAGTCCATTTTGGGACAATGGTACGGTCGTAGCGGGTGCGGCGACGTGGGGCGATGGCACCAAGGGCGTCAGCGGAGCGATCACCGCCGCGAACAGCCTCGTCGGATCGAAAGCCGCCGACCTGGGCGTGGCGATCGCGCTCACCAACGGTAACTACGTCGTTTCCAGTCCCAAGTGGGATGACGGCACGGTTGTCGATGTGGGGGCAGCCACTTGGGGCAATGGCACGACGGGCATCAGTGGGAACATCACTGCTAAGAACAGCCTGGTCGGATCGCAGGCGAATGATTCGGTGAGTTTCAACGGCGTGACGGCATTGACCAACGGCAATTACGTCGCCAACAGTCGTTACTGGCACAACGGTGCGGTCGTCGATGCGGGGGCGGCGACCTGGGGCGATGGCACCAAGGGCATCAGCGGGGTTGTCTCCGCCACCAACAGTCTCGTTGGGACGCAGACCAACGATGGCGTGGGCAATTCCGGTGCGACGGCGCTCACCAACGGCAACTACGTCATCGTCAGCTTCAACTGGAACAACGGCGGGTTTTTTAACGCGGGGGCGGCCACGTGGGGCGATGGCACCAAGGGCATCACCGGGGCCGTCACCACCGCCAACAGCCTCGTCGGGACGCAACTCACCGACCTGGTGGGCAACGGCGGCGTGACGGCGCTCGCCAACGGTAACTACGTCGTCCGCAATCAAGACTGGGACAACGGCCCGGTCGTCGATGTATCCGCATACACCTGGGGCGATGGTACCAAGGGCACCAGTGGTGCCGTCTCCACCGCGAATAGCCTCTTCGGAACTCAGCGCGGCGGCAAGTTCGGCGTCGGCAACTTATCGCGCTTCACTAGCAGTATCATTGCCCTTTCCAATGGCAACTACGTCGTCAGCGATCCCGATCACGACGAAGGCGCGCTCGGAAACGCGGGGGCGATCACCTTGGGAAATGGCACCACGGGTCGGACTCTCGACGGGATTAACATCATTACGCCGCAAAATAGCCTCATCGGCAGCGTCGCGAACACGCGACTTCAGTATCTTTCGTCCAGCCCCGACGGCAAACTGCTCGTCATCAGCACCCAAGGCCCATTCGTAATCACCGATGCCAACCTGCTCACGTTCAATCGCTCCGGCTCGAAAACGATCGATGTCTCGCCGAACCTGTTCGCGTTGAGTTTGAACTCTGGTAAAGATGTGCTTTCGCAAGCGACCGCGACGATTACTGTGACTGCGCCGATCGTCGTAGACAACCCCAACGGCAACGGCGGCGCGCTGACGCTGGAATCGAAGGGCGTGCTCAATCTCAATGCGAACATCACCACCGATAACGGCAACCTAACGCTCCTCGGCACGACGATTACAGCCGCGTCCGGGGTGACAATTACCACCGGCACGGGAACGCTCAACCTGCCGGCGGGCAAGCTCATACTCAACCAGACGCTGACGGTAAATGGCGGTGTCAACCTTGCGGGCGTGGCGCTGAATGCCCTGCTGCCTGCCCCGACAAATCCAGGCCAAAGAATCACGCTCATCGACAAACAGATCGCGGGCGCGATCGTCGGCACGTTCGCGGGTCTGCCGCAAGGCGCGACACTCACGTTGAACGGATTGGCCTACACGATCAGCTACACCGGTGGCGACGGCAACGATGTGGTACTGATCCCGCCAATCACGCCCGTTCTCGTCGGGTTCCCGCAGTTTGCGGCGGGGGCCGATGCCGGCGGCGGCACCGCGACGCTGTTCAACGCCGACAAGTCGGTGCGGTTCAGCGTCACGCCATTCGTAGGCTTCACCGGTGGCGTTCGCACGGCCAGTGCCGACTTTAACAACGATGGTGTGGCCGATCTGATCGTCGGTACGGGGCCTGGCAGCGCCACGCAAGTTCGCATTTTCGACGGCAAAACGCAGGCCGAACTTTTCAGCGTCGATCCATTTGAAGCTTCGTTTAAAGGCGGCGTGTATGTGTCAGCAGGCGATGTCACGGGCGATGGCATCCCCGATCTGGCAATCACGCCCGATGAGGGCGGCGGGCCGCGTGCGGACATCTACAGCGGGGCGGCCGGCTTCCCAAAGCTCACCGCGTTCTTCGGCATCGACGACGTCAATTTCCGTGGCGGCGCACGTTCAGCTATCGCGGACATGACCGGCGATGGCGTCGCAGACTTGATCGTGGTGGCAGGTTTCGGCGGCGGGCCACGGGTGGCCGCATTCGATGGCAAATCACTTGCGACGACGCCGGTGAAGATCATCGGCGACTTCTTCGCGTTCGAGCAAGCGTTGCGCAACGGCATCTTCGTCACCGCGGGCGACATTAACGGCGATGGCTTCGCGGACCTGATTGCAGGTGGCGGACCCGGTGGCGGCCCGCGCGTGCTGGCACTCGACGGCAAGAGCTTGCTGAGCAATCAGTACGTGAATCTGGCGAACTTCTTCGCCGGCGATATCAGCAGCCGTGGTGGCATTCGCGTGGCAGTGAAGGATCTCGACGGCGATACGAAAGCCGACTTGGTCGTCGGCTCCGGTGCTGGGGCCGGTTCGCGTGTGACGGGCTACCTCGGCAAGAACATCGCCGCCGACGGCACACCCACGGCACAGTTCGACTTCGACGCACTCGCGGGATTTAGTGGCGGCGTGTTCGTGGGATAGCAGTAGTGGTTAGTGGCGAGTGGTTAGTGGTTAGTAAGAAGTGGCGAGTGACGAGAATACGAACGCGATCTCGGGTGCGGTCCCGTCCCATGGTACCACCATGGGCTACGTGAGCGATCCCTTCAGGACGAAGAACAGACCCGACACTGAAGGTGTCGCTCTTTCAGCCCATGGTGAAACCATGGGACGGGGGCAATTACCCACGAAAACCAGTCGTGGTGAGTCTTCGAGACGCGACGCAATCCGCAAACAATGACAATGGGTGCGGCCCCGTCCCATGGTACCACTATGGGCTACGTGAGCGATCCCTTCAGGACGAAGAACAAGGCGATTCGGACACCCGCAGAGGGTTCGCACGGCACGCTTACTCTGTGCCGCTCGCCGGGTTTTCGAAATGAAACATTGCCAAAGCGGCTTGGAAGTCAATTCGCGAATCCACATCGCGTCTGATAGCGCAACTTCAAAACGCGATAGTGCGTCGTCACGGCTAAGAATTGGGGTTGGTGAGTCTTGGGAATTGCGGGGATACTTCCGACACAAGGAGGATTCCCATGAACAAGAAATACGTC
>JAYWCL010000077.1:0-29704 GCA_043780595.1 Limnoglobus sp.
CACTCGTGGAAACCCGTATAGCCCGCGAGTTTGAGGATCGCGTCGCCGAAGTTTTCGATCAGCCACTTGCTGCCGCGATCCTTGTCCTGATGCATGGCATTCCCCACCCCGTGCGTGTCAGCACCAGAGGGAATGATACCAGATTCGGCGGCGGTTACTCTGCCGCTTTCGTTCCCTGATTGGCGTTGTACCACGATCGCAAATTGGTGTCGCAGTTGCGCAGGCCCTGGCGTAAGAGCCAGTATGCGGCGATGCTCGTGACGAGGAAGCCACAGAGCCACGCGATGGAGATGCCGGTTTTTAAGGGGAGGAACGTGGTTGCGGTGGGTACCCAGGTTGCGGCCCATTCGCCGCCGTATCGGTAGAGGCCGTAGAGCGCGAGTGGCATTCCCATCGTTAACACGCTCGCGATGCCGTTGGTCTGGTTGCCCGTGGAGAAGCCGCGGAACCCGACCGCGAACGAGAACGCCCAGATCGCGAAGGCACCCAGTGCGGCGGCGATGGCGTCGTACCACGCGATGCGGCCCGAGACGGCGAGCGCGACCCAGAGGAACGCCGCGCCGACGAGGTAACCGCGGCCGCGCTTCCACGATGCCGACAACGACGCATGACAGTAATCCCAGCTACTTAGCTCGGTAAGCAACAGCAATTCGAGGCGTTGGCAGCGGTCTTGCGGGCTGGCATCCCACAGGCCGTATTGATAGGCCGCCGGTACTGCCGCCAATACGACGAGCGCCGTCGCGACCATCGGTGCGCCGCCCCACGTTTCAAACATGAAGAACACGAGTTTGCCCATCCACGCAGGCCAATCGTCGCCCGCAATAATGTACGCGGCATATACCAGAGAAAACCCACCCGCGAGCCACAAGTTCACGCGGCCCGAATACTCCATGACGCGGCGAATCGCCCACCACGACAGCGGCTTGTCGCCGATTCGTTCGAGTTGCGTGGCGCGCGACGAATCGAGCGGTTTGTAGTGCCGGTCGTGGAAGTGCCCGCGCAGCCGTGACGCCCCGCGCCAAAGGAACAGCGTACCGAGCGCTGCCGCGAACAGGTGCAAGTTCGTGAAGCGTTGCCATGCCAGCCCGTTGGCGCGATCGCTGGCGAACCAGTAGCGCACGATGCCGAACGGGTTCATCGTGTGCAGAAACATTACCGAATCGAACAGGAACCGCCCGAGCGATTCGGGCATCCGGTTCAGCCAGAGCCGCAGATTTTCGCCGGCAACGACGCCGATGATGAGGTAAAAAAGCACGCCGAGCAGGCCGAGCATTTCGCCGATGCGCCGCACGCCCACCGGTTCGTATACCCACGCCGTCAGCCCGAGGCCCGCGACCACGCCCCAGATGAACGGCATCAGCGCGAGAACGAGCAAGTCCGGCATTTCGACGATGTCCGCGAAGATCAACATCGTCACCACGGGCAATCCCGCCAGTTGAACGAGCGTGAAGCGACCGACGCCGACGAGCCACTCGGCGAGGTAAACGCGCTTCGGCTGGATTGGCGAAATCAGCAGGAATTCGAGGGCTTGGCTCTTCGGCAACTGCGTTAACCGCCAGCCGATCATCGCGGCCCCTTCGACGAAGCCGAGTACGAGCAGGATCTGCGCAACGGCCGAAATGATCGCAGGCGTTGGCGTTTGGATAACGAAGCCGACGAGCGCGGCCACGGCGAATATGTGCATGACGACCGCACGGCGGAACGCGATCTGCCGTCCGGGGGCAGTCATCGCCACGCGGAAAAACGGTGCGAAAAACATCAGGACGCCTGCGAAGGTCGGGCGACGGAACGTGTGATACTCGACATGTGCGACGATCGCGCCACCAGTTGCACCGAGGATTTCCCGTTCGGCAGTGGCATCAGTTCCATCGAATTCGCACGCAACAATTGGGCCATCATTTCGGTACACGATGGGAAACGGCCCTGCGGCGCGGGCGAGAGTGCGCGTGCGAGAATCGGTTGTTCCTCGTTCGTCAGTAAACTCAAATCGGGTGGCGGGCGGTAGTAGTTTTTACCGGGTATCTTCGGAGGCGCTGGGAACGGAAACGCACCGGTTCGCAACAGGTGATACGTCACGGCGAGGCTGTACTGGTCGCTCGTATCGGTCATGTTGCCCAGGAAAATCTCCGGGGCGGCATAATCGAGCGTGCCCTGACGGTAACACGGCGTCGAGCTTCCGTTCATCGGTAACGCCAACCCGTAGTCGGCGAGTTTCGCTTCGTCCGCAACCAGCAGAATGTTGTTCGGCTTCACGTCGCCATGCTGAAAGCCGACGATCTTTCCTTCAAACGCATGCGAACGTGCGTTGAGGAAATCGAGCGCCACCGCCGCTTGATGCAAGTACAGCAAGATTTGTTTCGGGTCGACCGCTTGCTGAAACTCTTCGGCATACAGAAGGTAAAGGTCGAGGAGGCTCGCATCAGCGAGGTCCATCGCGATCACGATGTACCCCGGCATCGACCAAACTCGTCGCGTCTTCAAGAGATTGGGATGTTCGAGTCGCTGGATACCCTGAAGGGTGCGAATTTCTCGCGCCGTGGAGTTGGTATTCTGGCTCGACAGGAACTTCATCGCGATCGATTCGCCGCTGGGCGTCGTCGATTCCCAAACCGTTGCGAATGCGCCCCGACCGCGCAACCGCTTCAAGCAATACCCCGGAAGTGGCTCTGCGCCGGCTTCCGGGGTAAATGGGTCGGGTTCTCGCGATACGAGAACCGTCTTCGTGGATCGCTTACGTTCCAGCATCAGGGGGAACTAACAGTATTTCCAGATCCGAGGGGTTCTGGCGATCGGTTTTCATGTGCGGAATCGTAATAATCTAGAACACTTTTCACCGCAGCACAATTTCCAATGCTGCGTTAAAGCATAGCCGCCAGTCGATTGATGCCGGATGTGTCGATTGCAAATGATAGCGAGTTTAGTCAAGATTCGACTGTTTCCAACTGATCGGTTGGCCGTCGCGGTACGGCATAACGCCGTGGAACGGGGCCGCGTCCAGATCGAATACCATCGGCAGGAAGTAGCGGTCGCCGTCCCAGAGCGGCAGTAGCAGCACGCGATCGAGTGCCACCCAGGCCAGCTCCCCTTCCTCGTTCGCGGTGTGCGGCGTGCCGGTCCAGTCGAGAATGCGAAAGAGGAAGCCGAACCAATCTTCGCCGTTCTTGCCGAAACCGGGCCAGGACACAGTACCCGCGAGTTGCACTTTCTGGCACTCGATGCCTGCCTCTTCGCGAATCTCGCGCGTCATCCCCGCAACGATGTCTTCGTCGCGTTCGAGCTTTCCGCCGAGGCCGTTGTACTTGCCGAAGTGTGCATCGTCGGCCCGCGCATTCCGGTGGACCAACAGCACCCGCCGCCGATCCGGCGAGAACACATAGCCCAGAGTCGCAAGGATCGGCGTATACGGCATGAGTTTCAAGTACGAAGTCTTTGTCAGTGCATCAATTCTGACAACATGGAATGATTTCGATTCTCGGCGATCGCTGTCGAATGTCTGTCGCACGACAATCCGAGAATGGGAATTCGCCTCGTCGCTATCTTATAAATGGTGGTACCCGATTACGCGAGGAATTGCAGATGCCGACCGGTCCGGAAATCATTCTCGCGCTCAAAATCCTCGTGGCCGCCGTGACGGTTTTGTTTGCTGCGTCGATCGTCGCCATCGCCATGGGGCGCAAACGGTTGCACGGCCGCATCAACGTCGCGTTCTTCATCCTGACGATGACCACCGTCGTCGGCTTCGAGCTACTCTTGCGGCTGGGTGCAGACACCACGGCGCACTTTTCCGATGCGGCCCGCGATGCGCTTCGCGTTCACCTTCGCTTCGCGATACCGTCGGCCATTCTGCTACCGATTATGCTGTATAGCGGTCTCAAGCAGTACAAACGGCTGCACGTGCCGCTCGGGATACTCTTTTCGATTCTGTGGGGTGGCACCTTCGTCACGGGGTTGTTCTTCCTTCCCCACGAGTAATCGGTTACACCACAGGCATGTCCGTACCTGCCACACCCGACTTGCCGGCCACGCTGCCCATTGCAGACGGGGATTGGTCGGTCGATGGCGAAGATTCGCTGCTCGCATTCACGCCGGAAGCGCCGCCGTTCGCGGAACCGGTTCGTGCGCAAACGGAAGCCGTACTGCCCGTTGTCGCGACCCCGACGGCGGCACCGCCTTCGCCCGAACAGATCGTCGAAGCGATGTTGTTTACCGGTAGCGCCCCGCTGACTTCCGATGCATTCTGCTCGGCCGTCCGCGTGCCGCCGGACGTGTTTCGCCTCGCGATGGATGCCCTCACCCGCAAGTACAAATCGCAGAACCGGCCGTACGCGATTCAACCCGTCGGCGATGGTTTTGCACTGGTTGTAAAGCCTGCGTACCTAAAACTGCGCGAGAAACTGTACGGCGGGCCACGCGAAACCCGGCTGACGCAACCCGCACTCGATACGTTGTCGTTGGTGGCGTATCGGCAACCGATTCGCAAGTCCGAGGTCGAAGCCACGCGCGGGGCCGATTCGGCATCGGTGCTGCGCTGGCTCGTGCGGCTCGGGCTGATCGCGGTCACCCAGCGCGGCGACGCGACGCAGCCCGAAGTTCGCTACGGCACGACGCCGCGATTCCTAGAACTGTTCCACCTGCGTTCGCTCGAAGACCTGCCCCAACTGGGCGAAGCCCGCGCCATATAGAGGAGAGGCCACGATGTTCGATCTCATCTATCGGTTCGATACGAGCGGTAATGCGAGGATTGTCGATCCCGTCGATGCGCTCGAAGCGCGGGCGCGGCTCGAGGCGGGGAATCGCGAGTTCGCGGCGATCACGCTCCTTGATGAAGGCACGACGAACTCGCGTGTCGTCCGTCTGGATGCCTCGGCGCTGGGCCTCGCGGACAGTAACGGTTTGCCGCCGTTGCAACGGCCGTTTGCGGCGGTGCTCGGTTGTGCCGATGCCCGCGTGCCAATCGAATTGATCTTCGGCCAAGCCGCGAACGATCTCTTCGTCGTCCGCGTTGCGGGGAACGTGCTCGGTGCGGAGTGCCTGGGCAGCCTCGACTACGCGGTGTCGAACCTCGGCGGGAGTTTGAAGCTCATCGTCGTGCTCGGCCACAGTTCGTGCGGGGCGGTCGGGGCCGCCGTCGAGGCGTTCATTCACCCGCACCGCTATCTCGATTTCGCCACCAGTCACCCGTTGCGGGCCGTCATCGAGCGAATCCTCGTTGCGGTTCGTGCGGCGCACCGCGCGCTCGAGCAGATTTACACGCAAGACGTTGAAGAAATCCCCGGCTACCGGAACGCACTTCACGAAACCAGCATCATCATGAACGCGGCGATCACCGCAGCCACGTTGAAGTGCGAGTTTCGCGAAGCGCTCGGGCCGCAACTCGATGTGGCTTACGGCGTCTACGACCTCCAAACCCGTCGCGTCGGTTTGCAAGCCTACGGCGAACCCGACGTCGTGCGGCTCGTGTTGCCCCCGTCCGATGCCGAAGAATTCGACCGCCTCGGAAGATCGATCGCACAGAGCGAAGCAATTCGTGCGATGCTGGCTACACCCATCGGAATTGTTAGCCCGACGCGCTAGCGAGGGATTGTCATCGTCTCATCAACCGCGTGCCTTTTCGTGGGTTCCCCCCTCGCTGGCGCGTCGGGCTAACAATCCCGACGGAATAAGGATGCGAACCGTGAAAGAACGTCTGAATTGGATCATGCAAATCTGGCTGCCGTTGCCCGTTTGGAAGCGGCTCGATGCGGCCGTGATCCTCATCGGGATGTACACGGTATTGGTCGATGCCATCGTCGTGTACCACAAACTCGCGTTGCCGAGGTGGCTGGGGGACATCTCGCTTCTGAACGGCATTCTGCTCGGCGTGCTGCTCGGGTTCCGCAATCGCGAAGCCTACGAACGCTGGTGGGAAGCCCGCAAACTTTGGGGCCAACTCATCAACGATTCGCGCAGTTTATGTCTGAAAGTCGCCGCACTGTCGCTCGAAGCCAACGAGTCGCGACTGCGCTTCCAACGGTGTATCGTCGGCTACGCATTCGCGCTGAAGTTTCACCTTCGCGGGAGCGACGCACTCGCGGAAGTGCCCGGTTACGAAGGCGAAACCGCAACGCCCAAACACGCCCCGGTTTACATCCTCCAACAACTTCACGTCGTCGTGCGACACTGGCGCACAACGGAGCAGATTCACGATGTCGATCTGTTGTTGCTCGATCCGCATTTGCGCGGCTTCGCCGATGTCTGCGGTGCCTGCGAGCGCATTCTGTCGTCGCCCGTACCGATGTCGTACCGCGCACTCCTCCGCCACGGCACGCTGTTCTATTTGCTGTCCGCACCCTGGTTCCTCACCGGTGAGTATGGCTTCTGGGCAGTCGCGGTCGTCGGCCTCCTCGCTTATTTTTTGCTCGGCATCGAGTTTACTGCCGAGGATGTCGAAGAGCCGTTCGGCAAAGACGGCGACGATCTCGAACTCACCCGTTTCTGCCATGTGATCCGCGAGTCGGTGGATGAGATATTCGACCGAAATCCGGACGTGGCGAATCGTTAATCCGTCACTTCGCAGATCGTACTTGCACGAAATTGGCGTTTCGATTTACACTCGGTCGCATGGCCTGGGAGGGCGACCGTGTACTTTCATTCGCAGACGTTCCTGTACCTGTTTTTGCCGATCGTCTTGGTCGGCTATCACGCGCTGCCGTGGCTGTTGATCGGGAACGCGCGAACGTTGCGAACGACGGCGCAGAATGCATTTCTGTTCGCGGCCAGCGTGTACTTCTATGCGTGGGGCGAGAAGGAATTCGTGCTGGTGTTGCTCGGTTCGCTGGCGGCGAACTACGCCTTCGCGAATGCCATCGCCCGCAATCAGTTGGCGAACCGCAGTGGCAAGCGATGGCTGATCGCGGCAATCGCTTTCGATCTCGGGTTGCTCGTCTACTTCAAGTACACGGGGTTTCTCGCGGCGAATCTGTCGTTGCCGATCGCGGAAATTCACCTGCCGATCGGCATCTCGTTCTTCACATTCCAGGCGATCAGCTACGTGGCCGACGTCTACCGCCGTGAAGTGCCCGCACAACGAAATTTCCTCCGCTTCGGGCTGTACGTGTTCCTGTTCCCGCACCTGATTGCGGGGCCGATTGTCCGCTACCGGGACATTGCCGCGCAACTGTCTACACGCTGTGTCACACTCGATTCGTTCGCCGAAGGCGTTCGCAGGTTGATCCTTGGACTTGCGAAGAAAGTGTTAATCGCGGACACGCTCGCCGTGGTCGCCGATCATCTGTTTCGCTTGCCCGAATCGGATCTTACCGCGTCTGCGGCGTGGCTCGGCATGGCGTGCTACGCGCTACAGATCTACTTCGATTTCTCCGGCTACTCGGACATGGCCATCGGCCTCGGGAAGATGCTCGGCTTCGACTTTCTCGAAAATTTCAATTACCCGTACACGGCGACAAGCGTCACGGAGTTCTGGCGGCGATGGCATATTTCGCTGTCGAGTTGGTTCCGCGACTACGTCTACGTTCCACTCGGCGGCAATCGCGGCGGCAAGACGTACCGCAACTTGCTCGTCGTATTCATACTCTGCGGCGTCTGGCACGGCGCGAACTGGACATTCCTGATCTGGGGCGTGCTGCACGGTGTGCTACTCATCGTCGAACGCCTCGGCCTCGGTGCGCTACTTCTGAAACTCCCACGGCCATTGCGGCACGTGTATACCCTCGTGGTCGTCACCATTGGCTGGACGTTCTTCCGAGCGCAAACTCCGACTCAAGCAGTCGCGATAATCGGCGCGATGTTCGGCCTCGCAGAAGGCACGTACACCGCGGCGGACCTCATCAAAAATTCCACCATCATCGCGCTCGGAGTCGGCGCGATTGCGGCACTACCGGTGCATGTACTGGCCACGCGATGGCACAATTGCGGTTGGGGCATCGAAGCCGTGGGGCAGTTGGTGAAGGTTGCCGCGCTGGCCGGAATCATGCTGGTGGTGGCGGCGTGGCTCGCGGGGAATACTTACTCCGCATTCATTTACTTCCGGTTTTGAAGCATGAAACGCATCGCGAATGTGGCCATAATTCTGTTGTTCGCGGCTGGAATCCTCGCGCAAGCGTACGGGTTCTTTTGCCGCGACGCGGTGTGGCCCGCGAACGAGAATCGACCGCAGAACTCGCCGCCACCGCTGTTGTGGAAGCGTTGGGCGTTTCACGTGTTCCCGTACATGTTCGATGCCTACTTCAACGACCGCGTCGGCTACCGCAGCGAACTACTCGACCTCAAGCGGAACATCACCTATGACATCATGGGCGAAACGACCTCGAACATCGTTTGGATCGGCAAGAACGACTGGTTGTTTTTCGATTGCGTTGGCAAATTTCCACAGGTCGCGGCTCCGAATGGCACGCTCGAACCGAACGTCGAAGCGTGGGCGAGCGTACTCGAAAAACGTCGCGATTGGCTCGCGAAGCGAGGCATCGTTTACATCGTCTACATCGCGCGCGAAAAGTCGATCATCTACCCCGAATACTTACCCGATTCGCTCCAACGACACCCTCCGACCGACCTCGTTCCCGGTTTTCTTGCGCGATTAAAGCAATCAAACGTACCCGCGATCGATCCGTATCGACACCTGATCACGGCGAAGCCGACGGCAATACACCCACTGTATTTGGTGAACGATTCGCACTGGAGTGGCACCGGTATGTCAGTCGGGTATCGCCCCCTCGCGGAAGAACTCGAACGGACTGTGCCGGGTTATCGGGCGAAACCCGACACGGCATTCCGCTTCTTGCCGTACGTGCGATTGGAAGCCGATTTAACGACGGCACTCGGGCTGAATCCCGGCGACAAAACGGAGCCATCGGCCCACTGCAATGAGTCGAACGATCCATCGATTGAGGTCGCGCACGACGATGTGGCCGCGCTGCTGGTATCGGGTGGGAAACCGCTCGCCCATTTGCCATCTCGACGAACCGTATGCCCGACCGCAACGCCGCGTGGCGTGATGCTCCACGATTCGTTCGGAGCGGATTTCCGTCGAATGTTCGCGTCCGATTTTCAGCGACTGACCGCTGCCGGAACCTACGGCTTCCCCACGGCACTCATCGAAGCCGAGAAACCGGACGTGGTGATCCAACTATTCGTCGATCGCGTGCTGCGAGTCGTACCCCCAACCAACCCGCCGGAACTATTGCCGTAGTTAAATCCGCACGATTTCCAGCGTTGGCAACGCTGTCAGTGCGGTGTCACCGATGAACGCGCTTCCCGCGTTCGGCGATGCTTTCCGCATCTCTTCGGGCATCCCTTCCATGCATGTCGTCAACACGAGTTTGATCTTCCCCTTCACGTTGACGAGCAGCGGACACGTGACGCGGGGCGAACCGGGCATCGTCCATTCCTCGATCGCTTTGCCGGTGCTCAGATCGTAGCGAACCGCCTTGCCCGCACCGCCGCGATGCGGGTTATAGAACGCGACGATGGCAGTGCCGTCGCCGCAATCGCACATGCCATCGGGGAAGGCGTCTTCGTGCCGCAGGTCGATCGCGGTACCAGTTAACGCGAGTGTGCGGGCCTGCAAATCGAAGCGATATTTCGCGACGGTTTTCGTCGGCGTGTCGATGTCGAAGAGCGTTGTGCCGCCATCGGCGAACAGTTTCCCGTTCGAGCAGGTTTGCCCATCCGCCAGAATTGACAGCCGATTGTCAGCGAGTGTGAACAGGTAGAGATGTGCAATTTTATCCTGAAAATGCACGTCTTTCGTTCCGAAGACGATGGCTTTGCCACCGGGCACGATTTCGCCATCGTTGATGATCGTACGCGGGTCGGTGTCCGGTATCTTCGCGAACGGCGTCCAGTTTCCGGTCTTGATGTTCAATGTACCGATCGCCTTTTCCATGCCGAGTAGCACAGTGTCTGGTACATCGGTCGGGAACACGAATCCCACGCGCGCCGGCAGCGCGTAGCGTCGGCGTTCGCCACCTTCCCAATACGCAACGTGTAACGTTCCACGTACCGCATCGACGGCCGTCTGAATATTCACCCACACCAACGCCTCGCGACCACCGATAGCGAACGAGCGCGGACCTTCCGGCAGGAACGTATCGGCTTCGGTCTCCGGCGCTATTAGTACGCGGGCTTCGGAACTCGGCATCGAACTCATGGCACCCCCTCAACAATGTTAGTTCGCAATGTACTCTGAATGAGTGATCGCGAACACCATCGACGAAAGAGATCGCACCATGCTTTCCGGGAAAACCGCACTCGTTACGGGTAGCAGCCAAGGAATCGGCCTCGCGGTCGGCCACGCTTTCGCCCAAAGCGGCGCGCGAGTCGTGTTCACGTCCGAGTGGCCCACTGCCCGCTTCCCCGATCCACTGCCACCGGGCTGTCACTACATCTGTGCAGACCTCACGAAAGACGGCGAACCGGAGCGTTTGGTAACCGAGGCGTGGGATGCGTTGGGCCGTATCGACGTGCTCGTCAACAACGTCGGCACCTACCGCGAACCGGCATTTCTGGACCTGACGCGGGAGCATTTCGATGCGATCTTTCGGCTCAATGTCTGGTCTGCCATGGCTGTCACGAAGGAAGTGGTGAAGCGGGCAGTGGCGACAAAACGCGGCGGGCGAATCCTGTTCACGACATCGTTGAACGGCACGCGATCCGAGCCGTTGCACACGCTGTACGATGCGAGCAAAGGCGCGATCAATGCACTCACGCGGCAACTCGCCATCGAGTTGGCCCCATTGGGTTTCACGACTGCCGCCATCGCACCGGGTTTGGTCGAAACGCCACTGACCGATTTCGGTTTGAAGTCCGACCCGGTCGCACGACAGGCGATTCTCGATCAGATTCCGATTCGCAAAATCGCGACCGTCGACGACCTCGCTGGCTGGTACGTCTTCCTCGCGTCGGAAGCGGCCTCGTATGCCACGGGAACGATTATTAACGTCGATGGCGGCCTCGACGCACAACAAATGCCAAGCCGCCCCGTGACGGCCGCCGAGCGACACCTAACGCGGCAGTAGTTCACGCGGCCCGCGTGGTCCATCACGCGACGGTTGTGGCATTCGAACCTCTTCCGCACGCTTGCGATACTTCTTTGCATCGGCGTCCTGCCCCTCGTTCTTTGCGCTCTCTTCCAGGCGCAGATACAGCAACTTGAAGTGCATCGCGAGGCGGTTGACGGTACTCGCCGTTTGCGGGCGAAGTTCCTCCGCGTAATCGTATGCGACGTGCAATCGTCGCACGCGATCCGCGTACACCGGGTCGGACTGCGCGGGTAGCGGTGCCCACGATGCACTCGCGATATACTCGCGAAGGAGTTCGGGTTCGTGCGGATTTTGCAGCAACAACGCATCGACGATTGCCGTCGATCGCTTGTAGGCAATCGCCGATTTCTCATGGTTCTGCATCTGTAAATTCATCTCGCCGACGCGACGGTACGCCGCCGCCGCATCGAGTTGCATCTTGGGGTTCGTCGAATTCTGTTCGGCAAATTTATCGTAAAACCCGAGTACGACTTCGAGGAGCGCCGAGCGGTTCCCCGCCTCTCGCGTCATAATCTCTTTCGGAAACGGCAACCCTCGGTTTGGGCCACCGCGTTCGTCCGGTTGACCGCGACCTTCGGGTGGCCCACGACCTTCGGGCGCACCCGGTCGTAAGAATGGCGGCTCGCTGTTTCCAATCGTGTCGAACAACTTTTCGAGCGTTGCCAACGACAAATCGAGACTGGCGGACAGTTTGCCGTTTGCGTCTTCCGCGTCTTTGCGAAGCTGCGATTCTTTAGCGAGTGCGCCATTTGAACGCGCGTTACTAATCCAGCCGAACGCCGCCGAAAAGATTAACGCAGCGAGTGTCACGAGTGATAGCGCAGCAATCAGCGGGTTGCGTCGGCAGCTTCGATACAAGCGATCCGACACCGAACTGCGCCGCGCGCGTATCGGCAGATCGTCCACGAACGCATCGAGGTCTTCCGCCAATTCGCCCGCCGTCTGATAGCGCCGATCCGGTTCGCGCGCGATCGCTTTCATGATGATCGTCTCGAGGTCTCGCGGCACTTTTGGCGCAATCGTTCGCGGCGTCGCCGGATCGCTTTCGGTAATCGCGCGAATCAGTGCCGCCGGGGTCGATTCGGCGTACGGCAGTTCCCCCGTTACCAGTTCGTAAAGCGTCATGCCCAAACCGTAGACATCGGTACGGCGGTCCGCGTGGCCGTTCAGGCTCTCCGGGGCCATGTATTGCACGGTGCCGAGTAGGTCGCCGGTGGCGGTCAGCGTCTCGCGGTCGATCAGTTTCGCGAGGCCGAAGTCGGCCACCCAGACATTCCCACGCGGGTCGAGCAACAGGTTGCCGGGCTTGACGTCGCGGTGCAAAATGCCTTGTTCGTTCGCATATTCGATCGCATTCGCGGCATCGGAGATCAGCCGCGCGATCGTTCGCCATTGTCCTTTTTGCAATATCGGCGATTCGCCGTCTACCGGTGATGCTTGGGGTGTCTGCCAGCTATGAATCACATCGTTTAGGCCACACCCGCTGATGTACTGCATCACGAAGTACGGCGTGCCGTTCGCTTCGCCGACGCCGAAAACGGGCACGATGTTCGTGTGGTGCAAACGCGCCGCCGCGTGAGCTTCGCGAAGGAATCGCTCGCGCTTTCCGGCATCCCGCCGCGCGGCAGGTGGCAGCACTTTTAACGCGACGCGGCGACCGAGCGATTGTTGCACCGCCTCGTAAACGATGCCCATACCGCCGCGGCCGAGTTCGCGCAAAATGGAAAAATCGCCGAGCTGCGTCGGAGGCGGTTCAATGGGACCATCGTGACCCGCTTGGGCATCGACCGAGTGCCGGTAGCGCTTCAACATTTCCATCTGCGCGACGGCCGGTAGCAGTTCGCGTAAATCGTCGGCAAGCTCGGGGTGGCGGGTGGCGTACTCGGTAATCGACGGCGTTTCCCCACGGCGGTAGCGGTCGGCAAACTCTTCCGCCAGCAGGTCGAGCGGATCGCGATCGCGGTCGACGAAGGCGAGCGTATTGGCGTTCATGGGGTGTCGCTTTCCAGGCTTTCCAAGAGTTGCTTGAGGCGTGCCAACGCACGCACGTACCGCTTGCTCGCCGCCGCCGGTTGGATGTCGAGAATCGTTGCCGTCTCGCCGTTCGAGAGTTCTTCAAAGTGCCGTAGCGCCAGGATTTCGCGGTCGAGGGGGTCGAGATCTTCGAGCGCCGACTCGAGTTTCGCGGCCTGTTCGTGCCGCTGCGCGACTCCACTCGGCGAACTGAACCGCCCGACGAGCCAATCGGCCATGCACGCGGAAGTCGCGCCGCCAGGGACCGGGCGTGCGAGTGGAATTTCCTGCCGGGCATCGCGCTTCTTTGCGGCAAGGTGTTCGCGGTGAACGTCCGCCAATCGCTGCGCCACGACTAGCCGCAGCCAGCCGAAAAACGATTGATCGACCTTCTCGAAGAAGTGCGGAAACCGTTTCAGGGCATCGATGTACGCTTCTTGCAAAACGTCCGACGGTGCCACGCGGCCATTCAATCGCCGGTCGAGGCGGATCTGCACCATCCGTCGCAACTTCGCGCGATAGTGGTCGAACAGCGGCGCGAGTGCCGCCTCATCGCCCGCTTGCAATTTCGACAACAACTCTGCTTCGGTCATATTTCACCCCAACGACATTAAACCCGATTTGCGTACGAGTGACGACAATTCGTGGCCATATCTCCATAAAAAGTGAATGACCTTCCGCACAACCTCACGGGATGACTGATGACACTGGCGATACGCTGTCGAGACTTGATCAAAACCTATCCGGGGAAGCCGCCGGTCGAAGCGGTGCGGGGGGTGGATATCGATGTGGCCGTCGGCGAGTGTTTCGGGTTGCTCGGGCCGAACGGGGCGGGGAAAACGACGACACTCGAGATCGTCGAAGGGCTACTCGATGCGACTTCGGGCGAAGTCGAAGTCCTCGGGTTGAAATGGAAAACCGATGCAACTGCGATTCGGTCGCGGATCGGTATCTCGCTCCAGGAAACGAAACTTGCGGATAAGTTGACCGTCCGCGAAACGGTCGTACTGTTTCGCTCGTTCTACCCGAGCGGTCGCACGCCGGACGCGGCGATTGCAGCGGTTTCGCTAGAGGAAAAGGCGAATAGCTACGTCGTGAAGCTGTCCGGCGGGCAGCGTCAACGCTTGGCGGTGGCGTGTGCGCTCGTCGGCGAGCCGGAATTATTGTTCCTCGACGAGCCGACGACGGGCCTCGACCCGCAATCGCGACGACAACTCTGGGACGTGATTCGCGAGTTCAAAAACACGGGTCGCACCGTCGTATTAACGACTCACTACATGGATGAAGCCGAGCGATTGTGCGACCGCGTCGCAGTCATCGATCAAGGCAAAGTCATTTCACTCGGCACGCCGGTGGAGTTAATCAATCGCCTCGGTGGCGAGCACGTTCTCGAGTTTGCGGTGCCAGAGGGCGATCGTGCGAAGCTCAATTCCGAGTCGTTGAAACGACTGCCCTCGGTGTCGAACGCGATCGAGCAAGCGGGGGAGTGGGTGCTGACATTATCCGAACCGCACGTCACAATTCCCGCACTCATGGACCACTTGCGTAGCATCCCGGTTCGCCTCGCCAAACTGACGACGCGCTCGGCCACACTCGAAGATGTCTTCGTCACACTCACGGGCCGTCACCTTCGCGATGGAGACGCACAACTATGAATCGCTACGCTGCTCTCGTGCAACTGACGCTCGCCCGCTTCCGCGAATTTTACCGCGAACCGGCGGCGGTCTTCTGGGTCTACGGCTTCCCGCTCATCCTCGCCGTGGCGCTCGGTGTCGCATTCCGCGAACGACCCGTCGAGCGAATTCGCATTGACATCGTCAACGATGGTTCCGGCGGGGCGGCACTCGCAGAGGCGTGGAAACTCCGCCTCGCCACAGACAAAAAACTCGAAGTGACGCTCCACGACCGCGAAACCTGCCAGAAGCGGTTCCGGACTGCGAAGACCGATCTCGTTGTCACTCCGGTATCAGTCGATGGCCGTTCCGCGCCCATTCCGGAGTATCTTTCGGAACCGAATCGGCCCGAAAGCGTGCTGGCGTTGGGGGCAGTCGAAGTCGCGCTGATTCGCACCGATCACCCCGAGATTCCCGTCCACAAAGTCAGCACGATCGAGGAACCCGGCGCACGCTACATCGACTTTCTCATCCCCGGATTGATCGGCCTCAATCTGATGGGCGGCGGGCTGTTCGGCATCGGCTTCGTCATCGTCGATATGCGGGTTCGCAAATTGCTGAAGCGATTCCTCGCCACGCCGATGCGCAAAAGCGATTTCCTGATCAGCCTGATGCTGAGCCGATTGTTGTTCATGACCATCGAGATGATTTTCCTCGTTACGTTCGCCTACTTCGCGTTCGGCGTAAAAGTCCAAGGCAACCCGATCGCGTACATAGCGATGATCCTGCTGGGTGGCATGGCCTTCGCGGGCATCGGTTTGCTACTCGCGTGTCGGGCGAAAACCATCGAGACGGTTTCAGGCATGATGAACGCGGTGATGTTGCCGATGTACGTCGTTTCGGGTGTGTTCTTCGCGTCGGACCGCTTCCCGGAAATCGTTCAGCCGATCATCAAAGCACTACCGCTAACGGCGCTAATCGATGCGCTGCGTGCCATCGCAAATGAAGGCGCAGGCTTCGCAGAAGTGGCAGTCCCCGCCGCGACACTCGCCGCATGGGGAGTCGTGAGTTTCACTCTGGCGATGCGTTGGTTCCGCTGGAATTGAAAGGCGATATGGGCCTCGCGATCCTTCATTGACTTTGGAAACGATCGCGGAGTGTGTACCACTTTCCGTTGGGACTCGTTCGCGTTACTTCGTAATGCTCTCGCAGTATTTTTTGGAACGCGAGGTACTTCACTGCAATCAGAGCTTCGTAGCCTACTACGTCCGTCGAAACGAAAACGTGAATCGGCTTTTGAATCCGAACGCTCTCAGTCATTTCTTCGCGAATGGTGGTGGGGTACATTTGGAGCGACCAGCCGCTGATCGGTACGGCAGGGAGGCGATCTGAAAACCAGTAGATTAGCGGATTACCGCAAACGTAAATGCGTCCCGGTTTGACGCTTTTGAGCCACACGGCTTCGACTTTCGCTTCGCGATACGCATTTCCGATACTGGCCCGACATGCCTCGCGATTGTCGGCGGTCCAACCGAACCCGTGTTCCGCCAGTTTCAAAACGAGATTGCCGCCGCCCGTCATCGCGGTTAGACAAAGGATTACTGACGCACCGCTGAGAATGACTCGTTCGGCGAGCGTGAATGGTAAGCGGATACGTGCCGCGACCCATTCGCAAAGTGCTGGCCAGCTGTATGCCGCGAGGATGCTGATCGTCCCCCCCAACAGCATAAAGTGATACGACCACCACGATAGACGTTGGGCGAGAATCACCGCAGATGCGGATACGATGAGACAAACGAATCCCTTCAGCACGTCACTTTTTCGATTGCGCCAAGACGCACATCCTGCGAGGATCGCGAGAGCGAGGTTCGGGCTGTATTGTTCGAGGAACCAGCGTACGGACAAGGCGAGTCGTTGTGCATCGGCACGCTCGCCTTCGGCAAGGAATTGCGGTGGAAGCTCGACGAGCGTCCGCGTGAGCAAATCGAACGTGCCGTTCCAGGTGAAGTGCGCAATGGCGGGTCCGAGTACCAGAAATACTCCCGCTGCGATCGTGAGAGTGGAGGTGATTGCGGATTTCCAACCTTCGTTGCGAATCCGACCGGTCAGCCAGTATCCCCAACATGCCGCCAAACACACGACGAAGAGCAACTTGAACAGGATAGCTACCCCACCGCAGACTCCGGCAATGAAAAGCCATTTTCGCGAGACGCAAACCGACGATCGTTCGCCGATGGGCAACCACATCGCGAGCACCAACGGGAATGCGGCCAAGCCTTCGGTTTTAGTCAAGTGGGACGTATTTGAGTATCCCGCAAAGTAATAGGCACCGCCGATGAGAATCGCAGAAATTGGCGATAACCGAGGCAAATGATACGTACGTCGAATTCGCTCGCAGATGATCAGCACGAAGGACGTGATGTAGATCCACTCGAAAACCCGAATCCCCTCTTCAGAGAAACCGAAAATCGTTCCCCCACAGCGATAAAACCAGAAAATCCCCGGATTTGTGATGTCCCAATAGTCGCGATAGAGGACGGCACCTTGGTTGCACTCCCGCGCTACTATCGCGAAAAGGGCTTCATCGCCACGAAATGGCATCGACAGGCTCGGCCACCCGATGAGCGCCATCAGCGCGACGACGAATATGACGGATCGCAACACGTTCGACCCAATTAAATTAAACCAGTTCCTTGATCGAACCGCCCTCGGCGACGAACTGTGGGCGACCGGTTGGGTCGGGGATCGTCGTGGTTTCGGGGTTCAATCCGAGGCTTTGGTAAAGTGTTGCGAACACATTTCCGAACGTCACGGGGCGATCTTTCGCGAACTCGCCGAGGCGATTCGTCGAGCCGACGACCTGCCCGGTTTTGATACCGCCACCCGCAAGGACTGCGCAACTCACTTGTGGCCAGTGATCGCGGCCCGCTTCCTTGTTGATTCGCGGCGTACGACCGAATTCGCCCCACGCAATCACTGTGACGTCGTCGAGCATGTCGAGACGTTCGAGATCCCAGACGAGTGCGGACAAACATTGATCGAGCTTTGCGCCGTGATCGCGGACGAGGTCGAAGTTCTTGCCGTGGCTATCCCAGCGACCGTAGCTCAGCGTCACGCAGCGGGCACCGGCCTGAATCAGGCGACGGGCCATCAGCAGATGCTCGTTCACCGTCGGCGAACCGTCGAACTGGAACTTGTAAGGCTTGCCGTCGCCGTATCGGTCGCGGATTTTCGGGTCTTCCTTGGTGACATCGAGTGCCTCAATCAGCTTGCTCGAAGTCAGCACATTCAAGGCGCGTTCCTGGTGGGCGTCGGCACCGATCAGCGAACCGTTGGCATCGAGTTCGCGGCGAAGGTTGTCGAACCCGGCGACCATCTTTTTCCGGTCGGCCATGTGGCTGAGGTTCGCCATGTTCATTTTCATGTTGGCGATATCCGGCCCGTTCGGCCGGAACGCGCCGTACATCGAGCCGAGGAAGCCCGTCTTGCCCGCATCGCTCCACGGCATGTGTGCGGTCTTTTCCGCGAGGCCGATGAACGGCGGAACCGAAGGATCGACCGGCCCTTGCGACCGCGCCAAAACCGACCCGATACTCGGCCGACCACCGAGTGCGGAGAGGTCTTCGTTGCGGTATCCCGTCGTACATTGGAAAGCGTCGTGGCCACCTGTCGCGCCGACGATCGAGCGGATGATGGCGAATTTGTCCATCATCGCGGCCATCTTCGGGAAGACATTGCTGACTTGAATGCCGGGGACTTTGGTATCGATCGGCGTCATTTCGCCGCGAATTTCGACGGGAGCGTCCATCTTCAGGTCGAACATGTCCTGGTGTGGCGGGCCGCCACCGAGGAAAACGTTGATGACGGCTTTGTGTTGCGAAGTCGATTGCGAACCGAGGCCACTCGCTTTGGCCGCGGCTTCGGCACGATAGACATCGGCTAATGAGAGGGACGCGGCACCGAACGAGAGTGCGCCGACTTTCAGGAACGAACGCCGTGCCACGCCATCGCAAAGTCGCGACTGACCGCCGAGGAATGTGAGCATGGCGAATTCCTGTGTGGAATGTTGAGCAGATCGAAAGCCGTTGGCAGGATGGAGAAGAACCTCCACTTATCAGAGAATAACTCGGAATGCGGGTGGAAGCAATAGTGTTGTTTGGGAATCTGACTGCGAATCTCACTCCCGATTCAATCGTTCGCGGAATTGGCGGGCTACGATTTGCGGCTCGGCGGCCTCGGCGATGGCGGAACTGACCGCGATCCGCGTGGCACCCGCGGCAATGACTTCGCGCACGTTATCGAGAGTGATGCCACCCAATGCAAACGCGGGCAACGATGTTTCCGCCACGGCATGGCGAATGAAGTCGAGGCCGGCGAACTCGCCGAACGCCTTGGTTTTGGAAGGAAACGTCGGGCCGATGCCGAGGTAATTCGCTCCGTCCAGAACCGCCTGATGCACCTGTTGCACGTTGTGCGTACTGACGCCGATGATTGCGTCGGGGCCGAGAATCCGCCTGGCGTCTTGCACGGTCATATCGTCTTGCCCGAGATGCACGCCATCGGCTTCGGATAGCCGCGCGATGTCGGGGCGGTCGTTCACGATGAACGTCACATTCGCTTTTCGCGTCCATTTGCGAACCTGTTTCGCACGCTCCAACAGTTCGCGATCCGGTAGCGTTTTTTCGCGAAGTTGCACGATCGTCGCCCCGCCCGCGGCCGCTTCCGCGATCGTCCAATCGAGGCCACTGACGCACTGCGAACCGGTAAGCAGCACGTACAGGCAATCGTTCGGAAGGCGTTCGCGAGACTTCGTACCGATGAGGATGGCCCGTTCGAGAATGTAGGCTTCGTAGCGGATTCGCTCGATTTCGCGGGCGAATTCGGGGCCTTCGAGCTTGCCGTACTCCTCGGCACTCCGCAACGATTCCTGTAATCGCTTGCAATTGACTTCTGCCACCTGATGCGGCGTTCGGCGGATGTACTCGGATCGTGTGCCAATCGTCGTGCCGACATCGCTGGCCGCATCGCGTGAGGTAATCAGCAAGCCGTGCGGCAGCCGTTGCGTGGCTTCGGCGAGTTGGTGCCGTAGCGTCTTGCACTTCTCGGTTAAAGTGGCGTCGTTCAGCACGAATCGGGTGTAATCGTCGATCACCCGTAGCGATTCGCGTGCCCGGTTGAGGTTCGCATCGAGAACGCGGGCCGCACCGGCGAGTTCGGTCGGTTGCGGTACCACAAACTCGCCGGGCGGTTGCTGGATCGATTCCGGTGCAACGATCATTTCGCTGCGGAGTTCGCGTTCGATCCGCACCAAATCGACGCCGTAACTGGCACATTGCTCGGCAAGCGTGCCATCGGAAACGAGCACCGCGAACATCACGATGTCCGTCGTCAGCGTCGGTTCGCCGCGTAACTGGAGCGAGTAGCCACGGGCTTGCGTGTAGAGTTCCGCCGGGTTCCGGGACACTTCACACGTCAGTTCGCTTTCGAGAAAGTGGCACAGCTTCGGCACATCGATGTGTAGCCGTTGGAGGAGGGCATATGGCCGCCCTTCGTCTTCTTCGAGTAAGCCGAGCAACCAGTCGCTCGAATCGGGCGAACGCACGGTTCCGGGCGAACGCCGCGATGCCCACGCCAGAGCATTTTGGTAAGCCCGTTCGACGCCGGGGCTGATGTCGTAATCCATGTGTGGCACTTTACCCGGAATCGACGTAAGTCACAATTGCGGAGGCGCAAAAACCGGTTTTTCGGGTGTTTTTCGGGTTTTTGAGGCCCAAAAACGTCGCTTTTTTGATCGCAAAGCGCCGATCCGTTTGGCACAACTCGAACTGTTAAAGTGGGTTACACCCATTGCACTCGATTCGACACTCGGCGCAACTACCGACCGACGGACCGTGAAGATGACCTCAGTTACTGTCTCGCCTCACTCCTGCGACCACATCATAGTCCCGAGGTCGAGCACGAACCGGCTGTCGTTGTCCTCAGTGCATTCCTTCCCATCGACCGCCAGGCAAACCTTTCCGCCTGTCACCTCGATGGCGTTTCCGACCAATTTTGCACGGTGGCTGTGAATCCACCCCGGCTGTGAGCCAGTTGTCTCAACGGATTCCATCGCCAGGGTCTCGGTGTCCAAACGGTACACCTGCGTCGAACCAAACCGTCGCTCGCCGTGATACCCGAGGTTCCCGATAATGTAGATCGCGTTCCCAACGAGCGTGGAAGTGTGGAAGTCGGTCGGAGAGAACACGTCCTTGGGGTAGCCGTAGATGTCGAACGTGCCGTCACCGCGGTGGACGATCACGTCGTTGTAGATGCAGAAGTCCTGGTCGTAATAATCCTCGTGTTCCCCGGCGATCTCGATTACCCGCCCGTCCGGCATTTCAGTGAACGACTTCCCGAAACGCTCGAAGCACCAAATCGCAGGGCCGTGGAAGTCTTCGGATTCAAACTGCGAGCGGGCGCTGTACCCTCCCTTCCCGCTAGCGACCATCGCCTGCCAGAACGGGAGATTCATGAGTTGAGGGTTGGCGATGCCGAAAATCCGATGCTTGGCCGCATGGTAGTCCTCGGACGAACTGTCGATCAAATCCTTCCTCGGAAGCTTCGTCAACTCGTCCCGAACGCTCTCGTCCACGTCGGCGATATCAGCCCCAGCGCGAACGAGCATCCTGGCGACCTCAAGGTTCCCGGCAGACCGGATCGGCGTGCTGGTGTCGCTTACGAGTAGTGCGTTGGCCCCGGCATCGAGAAGCAACCGCACGCACTCCACATCGCCGTTCCTGGCCGCCTCGATCAGTGCCGTCCCGCCGAATTCATCGGTCACGTTGTGATCGACGCCCTTTTCGAGGAGCCAGTGCAGCATTGCCGAATCGTGGACCTCAATCGCAAGCATGAGCGGTGTTTTCCCGCATCTTCCAAGATTGTTAAGGTCAGCCCCGGAGGTCAGCAGCAGTTCCGCTTTGGCCACGTCATGCGTCTGGAGGCTCAAGAGCCACGGAGTTCGGCTCCATCGGTCTCGGGCACTCAAGTCATCGCCGAGTTCGATCCGCTCCCGGACGTCTTCAAACGATCCGAGAGCCACGGCCCAGTGAAGCAGTGACCATTCCAAGGGAGCGTGGTCGGCACCAGCCTCCAGCAGTAGGCCGACCGCGTCGAACCGCGCAACCCTGGACGCGACACTGAGGGCCGACTCGCCGTAATCGCTGACGGCATTGAGATCGGCGCCGCGTTCGATCAGGAGGCGGACTACGGGGATGAGCTGCTGATCTTCGAGGATATCCCGACCGTGCATCACGTCGATCATCACGGTGTAGCCATAGGGCTTCACGTACCGTATGTCGGCACCAGCGTCGAGGAGAGTACGGATCGTCTCCAGATCGCCGCCGCTTGCCGCTTCGCTGAGTTCCATGCTTACCCTCCGATACACATTCCCGGTGACGCTGTCCCCCTTCCTGATATTAAGAGGGGGTGAAGTCACATCCAGGGCAGGAGGCAACCATCGCGACGCGAATGCTATGCCACTGCAACGAAATCGGGACAACAGGATCGGAAGAACCTTTGTACCGTGGTAACATAGCCAAACCTGACTATCCGGAACAACCGATCCGAAAGAACGCAATCTGGCCTCAAGTTGGGCATCCCTCGTCTAGTGCGGTGCGAACTTTAGCCGATGGGAACGGGTACACGCGTTCTCGGGCGGATGGATCCGCCGGGGCGAGTGCGGTTACTGATAAGTAGCCGTTAGGGAGTGCGGACTCATGATGTCACGGAATCGTCATCGTTGCCGGTACTCGTTCGCGGCATTCGCAGCGAATTGTTTGTGCGCATGGTTGACGTGCGGGACGCCGACACTCCATGCCGCCGATGCGGCTAAGAAGGCGGAAAACGCAGCTGCGAAGCCCGCGGTTAGCGATGTCACGACACTTTCGTTGAAAGAATGTTTGGCGATTGCGTGCGAACGTCAGCCGAACCTCCGGGCGGCGCGGGCGAGCCATGCGGCGAGCGAAGCGGGCTATCGCGGCATTATGAATCTCAGCCCGTTGGCGGCGAGGCTTTCGCCGGACGTTCCCGTTCGCCGCGAACAGGCCGCGAAGGGATTGCTCGTTTCGCAGGCGGAAATTCAGAAGGTCGAAGCCGAGAATGTCTACGATGTGACGCGGATGTACTTCACGTACGTCTATGCACGACAACAGGAACTGACGGCGACCGAGTTCATCGAACAGATGGAAGTCTTTTACAAGATCGCCGAAGATCTCGTAAAAGAAGGTGCCCAACAGGATTTGAACCAGTTCTCGCTATTCCGCATGGAAGATGGCATCGCGAAGGTGAAACGGCCACGGATTACGGCCCAAACGGGGCAGTTGCTCTCGCTCGCGGCACTCAAGGAAGCGATGGGCGTCGATCAATCGTATGCTTTCATCCCGCGCGATACCGAACTCCCGGTGATGTCTGGCAACCTGACGCAGCAAGACGTTGTCGCATTGGCGATGGCACGCCGACCGGAGCTCGTTCAGGCGTCGGCAGGTGTCGATGCGTTCCGCCTGGAAATTATGGCTCAGTGCAAGATCAAGTATCGTCAGGCCGTGCCGACACTTGCGGCCGGTAGCGATCTGCACAGCCGCACGGTGCCGGCAGCACTCCGCAACGGCGAATACCGCCCCGGTGCGCTCGCCCCCGAGATGCCGACGACGCTTGCGGGCAAGCGGGAAGACCGTGTGGCCCGTGCCACGGAACTGAGTGCGCGGCAAGATGTGTTGCTCGAAAAGACGCGCGATCTCGTTCAGCTCGAAGCGGTGAATGCGTTTTTGAACTGGCAGGCCGCCAGTAAGAAAGTCGAACTCGCCAAGACGCGGTTCGAGTCCGGAAAGAAGATGGTACAATTGTCGCGGGACAACGCGCAGAACATCAAGAAATACGATGTGCTGATTCTGAATGAAGCACTTGCGGCCGAGTCGCAGGCAGAGTATCTCGAAACCGTGTTCGAGCAACTCAAGGCGCTGACATCGCTCGAGCGCGTGACTGCGGGGGGCGTCAAACCGGCGTTCCCGAGCTTAGACATTGCCCGTTAATTCCCGATCCGTTCTGGCTGGTTCCGCGCGAGCGGCATCGTGAGGGGGTGGTTTGTGGCTCGTAGGTCTCCATCGATATTCGTCGTTCTCCTCGCAATCCTGTACGGGACACCGCTATCGACTGCGGCCGAGCCGGGCCTGAAGATCGGCATGGTCCAGGGCATGTTCCGCGACGTGCAACCGAGCCTCGTACAAGCTCTGTCGCGACCATTCCGATCGCTCATCGAAAAGCAAACGGGCCTCACCGGCGACGTCGAAATTCACGCGGATGCGTTCGCACTCGCGAAGAACATTCACGATGAAAAGCTCCACATCGGCGTGTTTCACGGCTACGAATACGCCTGGGTCCACAAGCAAAACCCCGAATTCATCCCGCTCGCGCTCGCCATGCCGCAAGGCCGCACGCTGCAAGCGTTCGTGGTCGTACACAAAGACTGCACCGCGAAAGGCCTCCGCGAACTCGAAGGTGAATGCCTGACGATCCCACGCGGCACGAAGGGGCATTGCATCGCGTACATCGACAAGGCCCGTGCGGGTCTGCCTGCGACTTGCGTGCGAACGTCGACGAAAAAAGGTCTGACATCTGAGGAAGCGTTGAACGCGGTTGCCAACGGCGAAAACGAAGCCACTCTGGTCGATGCGGCGGCGTACGCAGGCTACCTGAACTTGCAACCGGGTGGGGCGAAACAGCTTCGCGTGATCTGCAAATCGGAACTCTTTCCTGCCACGGTCGTGGTTTATCGCAAAGGCTCGATCGACGAACGCACGATCGATCAACTGCGAACGGGCCTGACCACCGCACACAAAACCGCACAGTACCGGCCGCTGATGATGATCTGGAATCTGAAGGGCTTCGAGGAAGTGCCCGCCGATTATTCCGATGACCTCGACGCGATCTTAGCGTGTTACCCGATACCGAAAACCACCGCAGTCGTCGGGACCGTGAAGACGGAAAAGTAAGTCGAAATCGCGACGCGATGCGGAAATTGTTGTCGAAAGAAATATCGTGTACCCTGCCCGCATCTTGCTCGGGCGGGGTTTTTTCGTTGCCACCCACCTTCCCAGATCGGGAACGTGCGGTATATTCGTCTGAACTTTCGTACAGTGTCACAGAGGTTCTCACGCGATGGCGGAATTGATCGAAACCGTTTCGATTGCCACCGAAGTCCGTTCCCGTTTTTTACGGTACGCGATGTCGGTCGTGACGGGCCGCGCGCTCCCCGATGTCCGCGATGGCCTGAAGCCGGTGCAGCGGCGCATCCTGTTCTCGATGTACAACGACTCGAATCTGACGTTCGACAAAAAAGCCCTCAAGTGCGCGAAGATCGTCGGCGACGTGATGGGGAACTACCACCCGCACGGCGACGGCGCGATTTACGAAGCGCTCGTACGCATGTCCCAGGAATGGGTGATGCGCGTGCCGCTCATCCACGGCGAAGGGAACTTCGGCTCGGTCGATGGCGACCCACCGGCGGCGTATCGATACACCGAAGCCAAACTCGCGCGGGCGGCATCGCCATTGCTCACCGAACTCGATCAGGAAACGATCGACTATCGCGATAACTATGCGGGGAACAAACGCGAGCCGATCGTGCTACCGGCGCAGTTCCCGAACTTGCTCGTCAACGGCACCGCCGGCATCGCGGTCGGCATGGCGACGAACATTCCGCCGCACAACATGGCCGAGGTGCTGAAGGCGTGCATCTTCCTGATCGAGAATCCCGAATCGACCGTCGCGCAGCTCCTCGAAAAAGTGAAGGGGCCGGATTTCCCGCTCGGTGGCAAGATCGTCAGCGACAAGGCCACGCTGCGCCGCATCTACGAGACCGGCACTGGAAGCATCAAGGTGCAGGGCGAGTGGAAGCTCGAAGATCTCGGCAAAGGCAAGTCGCAGATCGTCGTCACCTCGATCCCGTATGGCGTCGATAAGGGCTTGCTCGAAAACACGATCGGCGGGCTGATCGAGACGAAGAAGCTGCCGCAGTTACTCAGCATCTCGAACGAGACGAACGACAAGGAAGGGATGCGGATCGCGCTCGAACTCAAGGCCAACACCGACCCGAATTTGGTGATGGCGTACCTGTATAAACACACCGACTTGCAGAAGAACTTCGCGTACAACATGACGGCGCTCGTGCCGAGTGAAGACCGCACGAGCCTCGTGCCACGCGACGGCCTGAACCTCAAAGACATCCTCCAGCACTTCCTCGATTTCCGCTTCGAGACGATCAAACGCCGCTTCGAGTTCGAGCTACGGCAACTGCGCAGACGCATCCATTTGCTCGAAGGGTTCCGGATCATTTTCAACGGACTCGACAAGGCGATCCAGTTGATCCGCGATAGCTCCGGCAAGCCCGATGCGGCCGAGAAACTCATCGCCGAGTTCGCGCTCGATGCGGTCCAAGTCGATGCCGTCCTCGATTCGCAACTGTACAAAATCGCGAAACTTGAGATCAACAAGATCCTCGACGAGTTGAAGGAGAAGCGAAAGAAAGCCGCGGATATCGAGGCAATCATCGCATCCGAAAAGCGGATGTGGAACGTGACGAAAAGCGAGTTGGAGAAGCTGATCGAGATCTTCCCCGAGCGACGCAAGACGCGAATGGCGGCCGAGGGCGACATCCTCGAATTCGACGAAGAAGCGTACATCATTCGCGAAAACACCAACGTCGTGCTCACGAAAGATGGCTGGGTGAAGCGCGTCGGGCGGCTGTCCTCGATCGAAAGCACGCGCGTTCGCGAAGGCGATGAAGTGCTCGCCGTGGCACCCGGCAGCACGCTCGATAGCGTGATCTTTTTCGCCGACGATGGCATCGCGTACACGATGCGAATGAACGAAATCCCCGCGAGTTCCGGCTACGGCGAACCCGTCACGAAGTTCTTCAAGATCAACGATGGCGTCAAGATCATCGCACTCATGACCACCGACCCGCGCTTCACGCCGGTCGATGTTCCGGCGGTCGGCGATACCCCCGCGAAGCCGCACCTGATCGTCGCAACCACGGCGGGATACGTGCTGCGGCTGCCATTCACGAACTACCGTGCGGAGTCGAGCAAAGCGGGCCGCAAGTACGCGAAGCCCGAAGAAAAAGACAAAGTCTGCATGGTGAAGCGGATCGCCGAAGAGACGGGCATGATTCTGGCCACCGCCGAAGGGCGGCTGATTCACTTCCCGCTCGACGAAGTCAACGCGCTCGCCGGTGTCGGTAAAGGCGTGATCGGCATCAAGATCGACGAAGGCGACACGTGCATTGGCGGCGCGCTGGTGACCGAAGGCAAAGTCAACGACGCGAACCGGATCGTCGTCGAAACCGAATCGGGCAAGACGCAGGACTTTACGCCGAAGGGCACGAAGTCCCAGGCACGCGGCGGCAAGGGCGACAAGCCCGGCCAGCGAACGCGATTCACGCGCGTTGTGCCCGCGCCGATCGAACTCGCGAACTGGGACGAAGTCGAAGGCCGTGCCCCGCCGAAACCGCGAGATGCCGACAAACCCAACGGTACGTTGTTCGAGTAAATGCCCCGTTTTCCATACGCAGTTGCTTTGAATAGCCATGAGCACACCCGCAACGAAATCGAATTACACGACCAGCGACGACATCCAAGTCCTCGAAGGGTTGGAACCGGTCCGCGTGCGGCCGTCGATGTACATCGGCAGCACCGACACGAAGGGGCTGCACCACCTCGTTTGGGAGATCGTCGATAACTGCGTCGACGAGTACATCAACGGTTACGCCGATCACATTCAGGTGACGTTGCACAAAGGCGGCGACTCGATCACGGTGCAAGATAACGGGCGTGGCATCCCGATCGACCTGCACCCGAAGTTCAAGATTTCCGGCCTCGAACTCGTACTCACGAAGTTGCACGCCGGGGGCAAGTTCGGCAACAAAGACTCCAACTACTTCTATTCCGGTGGGCTTCACGGCGTCGGCGCGTCGGTCGTGAATGCGCTTTCCAAGAAGCTCGTCGCGAACGTGAAGCGCGATGGTTTCGAGTACACGCAGTCGTTCTCGAAAGGCATCCCGACGACGAAGCTCGAGAAGGTCGGGCCATTCCGCGGGCACGGAACGTCGATCCACTTCCGCCCCGACGACACGATCTTCCGCAACACGCATTTCGACGCCGACGTGATCCGCGTTCGCCTCGAAGACATGACGTACATCCACAGTGGGTTGAAGGTCACGTTCAAGAACGAAATCACCGGCGAGACGTTCGAACTCGCGAACCCCGCCGGCCTGCCCGCGTTCCTCGCCAAGCTCGTCGCCGACGCGCAGAAGCCGACCGTCACGCAGGCGATATTCTCCGCCGTGCGCTCTACCGGCGAACGCATTGAAATCGCGTTGCAGTGGACCGAATCGACCGACGAAACCTTCCGTTCGTACGTCAACGGCATCCGCACCGCCGCCGGTGGCACGCACGAAAACGGCCTGAAAGCGGCGATTCGCAAGGCAATCAACAACTACATCGACACGCACGACGAAGCCAAGAAATCGACGAAGGGCCTGAAAATCACCGCCGACGACATTCGCGAAGGCATCGTGGCGGTGCTATCCGTGTTCGTGCAAGAACCGATGTTCCAAGGGCAGACGAAGGAAAAACTCAACAACCCCGAACTCGAAGCGACGATCGATAACTTCATCCGCCCCGCGATGGAAACGTGGCTGAACAACAACAAGAGCATCGCGGACGACATCGTCGGCCGGATCGTGCTGTCTGCGAAGGCACGGCAGGCATCGCGTGAGGCGGCGCAGGTCGTGCGGAAGACGCCGGGCAGCCGACGCGGGAGCCTGCCGGGCAAGCTCGCCGACTGCAAAGCGACCGACCTCGGCGAGAGCGAACTGTTCATCGTCGAAGGCGACTCGGCAGGCGGTTCGGCGAAGCAAGGCCGCAACAATAAGACGCAAGCCGTGCTTCCGCTACGCGGCAAAATCCTGAACGGCGAAGACCTCTCGACCGCGAAAGTGATGTTGAATCAGGAGCTTTCGGACCTCGTCAACGCGATCGGCACGGGGGCCGGCGACAAGTTTCATTACGACGGGCTGCGTTACGGGAAGATCATCTTGCTGATGGACGCCGACGCCGACGGCTGCCACATTTGCGCGCTAATCCTCGACTTCTTCTTCCGCCACGCGATCGAACTGATCCGCAAAGGGCACATCTACATCGCGCAACCGCCGCTGTACCGGATCGACGTGGCGAAGGAAACCTTCTGGGCGAAGGACGACGAGCACAAGGAAGAAATCATCGCCGGACTGAAAGGCCGCAAGCACGACATCACGCGCTTCAAGGGCCTCGGCGAGATGCCGTTCCGCGTACTGTCGCAAACGACGCTCGACCCAAAATCACGCAAGCTGTTGAAGGTCGAAATCAGCGAAAACATCGACGCACACAATACGTTCAAAGATCTACTAGGAAAAGACGCCGAACCCCGCTACGAGTTCATCATGCAAAAAGCGGGCTTGGCGAACCTCGAAGAGTTGGATGTGTAGACAATTAACTGAAGTGAAACTTGGCAAGTACTAATGCTGCTAATGTGGTGTTATATAGAATGAATAATGAATAATTATCAATATTACGAATCTCGTACTAATTCTTAAACATTTGCCCCACACAGCCCTTCTCCCTGCCTAAAACAGAGCAAAGAACCACGGTCTATGGCTATCTATTTACGAGAATGCATGATTGAAAATGTTGGGCCAATTAAGGCCCTTGATGTCTCATTTGAAGTTAATGCAGACGGAACGCCGAAGCCAATCATTCTGGTTGGCAAAAACGGAACAGGCAAAACATATTTTCTTGCGTATATAATCGATGCTCTCGTTGAGTTTGGAAAAGCGCAATTCCAAGACATTGTTCCCAACCAACGAATTGGACGGGTGTAACCGCGTTTCCGGCGTGGGTTAGGCTGGGAATCCCTCGTAGCTTCCCACGAGTTGCCGATGCGGATGCACGCGTTCGGCTCCCTCGACTT